>JAJPIR010000046.1 GCA_021324675.1 Actinomycetota bacterium
AGGACGCCTGGCAGGGCCGGGGAGTGGGCACCGCGCTGGCGCGCAACCTGGTCGAGCTGGCCCGGGGGGATGGAGTCACGGAGATCGTCGCGCTGTCCCAAGCGGGCAACAGCGCGTTGACGCGGGTGCTGCGCCGCGCCGGGTTACGCCCACGTGGCCGGTTGGAAGGAGGCGCTTTGCGCGTCCGCGCCAGCCTGCAACCCGACGAACCCCTCCCGGCCACGTCCACCCAGGCCAGCATGGCGTAGCTGCGCTGGGTAACCACAAGCTGCCGCGCTGCTGTCCTGGCAAGCTGCTCCAAAAAAATGCTGTATCAGGGGCAGTCTCAATGTTCTCATAATCTCTGAGGGGTCCATCACGCGTAAGGACGGATCAAGATGTCTGCTAGGGGACGGACACAGTTGATTTGTTCAGTGCTGCTTGGCTCGCTAGCTATTTCCTGTAGCGCGCCCCCCGTACACGGGGCACCGCAACCCGTACCGCAGGACGCACAGCAACAGGTGGACGATCAGCAACCGGTAAGAGGCGGTGAGCAACAGGTGCCCGACCAGCCGGCGCCGGCTGAGCCGCAACAACCCGTCGAGCAGCAGCAACCGGCCGAGCACCAGCAACAACCGCCCCGCGCAGCGCAACCAGAACCTGGCACCGCAAACCAATCGAAGCCCTCGACGGGGGTGCAATCGCGACCGTCAGGCGACCCTCCCGGGATCAATAACTCACTTCCCACCATAACGGCTGACTATGCACAGAAAGCCGACTGGGAGAAGTCCCGGCGCCAAGCATGCAAAGACGCCCTCGGCCCGGGCCACGATAACTGCATAACGTTCCAGTACCAATGGTTCGAAGAGACTGAACCGGGGAAGTTCGGCACCGGGCACGCGATCAGCGACCCCACACCAGATTATCAAGACCCGCCTTACACAACGTGCCAGGTAGAGAAGATGAATCCCCCGAGCGGCCACCCCGTGCCGGCCGGTACGGTAATAACCATAAAAATCGGTTGTTCCCCGCCTCGACAGCAGGCGCAATCAGATGATAATCAAAACACGGTGAACACCAAGAGTCAATCGAACACCCAGAACCAGCAAAAAACTCAGGTGGAGAACCAGCACAATCACCAGCAAACCAACCACCAGCAAACCGAGGGAACGAAGCCACATAATAACCAGCAAACTCAGGGGACGAACCAACACAACTGAGAGGGTCCAGAGGGTGACTGTCATCGCATCGGCACCCGACGGTAGTTCCGCCCAACCGTCGCCCGAAGCGACATCATCCTCTGACCACGCCGGCCAGCAGGAAACCAGCACCCTCAAGAATACCGACTTCGAAGCCGCTGCCGCACTGCCCCAATTTATGAAGGTTGTCGGGACTATTGTCGCTCCCACAACCCTCTTGACGGCCCTCATGTTCTACTTCGGGTTGATGTTCGCCATCGGATACTTCCGGTATTTCGGGGTGAATTGGACGGTCCTCAACCTCCCAGTCCAAGACTATCTGATCCTCAGCGCGAGCAGTGGAATCATTCCATTGATGTATCTCGCGGGCATCATGCTGGTCGTCATCTGGCTGTACCAGTTGCCACTTCACAAACTGTCCACCAGGACCCGACACATTGTGCTGCAAGTGTTGATGCCATTCGTAGCCATTACCGGGTTGTTCTTGCTCGGCGTGGCCATGGTTGACGTCTGGTATCCCATACTCGGTCTGAGTTTTCCCCTGGAAACCCGGGGGATCAGTCTTTCCATCGGAGTGCTGCTCCTGGCCTACGCCGCCAGGCTGCGCCGGATGCTCGCCGTAAAGCAGCGAGCCGTGCCGTCACCACCGCACGTTCCGGTAGGAATGATCGTGACCAAGTGGGGCGCAGTCTTCATCCTGATCAGCGTCGGTCTGTTCTGGGCAGTCTCCAGCTACGCCCTCAATGTGGGAGCGACGAAAGCCCAAGGCCTCGCCGGCGCTTTGTCCTGCGAAACGGATGTGGTGCTCTACAGTGAAAAGAGCTTGAACCTGCACGCGCCAGGCGTGCGCGAGGAAGGCAAGCAAAGTTCTGACGCGGCTTACCCGTTTCGCTATGAGGGCCTCAAGCTCCTGCCACAGTCCGGGAACATGTACCTTTTCGTGCCGGCCAATTGGACGTATGGCAAAGGTGTAGCTATGCTGCTGCCGCGTAGCGATAAAATTCGACTAGAGTTCAGTCAGCCAATGGGGGCGCAAAATGGAATGTGTTGACGCTCGCTACTGTTGACGTCGCTGTTCACCGCGGCGTAAGTCGTGGATTGGGGTCTTTGAGCACACGCGGGTTATGCCCCAGCGCGAATTCCACCACTTGCTCGCCGATGGTGCGCAGGGTGCGCTCGACGGTGGGATCAGAGGGCATGCCGTGCGCGTCGAAGGCAACTTCGCCGGAGTTCAGCGCCGCACCGAGCGGTGTGGGCCAGCCGCGCAGCGCGTGCACGATCGAGCGTAAGGCGGTCAGCGTGGTCACCGCCGCCTGCCAACCCAGCGCCATCGCGACGCAGCCGATCGCCCGCCCATCCAGGTAAGGCCGGGTATCAGAGCGCAAGTCCTCGACGTAATCCAGCGCGTTTTTCACCAACCCGGAGACCGTGCCGTGATAGCCGGGAGAGACCAGCACCACCCCGTCGGCCTCGCGCAACGTCTCGACCAGCCGAAGCGCCGACCCGCTGCGCTCGAGCACCGCGGGGTCATAAAACGGCAGCACCAGGTCCGTACCGGTGATCGCGAGGGTGTCCGCGCCCGCAAGGCGGGCGCTGTGCAGGACAACGTTCAGGGCACGCTCGGTCTGGGAGTCCGCACGGATCGAACCACCGATGCCGACCACGGTGATTCCCATACTGG
>JAJPIR010000285.1 GCA_021324675.1 Actinomycetota bacterium
CACCACTGGCTGCGGCGTCGGGGTGGGGGAGGGGATCGGGGTCGGGGCCGTGGAGGGTTGTGCGCACAGGGCGAAGCTGTGGAGTTGGGTGGAGAATCCACCCACCCCGCCGGCCTGCATCAGCGCGGTCCACGCGGTGGGGTTGGTGGTGGCGTCGGCAACCTCGGTGGGTGGGCTTGCCGATCCGGTCGAGGGGTAACTGCCCCGCAGGTGGTAGCCCTGCTGGGGCTGCAGGCCCGGTGTGCCGTCGACAGTCTGGTCGACGCTGAAGCCGCCGCCCAGCAGCTGGGTTCCCGCCGGGCAGACCGAGGTGGCGGTGAGCGTTTGTCCTGCCGCCGGGGTCGCAGAAGCGTCCTGCCGGGCCACTCGGACCGGTCCGATCGCATCGGAGGTGCACAACGCCAGGGAAGTCACCGCATCCGTCGGGCTGGTCACCCCGGCCGAGCCGTAGGCACTCCAGGAGGTGGCAGACGTGGAACCGTCGGCCGCAGGCACTCCCGCCGAATCCGACGGGTAACTTCCCACCGGCTTGAGGTTGCCGCTGTTGCCCTCGGTGGTGCCGTCGTTGACCTGGTCGGGCGTGTTGGTGACGGCTCCCCCGCCGATCAGCGTGGTCCCCGCGGGGCAGGTGGCGATGATCAGGGTCGGTGCAGTGGCCTGCTGAGTGGCGTTGGCGCCGGTGGCGGTGGTCGCCGCGACCACGGTATGCGTCGGGCCGTTGCCAGCGCACAACGCAAACGCCGCGGCCTGGTCACCGGCTTCGGACTGCCCGGTGAAATTCGCGATGGCCATCCAGTGACCGGGATCGGTGGCTGCGCCGGTTACCGGCTGGTCGACCGGGGAGGCTCCCGCCGACGGATTGCTTGCCCCCAGCACCAACCCGTTACTGGGCGCCGTCGACGGGTTGGTGGCGTTGCGCAGGTAACCGCCGCCGCCCACCATCACCGTTCCGCTGGGGCAGCCGGCCGTCTGGGTGACCCCGGTGTGCAGCGTCATATTGGTCATCGGGGCAGTGGTCACATGGACCGTCACGTCCGGCAGACCGCTGCTGGCGGCATCGGTGGCCACCGGGGTCGAGGCGGTGATCGCCGCGTAAGCCAAAACCGGCCTCACCACCGGAGCTACCACCCCGGCGCCCAGCACCATCAACGCAGCAAACCCCAACGCACGCACCCGGTGGCTCACCCACAACCGGCCCAACCTGCGCAGAACCGCCCAGCACCACCACAGCCGCCCTGCACCACCCCTGCGCCGGCTGCGGCGCGGGAATGGACCAAGGGGCCGGCCCGGCATGACTACCCCCATGCAGTCCCCGCGCCTCTGCGCAGCCGGTGGTGTCGGATAAACCGGGGAAGTGGCGCGAGCATGCCTACTCCTGACCTCGCAATGACGCGCCCGAGCCGCACTGCGAACGACAGCCCCACCGTGCGGCACCACCAGGACAGCCGAAAATCGCCACACACGGCCCGCTGTGAGCGCGGATGAGGATTCGGCTTGCGGAACTTTCCGCGTGCACGGATTGCATGCCGGGCACGCTTCGCCGCTTAGGCGAACGCCAGCGGTCCATGAGGCGAGCAAGGGATGGCCAGCATCCCCACGACGGACAACCAGCGTGATCGCAACGGCGCGCAGCGCTCCGAATCAGGCGCGCCAGCGGGCGCCCTTCCGCTATCCGATGAAGTCATCGCAGGAACCCGCCGCCACCACCCAGCTGGCTCGTCCAGCGCGGACCACGCCGTACCCAGATACAGCAGCTAGCCGCTGGCCTTATCCCTGGTGAAAAGGGTGTCTGTCCCTTGTGTGATGTGGTGCCGTCTGTTCGTCGTCTTGTGGACTGGAGTCGTTCATCCTCAGCAGGCAGCGTTGCCGTAGCGAAGCCAGCCCGTAGGGCCATGAGTTTCGGGCGTGAGGCGCCCATCCGGAGCGCCGGGGCCGGGACAGGGAGTCGCCCCGCCGGTGGCGCGGAGTGTCCGCTCCGCGCCACCTCGGTGAGCCGGCCGTCGCGGCGGCCGGCTCACTTACCCTGCGTTGCAAACAGGCAGTATTACAAAGAGGCTGCCCGTCTTCAATAGGACGGCCCCTTTGCGGTCATGATTCGACTGGGCGCATGATCAAAGTTCGGGATTGTGGTTCGCCACTGCGACAAGCTAGTCCTTGACACGTCGGGGACTGCGAGCTGTCGCGCTACGGTGACACACCGGCGACGCGGCAGGAATGGTCCGGGGCACAGCAGCCGATCAACTCAAACTTTCCCGTGCACTCGAATCGCTTTTGCCCTACGAGCCGCCAATCTTGTCGTGATGGCGAGGTCCGGGAGACCGTAGACGATCGCAAGTCCGTCAGCGACGTTCTTGGCATGACCCGTGTAACAGTACTGACACCGGAGAAACAAACGGTATCGATCTGTTATTGATCGCACACGCAAAAATTATCGTGCGTCGACGCCGACGATACCCGCGGGCTTGCGTGCTGCATACCACACTTACCCGCGGACATAGCAATCTGCGTTGCCGCGCCACGGAAAGCAGGTGGCTTCTCCATGCGCTATGCAACTCCGTTGTCCGCTGTGGCGCAGGTGGCCGTCCCCTGTTGGATCACATGACTTGTGCCGTTCACCGCCGGGACGCAGCGTTGCCATCAAGCAAATCCTCATTTCCGAAAATTTGAGGTGCGATGACACGTGACTGCGTGATTCTACAAGAGTCTTCGCCGCGGCTGTCGAGCACAGGAACAGGCCGCCTGTGCCACGGCCGGCCGGCTAGCTTGATCGGGCTGCCGGAAGCGGTCGCGGGTAGCCACCAGTCACGCCTGACGAGCACGATCGGCGTTTTCTTCACGGTTACTTGTCCCACACACCGACAAGCACCTGAAGTCTCGATTCCTTCTGTGCAACCCGCGCTCGGCGCGACTTTACTGAAAGGATTCTAGCCAGATGGTTCGTCGTCGAATACTTCGATGGTGTGTAACGTGTGCCGTGCTGGCATTGACAGTATTCGCCGGCGCGAGTGCTGTCGCGAGCACATCCGCACCCACCGCGCCACCTCTCACCCGGCTGCCGGCGGGCCAAGTCCTGCTGATCGGCGCGGTAGCCCATCCGGAAATACTCAGCGTGGCCAACCTGCAAGCCCTGCCAGCCCACACGGAGACGGTAACGTTCCAGGCCGTGAATGGTCCACAGACGCATACCTTCACCGGTCCACTCTTGCTTGACGTGCTGTCCCAGGCCGGCCCGCAGTTCGACTCCACCATCAAAAACGACAAGCTGCGCTACTACATCAGCGTCAGCGCAACCGATAACTACCGCACGCTGGTAGCTTACGGTGAAATCGACCCTGGCTTCGAAAACAAGGAAATCCTGCTCGCGATCAGCCAAGATGGTCAGTCACTGGCCACCGCTGGGCCACGGCTGGTAGTTCCAGGCGACATGAGCGGTGGGCGCTACGTGACCAACGTCAATCGGGTGTTCTTCGAAAAACCACCGCTGTGATCAGACTCGCCGACGGCAGGGACAAGCACCGGTGAAGGCGGAAAGCCATGCACCGTCAAGCCCGTTCAACATCCCTGAATCTTCGGAAGGACATTATCGTGGCCGGCGCCCAACGCGTTGAACATGGACTCGACCGGATCGACGATCGGAGATTCTCCGCGCCAACCAGCAGCAGGCAGAAGCAATCCACGAGGTCGCGGCATCGGGCAATCAACGTCGAGGAATGGGCGTTCGCAGAATCTTTCGGCTCAACCGCGAGTATCGCCGTTAGCCATCCCCGGTGAGCCCGATAGCAATCTGCTAATTGGTGACCATTCTTCCGCCGTTCACCTTCATGGCGCAACCTTCCGTATCTTCTCCCGAAGAAACTGCCACGCAGAGAGCAAAGGACAGCCAATGTTAATAACAAACCAGCAACACATCGATGGTGTCGAGATCGGCGTCGCACGCCACAACCCGACCACGGATAAGTTGCGCGCTCACTGATCCGTCCGGATCACAGCCAGCCGGCGCCCAAACAAACCACCCTCTGGTACCTATACCAAACACCCGCTGAATTGTTGGGGAATGCCGCTTTTGCCGCGCACGAGGCATGACGCCGACAGCCGTAGGCATGCAGTGATCACCGTGTAGCGCTGGCGCCTCGCCAACTCCTGATGCTCCGCGGTCGACGATGGCACCGCATCAGTCAGGAGCCTGCGTCGCCCTGCACGGTGACCTCTCCGGGGTGAGTGTCGCGGGCTGACCAGTGGTGCTTGTACGGACCGAGCACCGGCTAGCCGAGGCACAAGTTTGCCACGAACGGATCGACACCATCCTGCGCAGGCTGTCGCCGACATCTGCGACGAGCATCGTTTCCGGATCGTCGGCCGCATATCCGAACCGGCGCGCGCCGAGGGCTGCTCACAAGCCGATGCGCCTTGCGAATCAGCCAAGCAGCCAGTCGCCCTGCATAGCCGTATTCACGCTGATCACTCGCGGCCGGAAGTCCAATCGGTGAGGAGGCGACGGTCGCCATCGCACGTGGGTTTGCCGTAGTCCCCTCTTCGCCTGCTGGGTCAGCCCTGTTCACGTTTGAGGAGCAGCGTCGGTGCATGGACTTCTGCGAGCTTTGCCATCACCCGCGTTCACCTGGCGCGCATCAGCCGACCGGCTCAGGAGTGGGTGAGCTTTCATCGCGCCGCCGGATCGGCGTGGCTGTCGTGCTCGGCCTGGGCTTGGCACTGGGTGGATGCGGCTCTAGTGGCACCACGGCAAAGCCAGCCGCCACCCCCCGGGGTGCTGATCCGGTGGCCTGGATGGGCGTGTTCTGCCAAGGCCTGGGTCAGGTGATCGACGCTGGAGCTGCGGCGGCCAAGCCGCCGTCAACTCCGCAGGGAGAAAAAGACGCGCTGCTGACGCTGGCGGATACCACCCAGCAGGCGTTCACCACGACCGCCCACAAGCTCACCGAGCTCGGTGCACCGGGGATCACCGACGGCAAACAGGCACAAGACAACGCGGTGGGCTTTTTCACCACCGCAGCCAACGCCGTCGCCGACCGGCGAGCAAAGCTGGCGTCGTTGGACCCCGATGACCCGAACTTCGAGCAGAAAAAAGCCGAGCAGCTCACTGGTCCGGACCTCGGCTCCCAGGTACAGGGATTGATCGGCAACAACGAGCTGGCACCCGCGTTCAGCAAGGCACCACAGTGCCAGCAACTGGGCACTACGGCAGGGCACAGGTAGCCACCCGCACTCGTGGAGTCGGGATCGGGTGGGCGCTGATCCCCAGTGGCCGGCAAGGATAGTGGCTCGGCCAGGTAGTTCAGCGCGGTGAAGAGGTGACGGTTGCTGCTCCGTGAACAATGAGCATGGCGTAACCGTTGTGTCCTGGTGTCCCGTTGTGCGCTCCGCCAGGGTGTGCACCGCCCTCACCGCCGGCGCCTCCGGATCCGTGGGCAGCTGACCCACCGGCACCAGGGCGTCCTCCGGCGCCCACGCTACCGTGACCTCCGTCGGCGCCAGGGGGTGTGCCTGCTCCGCCCTTGCCGCCGGCCGCGCCGACTATGCCGCCTTGCCCACCAGTGCCACCGCTGCCGCCCGCGGCACTGACCGCCAGACCGTCGCCTCGCAAGGTGGTGACTGTTCCGTCGTGCCCCCTGGCGCCGGGCATGGCGGCTCCGCCACCGCCGACGCCGCCGCTGCCACCGGCTCCAACCACCACGGTGAGTGTCACGGGGCTGGCGCTGGCAGGCAGCGGTATCCCGGTGGCGGAGATCGTGGTACCCGCACCCCCGCCACCCCCACCACCGCCGCCAGTGCTGCCAAAGCCCATACCGGGCCCGGCCCCGCCGGGGCCGGGGCCTCGGCCACCTCCGCCACCCGCGCCGGCGAGGGTGTAATCGATCGTGGCGTGCCCGCCTGCGGTGGGGAATCTGACGGTCATGGTGTAGGTGCCCGGAGCAGTGAATTCCAGCGCGGTACATCCCGCCGCTGTGGCAGTGCTCGGATCGGGCGAAGGCTGGCTGGTCTGGTGCGGATCGCAGGTCGTCGTCACGGGCGGCGCGGGGGGTGCTGCGCTGCAACCAGCAGCGGTGAGCACGATGACGGCCGTCGAGAGTACCCAGGGCAGCCGGCGTTTCATGCGCTGGCTTTTGCTGGCATCAGTGCTGTTTGACCACGTCACGAGGAGCAGTGCGCCATCTCGGTGGGGCGCCGGCCGGCTCGATGCGCTCCAGCAGGAGCACGGCGTGGCCGTCGAGCAGCAGCGGTCGGATCCAGGGGCCGATCTCGACGATGGTGCCTGGGGTGGGTCGGTCTCCGTTGAGGGTGCACGCATCGTCGATGGGCAGCGTATGAAGCAGATGCTGGTAGCTGCACCAGCCGGGACGCAGGTCGCGCACGCACGGCATCCACAGGAAGAATCCGTCGCTGCCGTGCAGGTGCAACCCGACGGCGGCCAACGCGCCGATCACCCCGTCTTCGGTACCCCCGTGACCGGACAGGCGCACGCCGTGCTGGGCTGCGCAGCCGCGGGCACTGGCCTGATCAACGAGCTGGTGTTTGGCGGCGGATCCGAACTCGCACAGCGCTTGCCGATCGGTCTGCGCCACCGCGGCGCACACCGTGGCCAACCCGGGATCGGAGCCCTCCGCGGCGCGGTCGCGCAGAAACGCCGCGGCGCATTCGTCGATGGCGCCGACATCAGCAACTTCCGGTGTCCGGATCACCAAGCAGGCGCTGGAGTTGTGTGAGGTGTACGGCACCCGCGGGTCTTTGAGTAGCTGGTGACGTGTGATCCCGAATGCCTCACCGAGGCCCTCAGAGACCAACTGTTGCATAAGGCACTGAGCCAGCCAACCGGTGCCCGGACTGGCGAGATTATCGGTATCGTCAATACCTACCAAGACCGTCGACCGAGCGGGTAAGCATCCACCGGTCGGCGTCAACCTGGTTTGACTTTCGTTCACGCCATTGAACCCCATCGACTTTCCCCTTTGTTCTCGATAAGCTTTATTATTAATCGACCGTTGCAAGAATGGGCATACCCGCAGGCTTCTTCTCTGATCACTCCTTAGAATGTGAATGTCACAGTGTTTGACGTCAAAGGTTGGACATCGGCCGGGTTGGTCGGGGTAAACGTCGTGGTCAGCGAGTGTGAACCGGTATGCAGGACGTAGATGGGCCCGATGGCCGTGCCGGCGACGACCGGCACCGGTCCGCCGAGGTTGGTTGCACCATCCTGAGACTGCACGGTTCCCGCAGCATCAGCCGGTGTCACCTGCGCAATGGGGATCGCGATACCCCCCAGACTCAGCGGCAAGGGTACTTCGATGATGGTCAGCGTGGCCATCTCGGAGGGGATCCCAGACGGGACCCCAGAATTAGTTGTTGATCCTGGGCTTGATCCCGTAATAGGGGGTGATCCAGGGATGGCCGGCGGCCCCGGAGCGGCAGTTGCTCCAGGCGCATGCGGCATCCCTGAATGGGAGGCCGGGGGTGGGGCAGGATTCGCTGGTGGAGCAGAGCTGGTGCGG
The DNA here is from genome assembly GCA_021324675.1 of Actinomycetota bacterium. Lineage (GTDB taxonomy): Bacteria > Actinomycetota > Actinomycetes > Mycobacteriales > Pseudonocardiaceae. The sequence continues at coordinate 7,506 of JAJPIR010000285.1, forward strand.
GCGCAGAGCGCCCACGCTTCGGAGAACGTTTGCGGTGAGTCGACTCCACCAGTGTGGGTAACGGCGGTCCAGGATGTGGCGGTCGTGGTGCCGTTTCCGACCGGATCGCCTGAGGTATTGCTGGGGAAACTCCCGTTGAGGTGATCGCCTTGTGAGCCGGGCGTGGTGAAACCCTTGGTGGCGAGGTTGCCGCCGCTGATCGCCGCGCCGCCGCTGACCAGCGCGCCATCCGCCGGAGCGCAGCTGGTGGTGACCTTCTGGCTCGTGGTGGAGGTGGCCGGTCCGCTGACTTCGTGCGAATGGACCGTGACGGTCAGACCGCTGGCCTGGACGCCGGGCTGGCCGCAAATCGCGTAAGCGTAGGTGGTGTTGGGAATGGTGCCGGTTCCGCCGCCGTTGAGCCCGACGGCTGCCCAGGAATCAGGGTTGATCTCCCGATCAGCGGCAGGTTTGCTCCCGAAATCATGCGCGGCGTCGTGGAATGTGGGGTAGCTGGCAACGGGTTTCAGGCTGCCCGCGCTGGCCGGGGTAGTCCGGGCGCCGCCACCAAGCAAGGCAGTGTTGGCCGGGCAGCTGGCCACCGCCACAGCGGGCGTCAACGCCTTCGCGGGGCCAGCCAGCGTGGTCAGCACGACCTGAGCGTGCGGAATCAGGTTGCTGGCCAGACACAATGCGAAAGAGGTCGAGGAGAATGACGAGTCGACCACAGCGCCACTCCCGCCCACAGCCAACCAATGAGCCACGTCCCCGGCGACCACCCCGGAGCCGCTGAGGAACTCGCTGGTTCCATCAGCACTGGGCTCAACGCCGTTGACGTGATTGCCATTCGACGGCATTCCCGTGCCGATGGACTGGTTGATCCCGCCTCCGGAGATCAGGGAACCGCTCGGGCAGCCTGCATTGGCCTTGATCTCCGCGAACCCGGCCGCCGGTCCGCTCACTGACCCCGATACGTGCACCGTCACCGTCACCGGGGCAGCGGATGTCGCTGCGGCCGCCCTGGCACTGGCCTGTCCCAGCATGGCCGGTGCTGCTGTGGTGGCCACAACCATCAGCGTTGACACAACCACGAAGATCACCCGGTGCCCCAGCGATCTGCCCGCCCGCGATCTCTGTACCGAAGCCGGCTTGCTCGGGGTGCGCGGCGCCCAGCGCCACGGCGAAAGCCGGGATACGACAAGCCGCCGAGCAGGCTGTCGGAATCCAGGGACATGGTGGTTTGGCATCGCTACTCCGGTGCACTCACCGGCACGCCACGGATGCGCTGCACGCACAAGGTGTTACTCCCCTGCGCCACCATCCCCGGACAGTCGGATCAACCGCCCAGGGGGCAGGCCGGCACAGCACCCATAAGGGCGACACGAACCCACGCGAATGCGATCCCTGACGGCTGGCATTCGCCGCACACTCGGAATTCATTCCCAGGACGCTGCGCCTCACAAACAAACACCAGGGATTTCACCAGCGAACAAGGGACGGCCACAAACCTCACGACAGACAACGGGCCTGGTTGCCGTGCACGATCTCCAATCGACAACTGTGAAACACTCGTGATCGCTGCACTAGCCTTCCGCCCGGACCGCATCAAGTGATCAAGCGCAAACACGCACCCGCGGACCCACACGCCTCCCGCAGAAAGTCGGCGCGCTACCACCAAGAAGGTCCACAAAATTAACGAGAATGTGAACGTCACTTTGTTTCTGACCGCCACTGACCTCACCGGACTACCCAGCGTGAATGTCGCGCTGACGAAGTGACACCCTGGCAAAGCGCCTCTAGCTACTGCTGTTGCCGTCCGCCGCTCAACTGCTGGTCACGCCTTGTTTACTTTCCGGGCGGACCGTTCCGGTGAGGGAGAACCGGTAAAAGCGGAAGGACCGGACATGACCACACTCACCGACGAAGCACAGGTGCTATCAAGACGCAAGCTTGGAGACGCCAAGGCGCTGCTGACTCGCATCACCCACCCGACTGCGGCCGCGGCTGTCGTTGCGGCGATCGTCTCGGTGTCCGTCGCCGGGATCGTGCTGCAGCAGTTGGTGCACACCCCCTGGGGATTGCCCGGCCACCGGGTCCTGTTTTGGCTTACCCCGCTTATCGCCGCGCGGTGGGCCATCGACCGGCCCGGCACTGCGCTTGGTATCGCTACCGCATCGAGCGCCGGGGTACTACTGTTCGATCCGACCATGGGCCTGTTCGTGGCGCCCTACCTGGTCGCCGGATTCCTCGTCGACCTCGCCGCCAGCATTGCGTTCATCCGCCGCCGTCCCTGGTTGATGATCCTGCTGGCCCCGATCATGGTGCTGGCTAACCTGATCAACCCCTTCGTGCACAACCTCGCCACGTCATCGCTGCCTACGGTGATCTCCGGCATGTGGTTCTACGTGCAAGGCCACCTGCTGTGGGGCCTGGCTGCTGGCACTGTTGGCATCGGCCTGGGAGTGTTCGGCCAGCCCAAGCTGCGCCAGCTGCGCTCGTCAGGTTCCACCGGCTCGTGAAAACAGCCAGACAACAACCAGCTCGACCGCTCGTCGGACCCTGAACGGCACGCGTCAACGGCGGGGAGTCCCGGCGCCACGGCACTGCGGGTTCGAGGCACCTGTGCGCGCGCACGGTTCCTTGTGCGCTCGCACGATTCATGGACAACCGACCATGCCGGCCTCGCTGGCACGGTCGGTTGTCTTCTGCACCGCAGGCCGGCTGAGTCGGTGCGCGCGAGCGCAACGCTTTGGTGGTTGCCCGCCTGGGGAGCTCGCGCCGGCAACGTTAGGTCACAAGGTCGATTTTCACTGTCCCCGTACGCTGAGCTCGTAGGCTTGCTGGTTGGACGCCGGTCCGGGCGTCCTCGGCTTGCTTGAACTCTTGCGACCGGAGCCACCGGTCTGGGGGGACGGGGCGTGAGCGGCCAGCGAGATGACAGCGGTCAGTACTCAAAGCCGCGGGAGTGGAAACCCAGCGGGAAATCCGCACCCCATCGCTTTCCCCCACCAGCTGAGCGCTACCTATCGGATCGGGTGCCAAGGCCGCCGGTTACCGGGCAAGGCGAGAGCGAGCTGCTGACTTCCCCGGCATCCGGTCCTCCGGGCGATCGAGACTTCCAGTCTGCTTCGGGTGGGTGGGGCCTGAGGGGATGGTCATCTCGGTGGCGGTTGCGCTGGATTGTGCTGACCGGCTTGCTGGTGAGCATCCTGGCGCCGCTGCTGGCCTTAGTCGTTGGTTGGCTGGTGTTTTCGGCGCCCTCACCGGCGGTGGTGGCAGCAGCACGCAAGCAAGCCACCATCATCGTCGCCAGCGACGGGAAGACCGAGGTTGGCCGTTACGTGCCGGACGAAGGCAATCGGATCCTGGTCAGTCTCTCGCAGGTGCCCGTGCACGTGCAGAACGCCGTACTGACGGCTGAGGACCGCAGCTTCCGGTCCAATCCAGGATTTGACATCGGGGCGATCGCGCGAGCTGCTGGCGAACAACTTACCGGTGGCAGCGGCGGTGGCTCGACGATTACGCAGCAGTACGTCAAGGTAGTCACCGGCCACGACGAGTACAGCTTGCTACGGAAGTTCCGTGAGGTGATCGTCGCAGCCAAGATCACCAAGCGGGAATCCAAGGACCAGATCCTGCAGGATTACCTCAACACCATCTACTTCGGCCGGGGTGCTTACGGCATCCAGGCTGCCAGCCAGGCCTATTTCGGCAAGAACGTGGACGGCTTGACCGTCTCTGAGGCGGCGGTCCTGGCCGGGTTGATCCGTTCCCCGTCCGGTTTGGATCCGGCTACGGACCTCGCGGCGGCCCAGGCGCGATGGAATGAGGTTCTCAACGGCATGGTCGAGCAGGGTTGGCTTTCGCCTGCCGATCGGGCGGTGCAGCAGTACCCGAAGACGCTTCCACTGAGCCAGGCCAGTCAGGTGCTGGGGGTGCCGACTGATGATCGGGCGCACATCGTTGATCGGGTGCTGGAGGAGTTGAACAGGCAAGGCATTAACCGTGCGCAGCTGGCCGACAGCGGTGGCCGGATCCTGACGACCATTGATCCCCGCGCTCAGCAGATCGCGCGCGACGCGGTTCGCACCGAGCTGCGCGGGCAGCCGGGCAACCTGCACTCCTCGCTCGTCGCCATCGATCCGCGCAGCGGAGCCGTGATCGCGTATTACGGTGGATCCGATGGCAATGGGTTCGATCTCGCCGGTGGGCTAGCGTGGAGCCCAGGGTCTGCGTTCAAACCGTTCACCATGCTCGCGGCGTTGGATCGCGGCATCGGCATGTACTCGGTGTATTCCGGTCAGTCCCCGCTGGTCATCGATGGTCGTTCCTACGCCAACTCGGAAAGCCGTAACTATCCCAGGTTGACGTTGAAACAGGCGATGACGCAGTCGGTCAACACCGCCTTCTTACGGCTCGCCCAGGACGTGGGTGCCCAGGCCATCCGGACCGCCGCGATCGAGGCCGGAATCCCAGCAGAGATCAACGGCAAGCAGGCCATGGCAGAACCGGACAGCGGGGACCCCGGAATCGGTATCACGCTCGGCCAGTACCCGGTGCGCACCATCGATATGGCCAGCGGGTATGCGACCTTCGCCGCCGACGGCATGCGGCACGAGCCTTTTGTGGTCCGGGAATACGACACCGCTCGCGGCAACGTCGAATACCAGCACCTCGACAAGCCACAACCGGCATTCGATCAGGCCGATCCCGCGCATAATGCGCAGCTGGCCCGCAACGTCACCGCCACCCTCACCGACGTGGCACGCAGTTCGCAGATCCCCTTGGCGGGCGGCCGCGAGGTGGCCGCCAAGACCGGCACCAGCCAGCTTGGTGACACCGGCCACAACTCCGCCGCCTGGATGGTCGGCTACACCCCCTCGATCTCGACCGCGGTGTGGGTTGGCGATCCGGCCAACTCAGCGATCAAGAACGCCAACGGAGCCGACGTCTTCGGTCGCGGCCTGCCCGGCGAGATCTGGCAGCGATTTATGAATTCCTACCTTCAGGGCACGCGCATGGACAGGTTCCCGCCATTTAAGGTAATCGGTCCGCCCCCACCGACCACCCGGCAGTCTCCCACCTGGCGTCATGACAGGCGCAACGCTGATCCCTTTGCCCGGCCAGAACCCGATTTCCGGGACACTGATCCCTTCGCCCGGCCAGAACCCGATTTCCGGGACACTGATCCCTTCGCACCGCCACAACGCTATTTCCCGGACACTGAGCCCGGGCAAGAAGAGCCTCCAGCGAGGCCACGCCGACCACAGCGCAGTGATTGCTACCCGTTCTGCCAGGAGACCACGGTGCCGGACGAGGGCCTGGGGCCCTGATGCCCACCTTGAGTGCCTATGGCGCGCGGTCACACCATCAGGATGCGGGGCGCAGGGCGTCGTCGACGGTGTCGAACAGCGCTAGAAGACCGTCCAAGCCGGTCAGTTCGATCGGACGGATCACCGGGCGCGTGTTGTCGACCACGATCCGCAATGGCTCGCGGCGCTGCCGGGCCACCTGGGTGACCTCAACGAGAGCCTGCAACCCAGGCGAACCCAGAAACGTCACATCGGTCAGATCGACAACCAAGATTTCGCCTTCCCGCAGCTTGCCGAACCCGGCGACGATGGCAGCGCGCAATCGTGCCGCAGTCAACACATCGACCTCGCCGGCCACCGTCACCACCAGCGCCTGCGCCTGGTCGTGCAGCACCCGGCCGGTGTCGATCCGCAGTATCTGCTCGGCCGCCGGACCCTGAGCCCCTAGGTCAGTCCCTGGGTCGCCGACCTCGAACTCGTGCACCTCCGCACCCTAACTAGCTGCCTGCATTGGTAGACGTGAGAAACTCACAAAATCACCTGGAACGGTTCAACTCGACCCATCGGGCATGACCAGGTGCACCGTTTGCTCGCGGAGATACGCCCCGGTGGCCTCCGCACCGACGGCCGCTGCGGTGAGCGAGCCACCCAATCCGGTAGACGTCGCGCACTACACCGACGTGAAGTGGCGCCGGTAAACCAGCTCGGGCCCGGGCGGCCAAGCCACAAATCCCCACCTCGAATGCAAGACGAGCTCACGGGGTACCCGGTCGGCAGTGACGGCAGAACGCTGGCTTCGCCGTCATCACGACCGACCGGGGGGACAAACCGTGCCATCATTAGGGAAAGCCTTGCTCGCTGGTAGCGCCGCCGGGGCGGCTGGCACTACCGCCCTCAATGCGGTGACTTATCTCGACATGGCGCTGCGTGGCCGGCCGGCCTCGAGCACACCTGAGGACACCGTCGATCGGCTCGCTGGAACCGCTGGTATCGCCATTCCTGGCGACGGCGAGGTACGCCAAAACCGGGTGTCCGGCCTCGCAGCACTGACCGGGCAGGTGACCGGAGTGAGTGTCGGTGCACTGGCCGGGCTTCTCACGACAAAACTGCGCCTGCCGCTGCCGCTGCTATCGGTACTGATCAGCGCTGCGGCGATGGCTGGCAGCAACATCCCGATGACCGCACTGGGAGTGACCGACCCGCGGACGTGGGACACCACCAGTTGGGTCTCTGACATCATCCCCCACGTGGCGTACGGCGCGGTCACCGCAGCCGTCCTCACCGCCCTGAACGACGGCGGCCCTGCCCGTCACCAAGCGCCCTCCACGCGCTGGCACCCCGCTGCGAGCACTGCGGTGTGACGATGATCGGACACGGGCTGTCCGGCGGTGGGCGCATGTTCTGCTGCGCCCGGTGCGCACATGCCGCCGGCGCCAACGGACTAACCGATCGCGTGTAGCCGCCGCACGGATATGGGCGAGGCAGCACGCCTTTGTGCGCTCGCCAGCGCGCCTGGTTGCGTTGAAGTCTGATAGCAACCACTATGGACTCGACATTTACTGGTTGTTAATGGCTGACCTGCCGGCCCATTAACCAAGAGCAGCGACCGCGTGTCTGCGCCTGAAAAGGGTCCAAGATGGTGAGTCCGGAATCAGTCACCCAGCTACAGGCCCTACTGGAAGCGCTAAGGCGCAAGGCGCTTGAGACGTCCGGTGAACACGGCCAGCAAGCTTCGAACAAAATATTTTCCAGGTCAGTGACCCAGGCAAGCCACGACAGGGTCGATCCGGAAGTATCTGCACGACTCCACAGGCTATTCGAGCTCTTGACCAAGAAGACGGTCGATGGGTCAACCAGGTGGGACGAGCAAGTCTTTGGCCAACTGTTCTCCACACCAGTTGCAAACTTGACGTTCACCATCGAAAGAGGGCATCGAAATATCACCGAGCTGTTCGCGCTTGAAATCTACGATTCGAGGGGTGCTTTAGTTTCACGGGTCACCAGCGCCGATGAGCGGTACCCCGAAAACATCCGGGACAAAATAGGGGTGCTGTGGAACATTGTTAGCGCCCGTGCGTCACATTTAGTCAGTTTTCTCGACCAAGCATTAGATGCCCTCGAAAAAGGGCCACCATCCGCACATTGACCTAGCGATGGTTGTGGCCAGCCAGGCGGCGGGTGCCGTGTTGCCGACGTTGCTCGAGCGACAGGACGGCGGCACCCAGCCCAAGAAGCCGCAACGGCACAAAGCTTGGGGGCTTAGCCGCGCTACCGGCGAACGAAGAGAAACAGCCCGTACTGCCACACGGGGTCGATCCACTCGGTGTCCAGCTCGAAGCCGAACGCGCACACCGCGTCGACAAATTCCGGCCGGTGGAACTTCACCGAGTG
>JAJPIR010000327.1 GCA_021324675.1 Actinomycetota bacterium
ACCACAGACGTCTCCTTGCCACCAATCAGTCATGCCAGTCCCGCCGTTGCGGGTAGGCAACGTTCATCCCCGTCACCACCGACAGGTGCAGCGCAACGAATAGCGCAGCCAGGGCCATCGCGAAAGTGCCCAGCGGGTAGTCCCACCAGCGCAGCAATCGCGGCAAGCCCGGAAGACCCACGGTGCGGCTGGCGACGTACATGGCGATGGACGCCACCGAGACCACACTGCCCAGCACCCACCCCAGCCGCACCAGCCTCGGTTTAAGACCGATCACCATGCTGCCCGCGGCCAGCACCGCCACCGCGACCAGCAGCCCGAAATACCCCCGCAAATACGCCGGGTAAACCGGCAGCGGGAATCCGCCAACCAACCAGTACAACTGGATCGCCGCGATGCCCAGCAACACCACGATGCCCACCATTGTGGTCACCCGCGGGACATTGAATGCGATATACCGGTAAAAAGAAATCAGCTGGGCAATCCCGACCCACCGCGCCGCCTGAGCAATGGCGGCCAGCCCGGCTCCGGCCCTGCCGTCGGTCGCTACGGCCACCTCGTGTCCCGGGGTCTCTCCCATATCAATCTCCTGACCCAGCCGCACCATCGGTTCCCCGACGCAATACAGCTCCTCGATCGCCCGCTTACCCCGTCGGCCTTACCGGCAAACCAGATCGAGACTTACCCATGGCAAGATTCGAAGACCGCGCCATAAGGACATCGAACTGAACCAGATCGATGTGCGCGGTCACCCAGAACCTTCCGTTGGGGACGGCTGTCTTAGTGCTACGCCGCCGGCAGGGAGCATGATGTAGCGCCTGGCAGAGACTCGTCCAGATTTTTCTGTACCGTGCCGGGTGGCATACCGAAGATGTCTTCGATCGTTGTCAGGCACGCGACAACGCCTTGGGTCAACGCTTGCGGTACCACGATTGCTCATACGCAATGATTGCCGTACGTTTGTCGAAGGGTTACCGTGCCTTGGCGGGGAGATGCGTCGGAGGACCCCACCAAGGTCGCCTGTCTCCACCGTTGGCGAGGCGGGTCGTGTCCGATGCGGACGCATGATCGTCGCGTGGAGCGCGCGGTAGCACACTGACGCAGTAGCATGCGTCTGGAGAGCTGTATGGCCGCCGATCGATTGCGCCGATCAGACAGCTGTCGGCCACCCAGTGCTGAGGCTGGCAGCGTTGTCGAAGATTGTGTATCCGCATCGTTGTCTGTGGTGGTAGAGCAGTCCGATCCCAATGTTGTGGTTGAAATTCCCCCGTAGCACGGACACCTTCAGTGTGGGTCAGTGATCTTGGTCTGGCCCGGTGTGGAGGGTCTCGAAAGTGATGGGGCTGTGCATTCCAATGCTGCGATGGCGTCGTTTGGGATTGTACCAGCACTCTATCCATTCGAAGACGGCATTGGCAAGCTCGTCGCGGGCCTGCCATTCTTTCGTGTCGAGTAGTTCGAGTTGCATCGTGTTCCAGAACGACTCGATCAGAGAATTGTCGTAACAATCACCAACGGTGCCCATGGAAGCAAGAAGTCCCGCGGTGCGAAGCCGTTGACCGAAGGCCCACGAAGTATATTGGCAACCGTGATCGGAGTGCAGTATCGTCTGTTCATTGCCGGGTTGTTTATCGGGCTGGCGGCGGACAATGGCCATGCCCAGGGCGTCGGTGACCAGTTCGGTGCGCATGTGCCCGGCGATCGACCAGCCGACGATAAGCCGGGAATAGGCGTCCATCACCGCGGCGCAGTACAGGGTGCCTTCTTGAGTGGGATGTTCGGTGATATCGGTGACCCACAACCGGTTCGGTTCGGTGACGGTGAAGTCGCGGTTGACCAGATCCAAGCTGGGTGCTGCGTCCGGGTCGCGGACGGTGCAGCCACGGCGTCGGCGCCGGTAGAGGCCTTGGATGCCGGCCTGGCGCATCAGCCGGGCCACTCGCTTGAGGTTCACTGACAGCCCCAAGCCCAGCGTGAGCTCGGCATGGACCCGCGGCGAACCATACGTTTTCCGGGAGTCAGCATGAATCTGCTCAATCAGTTTCAGCAAATACTCATCCTCCTGCGCTCGAAGACAAGCGGGCCGGCCCAGCCAATCGTAATAGCCCGACCGCGACACCTTCAGCACCCGGCAGGCCACCGCGACATCAATGTCGTCGGCGAGTTCACGGACCAGCGGGTAGATCAGTTTGGGAGAACATTCTCACGGGCGAAATACGCAGCCGCCCGCTTCAGAATCTCTACCTCAAGTTCTAACCGGCGCTTATCCCGCCGCAGCTGCGCCAACTCTTCTTTCTCCGCGCTGGTCAGCTTGGTCTGACTCCCGCGCTCATCAGCATCAGCTTGGGCCACCCAATTCCGCAGACATGACTCAGAAATCCGTAAATCGTTCGCCACCTCAGCCATCGGTTGGCCCGCACACGGGCCAGCTCGATTGCACGATGACGGAACTCAGCAGGGTGGGGGGCGGCACGGCGACATCCTTCCTGGTGGCCGAAGCCACCTCAGGTCGGGTGTCCGTGCTACGGGGGGAAGTCACCCGCCTGCAAGGCGCCCGGATGCCTGAACCTCCTCCGCAGCTAGACCAGCGACCCACCCGGGTCCAGCGCACGGTGTCCTGCCGCGGCGGCACCCAAATCATCGGCCAACGCGTCCAAGTCGGACTGCGTTATGCCGGTCAAATCGTCACCATCGAAGTCGACGACACCACCCTGCGGATCTACGACCAGCACGACCACCTGATCAAAAATGTTCCCCGCACCAGCCGCAAGGAGGTCCGCCGCCGCAAGGCCTACGGTCACACCACCAACCACACAACCGCCTAGGCACCGTTACCCATCATCTGAAGCCAAAACGGCGCCCATCATCTGAACTCAGACACGACAGACACGACACCGAATGCCCGAATCGGAACGCCCGGCATCCATCATGGGCAGTGGGCGGAGTCTCCTGCGCCTCAACGTTCTCATCGTGTGTTCTCGACTGCGATCAGCCGTGCTCCTGATCAATCCTGACTTGGGCCACGATTGAGGGCCTGAGCGGCGGCGTACGTTGCTGACCTGTTGGGTTCGTCTCCGGTCGGGCGGAATCTGCGCACTAATTCAGGGTCCCAAGGTGGCCCGGTGGCGTACGTGCGGACCGTCTTCGCGGTCTATGAGGTCGCGTGCGTGACGCAACCGCGCCTGTTCCTCCGGTGCTACGAGCCGCGCATATGACCCGACCGCTCAGCGCCTCGTCTCGTATCTGGTCAGCACGATGCCGCCAGGGAACGTCCGCGTCTCCACCAGGTTCAAGCTGACCCAGCTATCCAGCGCCGTGAAGAACGGC
>JAJPIR010000008.1 GCA_021324675.1 Actinomycetota bacterium
CGATCGCCTTTTTCATCAAGCGGGTATGGCTGTTTGTGCCCATCTTCACCGGCATCGTGGTGCTGCCCGCCACGCTTTCTGTGGTGACCCCGGGCGACATCGTGGTGACACTGTGGCACTGGCACGGCACCCCTGAGGGCATCACGCAGCAGGGACTCCTCGCCGCGGGACGGTTAGTGGCCAGGGTCGCGGTGTCGATCTCCCTGGTGGTGCTGCTGACCTTGACCACACCCTGGATCCGGTTGCTGGCTGCGCTGCGCAGCCTCGGCGTGCCGCGGATCTTCATCCTGATCATCGGCATGGCCTACCGTTACCTCTTCCTGCTGCTGACCTCGGTCACCGACATGTACCAGGCGCGCCAGGCCCGCACTCCCGGCACGCCCCGACACGACCGCCGCGCCCGGGCATTTCTGGGGGCCAGCGTGGGCACGTTGCTGGGCAAGGCCAACCAGCTGTCCGAGGAAGTCCATCAGGCCATGACCGCGCGCGGGTATCGTGGCGACGCCAAAACACTTGAGCAGCCGCGGTTCCACCCAGCCGACGCCTACTACCTCGGGTCAGTGGTCATCTTCGCTGCCGTGATGATGATCGGGGACCACCTCCTTGGCCGCTGAAGCTGACGCCGACGCGGCCGCAACGGGTCAGATCTCCACTCCACGGTGGGCCGAGCCCGATGGCGAGCCGATCCTGGAGGACAGCGGGCTGCACTATGCCTATCTGGACCGTTATCCCGCCCTCACCGACGTGTCGTTCACGATCCAGCGCGGGCAACGAGTCGCGCTGCTGGGTGCCAACGGCTGCGGCAAGTCCACCCTGCTCAAAATCCTCGATGGCCTCATTTTTGCCTCCCAAGGCTCCTACTCCGCCTTCGGTCAGCCAGTCACCGAGGACACCATGGAAGACGTCCAGATGTCCGAGGGCTTTCGTTCCCGCATCGGTTTCGTCTTTCAAAACTCCGATGCCCAGGTCTTCTCACCGACGGTCCGGGAGGAGATCGCGTTTGGCCCGCTGCAGCTGGGTATCTCCCGCGAGGACACCGCTAGCCGCGTCGAGGACATCACCCGCATGCTGGGCATCACCGACCTGCTCGACCGTGCCCCCTACCAGCTTTCCGGCGGCCAGAAGAAAAAAGTCGCCATCGCCACGGTCCTGGTCATGGGTCCCGAGGTGCTGCTGTTCGATGAACCCACTGCCGCGCTGGACCCGCGGACGCAGTACTGGCTGATGGACCTCATCGAACAACTCGCTAACGCCGGCAAGACCATTGTGCACGCCACCCATGACCTGGATGCCCTGTACCGCATCGCCGACCGCTGCCTGATCTTCAGCGAAGACCACCGCATCGTTGCCGAAGGCACCCCCGAGCAGATCCTGGCCGACCGGCAACTCCTGCTGCAGGTCAACCTCATCCACGAACACAGCACGTTGCCCACTCCACCGCAACCCCCCCTCGAACCGTTGCATCGTGGGAAACGCTGACCGTCGAACCGGCGGCGGTCCAGGTGGTGGCGATCGTGCTCGGGCACCTGGTCGCCGCGGTGGGAGCGCGCGACCGGGCGGTCCGGCTGCTGCCCGCCAACCCCGCGGTGCCCCAGTTACCGCTGGTCACGGCAATGGTGATACTGACCATGGACGCGATCGGGCTCGTTTCCGCGCCCTGACACCAGGACTAGCCGGTGATGTGATGAAGCTGCGCCCGGCACACCTGGGCAGCGTGCCTGGCGGTTTCGGAGTGGACGCGGCAGTGGCTGTGATGGACGGCGTGTTGACCGCATTCGGCGGCGCACCGATCGGCGGCGGTTGCTGCTGCTTGCAAGATGGCCTTGAGGACGCCGGTATCGGTGGCTGTGTCGCGCGACAGCACCCGGTGTGCCGCGGCAGCGATATCGGCGCAGTCCAGTGCCGCACGAGTAGCGCTGAGCATGTCGGTCGTGTTGTGCGCCATCATCGCCGTGGCGCAGGCGGTCGAATGACGGTCGAGATCGGTAAGGACCTCTAAGACGGTGCCCAATTCGTGCACGGTGGACATCACTTTCATGCTGATGTCGGGCGCGGGGGTCGCCGGCGCGCAACGAGCAAGCGTGGTGACTCGTGCTGCATCGTCGCTGAATTGGTTGCAGGCAGGGCAGGTCGCCAGGTGTGCGTCAACCGCCCTTGAATCTATGGGGCTCTCTTCGCCGTCGAGCCGAGCGGAGACGGCCTCCCTACACTGTGTGCAGTCCACGTGACAGTAGTCCTCCGCTGGATCTCTGAGGTTCCCGGAAAACTTTCGGTTAGCCTTCTCAGGTGTGTGTCGCTCGATCAGATGACACGTGGATCACCGCATTGGCGCTCGCCGCGGGTGCGGGGGACCACATAGCTCTGACGACGTTCATTCGCGCTACCCAGCGCGACGTATACCACTTCCTTGCCTACCTCTGCGCAGACGACGTGGCAGGAAATCTTACCCAGGAAACCTACCTGCGGGCCTTTCGATCCTTGCCGACCTTCACCGGCCATTCCAGCGCCCGTAGCTGGTTGTTGTCGATCGCTCGGCGGGTGGCGGTCAACCAGATTCGGCGTGTCAGCGACCCGGCGGCTTCCACGCAGCCGCGATCAGGATGGGAAGAAGGGGCGGTGCTGCGGGAACTGGTGACCGGGCTGGAGGCCGACCGGCGTGATGCGTTCGTGCTCACCCAGGTCCTGGGTTTGGACTACGCGACCGCCGCTGAGGTATGCGAGTGCCCGGTCGACACCGTCCGCTCCCGAGTGGCCCGGGCCCGCGAAGACCTCGTCCGCGCCATGAACCATCTCGGATGGCCCGGCCGAAGCACCACCGGCCCTTAATGCCGCAACGGCACATTTCTTGCCGTCGAGTTCCCCCGATATGCATTCGGGTGTCTAGCTGCTGCCGAATCGTGCCGTGAACTCGACGGTAGCTACGTGGCGAGGCCATCTCAAGGTCGGTCTTGTCGAGTTCACGGCACAGGCAGTGCGTGCCGTTGCGAGGGTGGGGTTGGGTGCTGCGAGCGGCGCCCGGGTGGTGGTCCAGCGCCATCGCTGAGTCAACTGCCGATGGCGAGTCGAGCAGCGGCTGCCCCGAAGTGCTGAGCGTGGGCTCGGGCACCGCGCAGGGCGGCCCGGGCCGCATTGGCGCCGCAGGCGCCGTGCACTGCGCCGCCAGGATGCGCCGACGACGAGGCCAGATAGAGGCCCGCGATCGGAGTTTCTGGCCGTCCCAGCCCTGGCGTCGGGCGGAATACCAATTGCTGGTGCACCGCGGTGGTGCCGCCATTGACCGCACCGCCGACGAGGTTGGCGTCGCTGGCCTCGAATCGTTGCGGTGTGGTGATGCGCCGCGCGATCACGAGTTGGCGCATTCCCGGGGCGAACCGCTCCAACTGCCGCTCCAGGCGATCGGCGAAGGTTTCGCGTTCCCGCTCATCCCAGGATCCGGTGAGGTCGCCGCCGGCGTCGC
>JAJPIR010000221.1 GCA_021324675.1 Actinomycetota bacterium
ACATCCTGGTCATCGTCATGATCACCCGATCCGACAACCCCATGTAGGGCCATCAACCCAGGCTAAGGTTCTGATGGCCCTGAATGTCAAGCTCACACGGGGCGCGGTGATGCGTCATCGCCACACTGGACCTTGAGTACCTCTGCCGTGGCCAGCTCCCCGACTCCCGCTTCCCGCCGGATCATGATGCAGCCCAGCTAGTACCTCAGCCAACCCCCGAGGACGAACGGCGCTGCCGCTAGGCGGTGTCACCCATCAACTGAAGCCCACCCCGCATCACCCACCATCTAGAACTAGACAGTCGACCACCCGCGTCGCGAAAAGGGTGCAAATGACCAACACTAATTGATCAAGCCACTTCGTGGTTCCCTAGTCCCCCTGCGGTGGCCGAGCAGACGGGGAAGATCTTTCGCTTGAAGCCAGCGCCGCTAGGCGCGATGTTGTAGTCGATCCCGTCGGCGGGGATGTCGATGTGCGCATAGTGGAATGGACCATCGGGTAGCTGCCAGACAGCATTACCGCCGGTGGGCAGTGGCCGCCCATCAATTTCCTGCCAGCCGGTAACCGGTGTCATCCACTGGGCCCGGACCAGGCCTTCCGGGAGCGCTGCCCAGCGGTCTGTTGTGCTGAAGTTGCGCGGCCGTCCGTCGATGTCGAGCATGACGCGCGCTTGGACTCGGTGGCCGGCGTCGGTGACGGCGACGTCGAATGTGTTGTCGGTGCCGGCCGCAGTCCAGGTTATGGCCGAGTTGAGCAGCATCGACGGTGCGAACAGGACTGCATCGTTGAGCCAGGTGACCAGCTCGCTGACGTCGAATTCTGGGCCGGTACCGCTAGCGACGGGGACCAGGCCGAGGAGCTTGCCGCGCATCCGCCCGCGCCCATGCAGGTAGATGTCCCAGCCAGTCATCGGTAGTACCTGAGCCAGGCGCAGTCGCATCCGCACCATCCGAGCCAGCGGCTGCGCGCTGTTGTACTGCCAGACCTGCATCGGCATCCACTGTCCGCCGGGCCGCAGCCGCAACAGGCCGCTGTAGCGGGCCCCGAATGACCAGACCCGCGGTCGACCGATCACGCCCATGGCACGCAGGTAGTGCTGCACCGCGGGGGGCAGCCCCACCAGGTCCGCTTCGGCAACTAGCGTGGAGCAGTTCACGGCCTGACGCTAGGGCGCGACACGCCCCGAAGCGTGTCCAGTCGCTGGCGGTATTCCTGCTCGTCGATCTCGCCACGGGCAAACCGCTCGGCGAGCACCTGCTCAGCGGTGGACCGAGACATGGTTGATCGATCGCCACGGTTCAGGTAGCGGAAAAGGGCAATCACCCCAAGGATGATCAAAACCCAGAACAGCACCGTCGTAATGGTCATAAAAAGCGCGCCCCAACCGACCATTGGACTGCCATACCACCACATCATGTCGATTCCTTTCCGAACCATGGGATGCATCAGTTGATGTTTACCGTCGAGCTTTAGTCGCGCTGCTAACCGGCATGGACTCATCATGACCCGGTTGCGGTCGCTAGGAAGGAGTCCAACGGCCCGGTCCGGGTGGTCCTTCGGCACTGCGGTGATGTGCTCACCCGATCACCTTGAAGCACGTGGTGACTCTGGATACCCGGAGCAGTTCGTCACGATCAGCGCCGATATCCTCAACGGTCACCGCCGGGCCGCGAAACACGGTGAGGCCTAGGTCGGGAGGCCTAGGGTCAGCCGGGCACGCTGCGCAGCAGGGGGTCGTTGTGTAAGGCGGGTCGCAGCAGGACTCGAGCGTCGACGATCGAACAACCGCGCTCGCTGGCGATTACTGGGTTGAGGTCCAGTTCGGCCGCTTCAGGCAGCAGTTCGGCCAGCCGGCCGGCGCGCAGCAGCACATCGCGCACCGCGTCGATGTTGACCGGGTGAGGGTGTGTGCTGGCGAACACCAGCGGGAAACAGCGCAGTGAGTGGATCATCTCGTCGGCGTCGACGTCGGTGAGTGGGACAAGTCGGCAGGCCCGGTCGGCGACCAGGTCGGTGTCGACGCCACCGAGGCCGAAGACCACCAGTGGACCAAACGTGGGATTGCTGTTGATCCCGATCAGCAGCTGCCGGCCGGGTGCTGCCATGGGCTGGAGGAACACTGCTTGCAGCGTGTCGGTGAACCGCTGGCGCAGGGCGGCGAGTTCGCTATGCAGCTGGTATTCATCGCGGATGCCGAGGATCACACCGCCGTGGCGGCTTTTGTGCAGCACGTCGTGTGCAACTGCTTTGAGCGCCACGGGACCGCCGAGACGTCGGAATGCGGCGACGGCTTGCGATTCCTCGATGGCGGTGATGCCGGTGAGCACGGGCATCCCGAAGCAGTCCAGCAGCGTCTGCACGGATGAGGGGCCCAGCCACCCGCCATCGGGATGGTCGGTGAGGAACTGATGCACCAGCTTGCGTGCCGGGTCCAGCTTGATGTCGGGCAGGTCGGGGACTCGTCCTGCGGGCCGGGTACGCCACTGCCCGTATCGGATGGCCGCTGCCAGCGCATGGACCGCGACGGCGGGGTCGGCGTAACTGGGCACCGGTGGCCGTGAGTCAGCCTTTAGTGCACGGACTGCCTCTGGTTGGCTGAGCTGTACCGCCACCGCGGGTGTGGTGATGCCCGTGTTGCGGGCGCGGGCGACTGCTCCGGAAATCGCCACCTCCAGGTCCCCCACAGCGGTGCGAGCTGAGATCGCCACTACTGCCTGCACCGCCTGATCGGCGAGGATTGTGTCCAGGCAGGCGCCGAAAGTGTCCGGGTCGATCCCGGCGGTGGTGTCGATCGGGTTGCGCACGCTTGCCTGCGGGGGAAGCAGCGCGCGCAGCGTGGTCCGGGTCTGCTCGGACAGCTGCACAAGGGTGAGGTCCTGCATGGCGCAGGCGTCAGCGGCGAGGACCCCGGCACCTCCCGCATTGCTGATCACCACCACGCCCGAGCCGGCCGGGACAGGCTGCCAGCACAGCAAAGCGGTGGTCGCGTAAAGCTCGGTAAGCGTGTCCACGGCGATGATGCCCGCCTGGCGGTAGAGGGCATCGCGGGTAGCGGCGGGTGTTGCCGCCGCGGCGGTGTGCGATGCGGCAGCTTGCTGCGCCGCCTCCGTGGTCCCGGTACGGAGGGCGAGCAGGGGCTTGCGCTGCGCGAGGTGGCGTGCGAGCCGGCTGAACTTGTGCGGGTTGCCGAACGATTCCAGATACAGCACGGCGATTTCGGTACGGTCGTCACCCAGCCACCAGCGGAGTAGGTCGTTGCTGCTGACGTCGTAACGGTCGCCCAACGACACCAAGGTCGATACTCCAAGACCGAGGTGGCTGAGCTGGTCGAGCAGCGCAATGCCCGCGCCACCGGACTGGGTAGCCACGCCGATCGGGCCAGTGCGTGCAGCCAGATCGGCGAAGGTGGCATCCAGCCGCACCTGGGGATCGGTGTTGACCAGACCGAGGCAGTTGGGGCCGAC
>JAJPIR010000141.1 GCA_021324675.1 Actinomycetota bacterium
CCAGTGCCTGGCCAGCAGGGACACCGTGCTGGATCGATCTCGCCGTGGCTGACGTCGACGCTGCCAAGGAGTTCTACACCGCCCTGCTCAACTGGACCTACACCGATACTGGTGAGGCTTTTGGCCACTATCAGATATGCCACCGCGACGGCCACGCCGCAGCCGGCATCGGGCCATTGCAGAGTCCGGACCAGCCGCCGGCCTGGACTACCTACCTGGCCAGCGAGACTGCCGACAGCACAGCGGCCAAAGTCGCCGACCATGGCGGAAAGGTGCTGGCAGGCCCCTTCGACGTGGCTGAGGCAGGCCGGATGTGCATCGCGCTGGACGCGCAGGGCGCCGTCTTCGGGGTGTGGCAGGCCGGAAACCATATCGGCACAGAGATCTATAACGAGCCCGGATCGCTCGTCTGGAACGAGGCTGCGCTGCCCGACCCGGACGCAGGTCGGGAGTTTTACGCTGCGGTGTTTGACTACTCGTACCAGCCAGTCGCGGGCGCCGGCCCGGACTACACCACGTTTCATCGAGGCGGCGATCCGCTCGGTGGCATCGGCGGCTTGCGATACCGGCCACCGGAAACGCCGCCGCACTGGATGGGCTATTTCATGGTGGCCGACACCGATGCTGCGGTGAATGCGGCTGCTCAGCGCGGCGCCACAGTGCTTAGCGGACCTATCGATACCCCCTATGGCCGGATGGCTTCGATCACCGATCCGCAGGGAGCCACGTTCTCAATCATGGCTGCAGTCTCATCGGACTGACGAGATCGATCTGTGAATACAGCGACGGACGGCGAGCCGGGCGCGGCGTGGAATCCGTCACGTCCGCCCGTCGCCGTCCGGCCGGAAGGATAGCCCTAATGGCCTGGTGAACAGGTGTTTACAGATGGCTCCAATACCGCGACGGGCACTGGCTGCCGCGCAGTGCGCCGCACCAATCCGACGCCGGCGAGGACCACGACCATGCCGGCAAACACTCGCAAACCCAGTGACTCGCCGAGTGTGACCATCCCGAGAAGCACCGCGGCTACTGGTATCAGGTAGGTGACCGTAGAAGCGACGGTGGAGCCGTCATCAGTGATGAGCCGGTAATTAAGGATGTAGGCAATTCCCGTATCCAGCACTCCGAGCACGATAACGCTGCCCCCTGCGTCTGCACGCAATTCCGGGGAACCGCCAACCGATCGGCAAGGCGCATGCTGACGGGGCGGTGGCAGCGCTGAGCTGTACGGCGGACAGCACGATGGGGTCCATGCCGCGGCCCGCGAGGTGGCGGCTGCGTACACGAACAGCACTCCATACAGTGCCGAGGCAGCCAGGCAGGCGTCCGCGCCGATCACGCTAGCCGCCGACCGCCATGGCGCAAAGATCGCTAGTGCGCCGGCAAAGCCGAGAAGGAGGCTTGCGCCACGGACTGCAGTCAGCCGCTCCATGCGTGCCGCTAGTGCCAGCGTCACCGTCCACAGCGGGGTCGTGGCGTTGAGAATACCGGCCAGTTCCGAATCGATGCTGAGATCTTCGACCCCGAACAGAAAGAACGGCACCACGTTCCCTACGGTCGCGGCTACGGCAAAGTACACCCAAACCACCGGTTCCCGCGGCATGCGCAGTCCGCGCAGCCAGCAGATCGACAGCAGCACGCCGACCGCAAGCAGCACTCGCAGGAATGTCACCTGCATGGGGGTAAAACCGCGCAATCCGATCTTGATCCAGACGAAGCTGGACCCCCGAATCAGTGCGAGTAGCGCAAGCCGTACCACGCCACTTCGGCGCACTGCCCAACGTCGCATACTTCCAGCGTGGGCTCCACGACTGCCACAATTTGCCAACTAAGCCTGCCTTGAATGATACTCCCCGTAGCGAGGCCTGGATACTGGGTGTAGCGAACAGGAGCACTTCTCAGTAACCGTTCCCGGGTACTTGCGAATGCAATTGCACGTGCATTGACCTGTGCATGGGCGCATGCTAAGTTTTGACTTTGAAAAGGTTGCATAGAGTTATCAACGAACCGCACACTTAACTAAGAGCATAGGGTCCACCAGCAGAAAGGCGTCGACCAATGGCGGCGACGTTCGCACCGGTCACCCAACCCACCGGGATCATTGCTACCGGGAGGGTGCGCTGCTGAATATCTGGTGACACCGCCAGAAGAATGAGACTTGATGCGCGGTTGCGTGACCACACGATGTCGGCAAAAGGATATAAAGCTATGGGTTACGCAAGAAGTCGTGGACCATTCTTGATGTGGTTTACCTGTGGCTTCGAGCATATAGATCATGCCATCAAAGACGATGATATGGCAGTTGGAATATCCGCTGGCGCTGGTCGGTACACGGCTCTCTGTGGAGCCACCGTGAACGTTGCTTCCATGATTTGCCCCCCTGGTCGACGTTGCCCTTCATGCGAGGACGCCGTGCTGGAGGTCGCGCGGGATACACCTGCGCGGATCACCGCTTTTCCTACCCAAGCGGACGGCCGTCGCCGCCACCGTGACCATTCCGCAAGTTCCTTCCAGACCGGCTACCGGTTATTCAGCCGCCTCACATCGCGCGGTAGTCGCGGGGGCTGAACCGGGGAGCGAAGCGCGGTCGCCGCAGTCCAGAAGCTTCGATGTAGCGCACCGCTCGATGCCGTTGCGGCGTGTAGGGCGCCAGAACTTCCAGCATGCCCGTGTCGTCCAGCGGCCGACCTACCAGCGCGTACCCGACGACCGACGGGATGTGGTAGTCGCCGACGCTGACCGCGTCAGCGTCGGCCCACGCTCGCTGAGCCACCTCGGCAGCCGTCCAGATTCCGATGCCCGGGACCTTGCACAGCAGCTCCCGGCCGGCCCTTCCAGCCAGTATCACCGCGGCTTCCAGCCGGTGCGCCACCGCGGCCGCTGCCAGCAAAGCTCGGCGGCGTGAATGATCGACCCCGGCGCGGTGCCACTCCCAATCGGGAATGGCCCGCACCGCCGCTGGAGTCGGTGGCACCCACAGCTCCGTCGGCCCCGGTGCCTGCTCACCGAAACGCCAGCACAGTTCACGCCAGGACCGCCGCGCCTCGACACCGGTGACCTTCTGCTCAAGAACCGCTGGTACTAGCACATCCCATACCCGACGGGTGGCACCCAGGCGCAGCCCTGGCATCCGGCGCCGAGCGTGTGAGATCAGCGGGTGGTGCGGCACGAAGGCGCTGTCGTCATCATCGGCGCCGAGCAGGGCGGGCAAGCCGTCCAGCGCCCAGGCCGCACCCGGTCCCCATCCAGTTGCGTGCACCGCGCCATCGCTGTCGTAGCGCAGTGCCAGGGTGACAGGGCCGGCCGGGGTGGTGCCCGCCCGCCATATCGACCCGTCGGCATCCACCCGCATCGTCGGATCGCCCCGGCCCCGGCGCAGCGGAGCCAGCACGGCGCGGAGATCAAGCGGGCGCTCCGGCCTCCACAACCGGCTCTCAGACATCGGCGGAAAAGCGTATACCCCCGTCGGGCAGTACCACACCCGGCCAGACCCGCAACCCATGCCGTAACTCGCAGCGCGCCCCGACCACCGCGCCATCACCGATCACCGCGTCGTGCAGCACCGCGGATGAACCCACCTGCGCACCTATGCCCAACACACTGCGTTGGACCTCGGCGTCTGGACCGACCTCAGCACGATCCATCAGCACCGAGCCAAGCACTTGCGCCCCGTTCTCTACCACCGCACCGGCACCGACCACCGAACCGCCGCCAACTCGCGCACCGGGGTGCACGGCAGCGCCAGGCAACACCAGTGAATCACCGACCGGCCCAGGTAGCGCAGGTGACGGCGCCAGGCCGCGCACCAGATCGGCCGAACCCTGCACGAAGGCGGCCGGGGTACCCAAGTCCAACCAGTACGAAGCGTCCACGTGGGCGTGCAGGTGAGCGCCTGCCGCCAGCAGTCCAGGGAACGTCTCGCGCTCCACGGATACCGCGCGCCCCGGCGGGATCGAGTCGATGACCTCCCGGCGGAACACGTAGCAGCCGGCGTTGATCAGGTCGGTCGGAGGGTCCTCGGTCTTCTCCAGGAATCCCAGCACCCGGCCATCAGCGGTAATCGGTACGCAGCCAAAGGCCCGCGGATCAGGCACCCGCACCAGATGCAGCGTCACATCCGCTCCGGCCCGGCGGTGGGTTCGCACCACCTCGGCCGGATCCAAGCCCGACAGCACATCACCGTTGAACACCAGCACATCGGATTCGGTCAGCGCTGATGCGACATGACGGATCCCGCCACCCGTTCCGAGCGGCTTGCCCTCGACGATGTAGTCCAACTTCAGTCCTAGTGCCGACCCGTCACCGAAGTGGCTCTCGAACACCTCGGCGCGATAGGACGTACCCAGCACCACGTGAGTCACCCCGGCAGCGCGGATCCGGCCCAGCAGGTGACATAGCAACGGCACGCCCGCGGTGGGCAGCATCGGCTTGGGCGCAGACAGCGTCAGCGGGCGCATCCGGGTGCCCAGCCCTCCGACCAGCACGACGGCCTCGACGCCGGCCAGCGGTTCCACCGGCGCGGAACTACACCATGAGGGCATCGCACAAACTCCTCAAAGCTGGCTCACCTGCCGGGTGCGTACAGTCTGCCGACGCATGCCGGCATCACATACGTCCAACTCCTCGCGCGTGAGCTGTGAGAGTCGCTATTTGCGCCGATCGGCGCGACGTAGTAGCTGAAGCCGGGCGGCCAATCCTGCTCGCAGCGCCAGCCGTAGTGGCGCATACAGCGGCCCTGCATGCCGGTCAGCGAGATACCGGTAAGTGCTGTCGTGGTGCGCGGCAAGCATCTGATCGGAGACCCGGCGGGTGGCGTGCCCGCCTAGGTGGGTGACCTCGGCGCTGGGCACGTAAACATTGAGCCATCCGGCGCGGCCCAGCCGGTCGCCAAGGTCGACGTCTTCGAAATACATGAAATAACGGGTGTCGAACCCACCGATGGACTCGAACGCGGACCGGCGCAGTAGCAAGCATGACCCGGACAACCACTCCGCGGTCCGTTCACCCAACGCCGTGCCGGATTGGCGGTAAGCCGCCGTCCATGGATTGCCCGGCCAGAGCGGGCCGAGCACTGCATGGCCGGTACCGCGCACGAGCGCGGGTAATAACCGGGCGGACGGGTACACCGTCCCATCCGGTTGGCGGATCAGCGGTCCAAAGGCGCCGGCTCTGGGCCATCGCTGCGCGGCGGCCAGCATCTCGTCAAGGCTGCCGGGGTGCCATTCGATGTCCGGGTTGGCCACCACAACCCATCCCACTTCGGGCCCCCACTCAGCGACCCCCCGGTTGGCGGCGGTGCCGTATCCGACGTTCTCTCCAATACGCAGCAGCCGCACACCGTCGCGGCGAGCCGCGCGCTCGGGGGCTCCGTCGGTAGAACCGTTGTCGGCCAGCAGGACCCGCAACGGTCGAGTGGTGGCCTTTTCCACTGAATCCAGGAACGTTTCAAGTGTGTCGCCAGGTGAGTACGTCACCGTGACGACCGCCAGCTCCTGACCATAGGAGTTACCGCGGGGCACGGCGCTCGATTCTGCACCTCCGCACGAGAGCCGTGGATAGCGGGACGGCTGGCGGGCCCGTAGGCGTCCCGTGCGGCTGCCCCGGCACGACACGCTGGGCACCGCGACGCGACACACCACACACCAGGACGCGACACACCGGGCACCAAGGCGCGACACACCACACACCAAGGCGCGACACGCTGGCCACCAGGACGCGACACACGATGTATCAGGCTGCGATACGCCGGGCGAGCGAAGTGGGCAGATAGGGCACCCCGGGCGAGCACGAAGCGTGATCACCACCTCCGGCTGGTTTCACCCATGCGGAGTAGGGGTGATAACGTTACTATAACGTTACTATACAAGGAGTCGCACGAGTTCTACCCACTGCGGCGAGGAGGGCCGCTTTTTCCCTTTCGGGGGAAGGGGACAGTCACCAATAGCTACACCCCGCTGGCGCTGAATCGCGCCCGCGCGATGGCGCACGCATTCAAGAGGGGGAGACAGTGGCCGCTCATCGAACCCAGATTGGGGCAGCCTTCGCCGCTTTGAGCGCGACAACACTAGCAGTCACAGTCAGCGCGGCGGCACCCGGGGTAGCGCAAACGTCAGTGGGTCAGGCAAACCCGGTAGCCCTCATCACCGGTGCCAAGTCCATCAACGCCACCGAAGAACGCTACGACATCAAAGGCACCGATCTGGGGATCATGTGGACCGACGAGCGGGGGCGGATCCTGGCCGCCTTCGGCGACACCTTCGGCGCTGGATGGGCTGGCGTCGACAGCGGATTCGCCAGACCAGCCACCATTGACTGGCGGTCGAACACCCTGGCTCGCAGCACCGACCGCAACCCGTCCGACGGTATGTCCTTCGACAACTACGTCAGCGACCGTCCCGGCCACGCCAAAGAGTTGCTCCCGTCCCTCAAGAAAGAGGGCGTCGAGACGACCAAGATCCCGACCGGTGGGATCAACATCAACGGCCGCAATTACCTGGCCTACATGTCGGTACGCAAATTCACCGAGCCTGGGCACTGGATCACGAATTACAGCGGTGTCGCTTACTCCGATGACGGTGGACAGAACTGGAAGGACGCTCCGAGCGCGCGCCGGCCCAACACCGCTGCACTTGACAACACCTTCCAGATGATCGCTTACGCCCGCGGAGACGGCTACGTCTACGCCTTCGGCACGCCCAATGGCCGCTTTGGCGCCGCTCACCTCGCCCGGGTACGTGAAGACCAGCTGCTCGACAACTCCGCCTACGAGTACTGGACCGGCCAAGGCTGGGAGCGCGGCAGCAGCACGATCGCGACCCCGATCGTCTCGGGGCCAGTCGGAGAACTGTCGGTCCGCTTCGACAAGACGCTCAACAGCTGGGAAATGATGTACCTGGACGAATCCCGCAAGGCAATCGTGTTGCGACTCGCCCCGCGCCCGACCGGTCCCTGGAGCACGGAGATTCCGGTCGCCA
Organism: Actinomycetota bacterium; assembly: GCA_021324675.1. GTDB lineage: Bacteria > Actinomycetota > Actinomycetes > Mycobacteriales > Pseudonocardiaceae. The sequence goes on from JAJPIR010000141.1 coordinate 6,975, forward strand.
CCGCAGATGAATATCCGGACCTCTATGGCGGGTTCCTCAACCCTGATTCGGACGGCCCCGACCTGTACTTCACTATGACTCAATACAAGGCCTACAACGTCATGATCATGCACGCAAAATTACCAGCCAGCGTGATCCGGGCGGCAAAACACTAGCCGGCTCAGGCTGCCTTCAGCCGCTCCCACCAGTCTCGATGGTTGGCATACCAGCGCACCGTGTCGGCCAACCCCTGAGCGAAGTCCACCTGCGGCGAGAATCCCAGCTCGGTGCGAATCTTGGTCCAATCTACGGAATACCGGCGATCATGGGCCTTGCGATCGGCCACCGGCTGCACCCGCGACCAGTCCGCGTCCAAGGCCTCCAGCAGCATGCGGGTGAGTTCGGTGTTGGTCAGTTCAATCCCGCCACCGATATTGTAGATCTCACCTGCCCGACCACGCTCAAGCACCAGTGCGATAGCCCGGCAGTGGTCGTCGACATGCAACCACTCCCGCACATTCAAGCCATCGCCGTACAGCGGTACCGGCAGTCCGTCGAGAAGATTGGTGACGAATAGCGGAATTACTTTTTCCGGATATTGATATGGTCCATAATTGTTACAGCAGCGGGTAATCCGCACGTCCATACCATGTGTCCGCGCGTACGCCCGGACCAGCAGGTCGGCACTCGCCTTCGACGCCGAGTAGGGCGAATTCGGTTCCAGCGCATGGTCCTCCCGCCAGGAACCGAACTCGATGGATCCGTACACCTCGTCCGTAGAAATGTGCACGAACCGTGACACACTGAAGTCCAGAGCGGCCCGGAGCAGGATCTGGGTGCCGACCACATTGGTCACCACAAATGGATCAGCGCCTAGAATTGAACGATCGACGTGCGATTCGGCCGCAAAATGCACCACCGCATCGATGCCGGCCATCAAATCGGCCACCAGTGACTCGTCGGTAATGTCACCTTTAACGAAGCGTAGCGCCGGGTGAGTCGCTACCGGAGCGAGGTTCTCCTCGTTACCGGCATAGGTCAGCTTGTCCAGAACAACGATCTCGGCTCCGGCCAACGTCGGTTCATGGCCATCCAGCACCCGCCGCACGAAAGTCGATCCGATGAATCCTGCGCCCCCGGTGACCAGCAATCGCATCGGTGCCTCCTCCTGACTTCGCAGGCAGTCCCGACTTGATGACGGCCGAGTCTCTCACAGCAACCTCACGGGGGGTTCACACGTCTGGACTACACAGCTACGGGATAGGAGAACTACCGGGGCCATAACCGGTCCCATGACCTGGCCCATAACCTGACACTGCCGCCACACCATCAGTCGGATGACACAGGAGGGCATCTGTGCACGACAGGCCAGGGCGGTCGGGTGGCTCCAGCGGGAGACCCGATCGGTCTGGTTCTGCGCTGCCCCGCGCGGGGCAGCGCGCCGCGGGGCAGCGCGGCACCGAGCGGCACGGCGCCCGGCAGGGCAGCTTGCCGCGCGGCCGTGTGCCAAGCACCACACGGCCGCGGCGCCGGGCCGGCGCCCCCTCCCGGCGGCGGCCTCCTTGGGGGCGGCAGTTTGCCAAGATGATCGTCGCGATGCTCTCCGCACTGGTCTTCGGGGTAACCGGCTACGGATGGAGCACCTTTCGCGATTTACACCAGGGCCTGAGCACCACCGATGTGATCGGTAAGGCGCCCCCGGACAAGGCCACGGACATCCTCCTGGTGGGGCTGGACAGCCGGACAGACGCTCACGACAACCCGTTGCCCCGGCAGGTACTCGCGCAGCTTCGCGCCGGTGACAACGAGGGCGAGCTCACTGACACGATGATCTTGGTGCGGATCCCGAACGATGGGCAGCACGCGGTAGCGATCTCCCTGCCCAGGGATCTGTATGTCGAGTTGCCCGACGGGTACGGCAAACACAAGCTCAATTCCGCCTTCACCCGCGCCAAGAGTGCGACCGCGGAACGTCTTGTGGCACAGGGCGCCGACCCGGCAACAGTACGCGCTGAGTCCGTCGCCGCTGGCCGCAAGGAACTGTTGCAGGCCGTCAAGGACCTCACCGGGGTAGGCATCGACCACTATGCGGAGATCAACCTGCTCGGCTTCGCATTGTTTACCGACGCCGTCGGCGGCGTGCCGGTATGCCTGCGGGCAGCGGTTCACGACAAGTTCTCCGGCGCCAACTTCCCTGCTGGCCCGCAACTGATCTCGGGACCGGATGCGCTGGCCTTTGTCCGGCAGCGGCACGGTCTACCTCGGGGCGACCTCGACCGTATCGTGCGCCAGCAGGCCTACCTGGCTTCGCTGGCGAACAAGATCCTGACCGCCGGAACGCTGGCAAACCCGAGCCGGATCCGGCAGCTAATCAATGTCACCCAGCAGTCGCTGGTGCTTGACGAAGGCTTCGACGTGCTCGATTTCGCTACCCGGATGCAAGGCCTGACCGCCGGCAACGTGGTGTTTGAGACGGTTCCGGTGCTCGGCGACGGCGACAGCGACACCGACGGCGCGGTGCTCAAGGTCGATCCGGCGGCCGTGCGCACCTTCGTTGCGCAAGCCGTCGAACCGCCGACAAGTGCCACGGCAGAACCGCCGGCGACCGCGACGATCGTCGTTGACGTGTTCAACGGCGCGGCGGTTGCCGGGCTGGCCAGATCGGTATCCGAACAACTCACCGGACAAGGGTTCGGCCAAGGTTCGATCGGTAACAGTGCGGCACGGGCCAGCAGCGTGGTGCGTTACCCGGCTGGCAGCGCCGACGAGGGCCGCCTCGTGGCCGATGCGCTGGGCGGCGGCCTGCCGATCGAGGAGGACGCCAACCTCAGCGCTGGCATGGTCCAGGTCTACCTTGGCAAGGACTATTCAGGTCCGCGCAAAAGGCGGATCGGGGACGCATCGCTGCAACCGGTTGGCGCCGCGCGCGCCGAGGGCGCGGCGCAGATGGTCCCGGATGACACGTACGGCGAGCGCGCGTCGAGGCCCGCGTCGGCTACTACAGCCCCACCCACCCCACCGCCGCCGAGACCGACCATGGTGGGCGGCAAGGTGCCCTGCGTCTCTTAACCCCGCCTCACCACTGACCCCGCCGGCGGCGTGGAAATCCCTGGCCTAGTACGCCGGTTAAGCTTCGCAGCCGATGACCATCACCGACCAGGTCCTTGGTCCGCTGCTGCATGCGGACCCGGCCAGTCCCCGGATCACTCATTACGACGACGCCGCCGGCAGCCGGGTGGAATTGTCCGGTACCACGCTGGCCAACTGGGCAGCCAAGACCGCGAACTGGTTCCGCGATGAGCTGGATATCCAACCCGGTGACCCCGTCGCGGTCTTGCTACCGCCGCACTGGCAGACCGCCGGGGTACTGCTGGGCGCCTGGTGGTGCGGCGCGACGGTGGTCACCTCGGCCGCTGGCGCGGCCGTCGCCCTGTGCGGAGTTGCTCAGATCAGCGAGGTCACCGAATCAGAAGAGCTGGTCGCGGTGGGATTGGATGCCTTGGGGAGGGGAATCACCGGGTTGCCGCCAAGAGTGCGGGACTTCGCCACCGAAGTCCGGGTACATGGCGATACATTCCAACCCGGTGCAACGGGCCCAGACACCGAAAAGGTACTCGCCGCAGCGCGGGCGCAGGCCATCGCGCTGGGTCTAGCCGCCGAGGACCGCCTGCTGTGCACTACCAGCTGGGACACGGAAATAGCTGGTGGGATCTTGCTCGCAGTACTCACCGCCGGCGCGTCGCTGGTCCAGTGCACGAGCACAGCTCTCGCCGCGCTGCCGCACCGCTGCGTAGCCGAGCGAGTGACCGTCACCCTCGGCGCCGAGGTGCCGCCGCTACGGCGGGCCGGCTGAGCAATGACCGCTCAACCATGCGTGCAGGTCGCCCGCCGCAGACAGGTGGCTTCGGTGAGTACGGCCGGTTCGGTCATGGCTGTCATCGTCGCCGTCCTTTCAGGTCGGTGCCAGCAGCATGCCAGCCGGCACCGACAATTTGGCGCGACCACCGCGGCTTGTCACCGATGTGACACCTGCTCGCGATAGGGTGTCGCGAGGGGCGATTCGGGCAGATTCGGCGGGAAACCATGCGGCGCGTGTTGATGTTGCTTGTCCTGGTAGTGCTGGTTGCGGCGTGTTCAGGGGGACCGGCCGGACCGCTTGGAGTGAGCGCTCCCCCGCGCCCGGAAGCGCACGTCAGCACCCTGCCCGGGGACAAGGCCAGCAACGTCAACCCGACCACGCCCGTCGCGGTGCGGGTTACTGGCGGGACGCTGCTGCAAGTTACGCTGACCAATCCGGATGGCAAGGCGGTAGCCGGAACAGTGAGCGCGGACCGGCGCAGCTGGACCAGCGCTGAGCCATTGGGGTACGGGAAGACCTACACTTGGAGCGGCACCGCAGCTGGCCCTGATCATCTGACGGTTCCCATTAGCGGCTCATTCAGCACGGTCACGCCAAAGGAACAACCCCACGCCACGCTGAACATCGGCGACGGGGAGACCGTCGGCATCGCCGCTCCGATCATCCTGCAGTTCGACGACCATGTGGCCGACAAGGCCGCCGTCGAGCGCGCGTTGCAGGTGCAGACTTCCGTACCCGCCGAAGGATCCTGGGCTTGGCTGCCCGACGACAACGGCGGTTCCCGAGCGCACTACCGGCCCAGGGACTACTGGCAACCGGGTACGAAAGTCACCGTCACCGCCCGGCTTTACGGTGTCAACCTCGGTGATGGCTCCTACGGCCGGGAAGACCTCAGTAGCCAGTTCACCATCGGCCGCGCACAGATCGTCAAAGCGGACGTGAACAGCCACCGAATGATCGTCATCCGGGACGGCCAGGAAATAATGAACTTCCCGGCCAGCTACGGGCTCAGCTCCGACCCGAATCGCAACACCACCAACGGTATCCACGTGGTGATGGACAAGGCGCAGACCGTGCTGATGTCCAACCGGGCCTATGGATATGTGAACATTCCCGAGCACTGGGCAGTGCGAATTTCCAACAACGGGGAATTCATCCACGCCAATCCTGAGACCACCGGCGTGCAAGGCTCATCCAATGTGACTCACGGTTGCATAAATCTCTCTACGGCCAATGCGCAGGAATACTACAACTCCACTCTCTTCGGCGATCCTGTCGAGGTCACCAACAGCCCTACTCCGATGACTGGCGCTGACGGTGACATCTACGACTGGACCGTGCCCTGGGACAGTTGGCTAGCGATGTCGGCCTTGCACTCCTGACGTCGGGGGTCGGCGTCCGCACCACCGGCACTGCCCGCGCTAGGCCGCTGGGCGCCGCCTTTTTGGGCACGTTTGGCATGGCCGGATGGTGCCAACCGCGGTCGCTGACGCTTGATTCTCGAAAGCAAACAGACATATAGTACAATAAACGCAGCGATAAATCCGCTGCGTGTACGCATCATAACTTTCCGTTCTGAATCACGGAATGCGTAACAGATCTTTGCTGCAGCACGATGAACTCGATACGGAAGACCCGGCAAGGGGGGTCATGGCAACACGAAGCATTGAATCCCTCAAACGGCGGTTGCAGCGCGTCAGGCAGCCCTTTGAAGCGGCCGCCGGCTGGCGCCACACTACTAAGCCGAGTCTCCGGTGACCGCAGCGGTTTCGAGTGACACAAAGTGGCACCGAGTAACGAATCGGGAGGCTGAGATGGGCAACTACATCGTCAACGGCGAGGTTGTTGACGTGCGCGAGGAGCGGCCGACCGCCGCCGACCTCAAGCGCTACAGTAAAAGCGTCCTGTCAGATTGGGTAATGGCGAGCATGCCGGACGGTCAGATTGTGAAGATCGAAGACAACAAGCCACTGCCCGCCAACGCGGTGGACTATTCCGTCGTGACACCGTTCACGTATGGGAGCGCAGAACGGTCGGGATGACCCGTCGATGACCAAGGATCTTGAAACTCGACGACGACTGAGCCGGCTCAAAACCGAAGCGATATACCTTTCACAACAGTTCGGTAGCGTACGATTCGACACCGAAAGCGGCACTTGGTTCTACGTCGAGCGATTCCCGATCTCGCCAGGTTGGAACAAGACTCATATTGAGGTGCTCATCGATATTCCGCACGGTACTCCCGGCTACCCTTCAGTACCACCAGAATGGTTCTGGACAGACTACGACCTCCGCACCAGCAAAGGCCAGCCAATTAACCACTTTTTCACGCGAGGGCCGAGCAGTGACCGGGAACACCTTGACCGCGGGTGGGGTCACTTCTGTGTGCACCTCATCGGTTGGCGACCAGCAGGCGGCGCCGATTTAATGCGCGGACATAATTTGATTACATACCTCAACCTCATCGCAGCAATATTCCGCGATCGACGCACTTTGAGTGGAGCATGACGATGGCACTTGAGGTGCACGACATCGTACTAAGCTCGAGCCTGTGGTTGCGGTTGCGCGACCATCTCCTACCTACCCACGCCGGCCCGGAACGATGGAATAACAACGAGCAGTTGGCATTCATCCTGGCCGCGCCGAACGTCTCGGCAAGCAGGATACGTTTAATAGGTCATGAGCTACTTCTCGCTCAGCGCACGGATCTAGCTCACCAGTCACCGTCAGCCATTGGGCCACAGGGCCAGTTCGTAGCAGATGCTTTGACCAGGTGCCGGCAAGAGGGCTGGAGCCTCATCGAGGTCCATTCACATCCCTTTGACTCGGGACCGCAGACAACTTTTAGCGGCATTGACTGGTCCAACGACCGTCTGAAAATGCCCCGCCTCGCGTCCATGTTGCCGGAGCCGTTCTACCATGCCACGATTGTGGTAGGCCAACACAGCCTCGACGCTCATTACTATCAGCGTACTAGCGGAGCGATTTTGCCGGTGCGCCAGGTGACGATCGTTGGTGGGTGTGGCGATTCACCAGTCCTCCATCACCTTCCCTCATCAACGTCTGCACCCAACGCTGACCACTCGCCGGAAGTACGGCACAGCCGCCAGCTTCCGCTGCTCGGAGCATCCATTCAAGAGGCCTTCTCAAAAGCACGGGTCGCCGTCGTCGGCCTAGGCGGGCTTGGCTCGTTCGTTGCCTTAGAACTTGCCTACCTCGGCGTCGGCCACCTCATCCTCATTGACCCTGATCGGGTGGAGGTCAGTAACCTCAACCGCCTCATCGGTGCCGGGCCAGGAGACGTCGGACGGTACAAGGTCGACGTCTTCCGAGAACTTATCGAGCGGGTAGCGCCCAATGTCGGGGTTACCACCGCAGCAGCCCCCCTCCTGGATAGCGTATCTCTAGACCATGCGAAGTCGGCTGACCTGCTGCTGGGCTGTGTTGATGGGCATGGTGCACGCCTGTCGTTGAACCATCTGTCCATCCGTTATGTCATCCCGCTTATCGACGCAGGCTCCGGAGCGAGGCCGGGCGCCGACGATCTTGCCGCGAAACTTGGGGGACAAGTCCAGGTGGTTGCACCGGGATTTGGATGCCTCGAATGCCGAGGTTTCATCCATGCGCAACGGGCGGCCTTCGATTTAGCACCCCCCGCGGTTCAGGAATATGAAAGAGCCCACGGTTACGGCACCGAAGAGGCCGCACCATCTGTAATATTCCTGAATGGCACAGTAGCATCAATGCAGGTGGCCCTCGCTGTTCGCGTTCTTTCCATGGGCTCTGAGCACACGCCGGGAACACCAAAGCTGGTCGTTTACGACGCTCAAGCTCAGCGCGCATTTCCGGCGGCCGTGAGCTATTCCCCGGAGTGCGCAACCTGCGGTACTGACGGAGTCACCGGAGTCGGTGACCTGGCCCCCCTGAGGGCTGCACCTTCAGAGGGGGCTGTGTTCGCACCTGCATCACTATCACTCGTCACTGAAGCCAGCCGGAGCTGACAATGCCGGATCCTATTCCGAGGAACAGAAGCGCTCATGGTCGTCGGGGCCGTCGCCTGGCTCGGCAAAGAGGGTGGCGAGGCATCTTCCAGCGAGCCGTTGATGACCTTGACGGGGCCGGCCCGGGCATGCCGCAGCAATGCACGGTTGCTGGAGCCGCGCTCCGCATAGACCAACCGCTGCGGCGGGCTCAGCATGACATCCCCGCTACCCCACCTCCAGCCATCGCTCCAGAAACACTCCCGCAGCGCATCCCCAACCAGGGACAACAGCCACCACCACCCACCCGACCAGCACCCCGGCCCGAACAACCGCTGCGGCGCACCCACGACAACACCCCCACAACCCCACCGCCTGCAGCCCTCACCCCACAACCACCCCCGCAACACACTGCCAACCAGGCACAACAACCCTCCCCACCACCCACCAGACCAACACCCCGCCCCCAACCACCCGTGCGGCGCACCCCCAACAACACCCCCGCAACCCTGCCGGCAATCCGGCCCACACAACCACCACGGCACACCCACGACCACGACGGTGCCGAGCGGGTGCCGCCACCTCCGCCGCCGTCCCCGCCGCAACGTCCGCCCGCTCGCCCACCCGGCCGGCCGGCCACCCCGCCGCGAGCGCACAGGGCAAGACAGCGACGGGCAAGTAGTGACGTGATGCTTGGCATGTCGCTGGTTGCTGGCGTTGCCCTTGTCGCCGGGCTTACGCTCCCGCTGCTGTCATCCATTGGGCCCTCGGATTCGCCAGCAGCGCCGCCAGCGAGTGACCACGCTGGTGCTGCCGCAGTACCGGAGCACCACGACGATCCAGCGCCGCTCAGCGGCCAACCAGGTACGGTGCCGGCGGTGAATCCGAGTCCTGGGCGTGGGCCAGTAGCCCTGCTTGCCGATCGGGCGCCGGCAGCCCCCGCTGTGCCGGTACAGCTTCCTGTTCCTGCGCTAGCCCAGCCTGCTGGCCCCGCAGGTCCGGCCTTGCGAATCGATCCACCCGCAGCAGACCACGCTCCCCGGCACGCGGGAGCCAGTTATCCCGCACCGGACCATCAATCAAGGCCGCCCATGCCAGATCGTGATCCAGACCCGCAATCTGAGTATGAGCGCGAACAACTTGCACGGCTGGCGCAGCTGCTGGCGCAGCTGTCCCACAACCAGGGCGGCACTCCCGCTCCGAGCAAGCCCTCCGGCGGCACCGTCTCTCAGAACAAACCTCCCGCGTCTCAGACCAGCCCCGCCTCACCAACCAGCGATAACGGAGGCAACCACGTAAGCCAGGCACCAGCCGCCAACCGCCCCAGCAATATGGGAGGCTCCAGCGGGTCAAAGGCTCCTGCTTACGGGGGTCCGGGTGCCGGTGGAACCTCCCAGAGTGCCAGCGGGCGTGGATTCTCCAGCGGCGGTGGCAGCGGTACGGTCAGCGGCGCCCGCAGCGGCGGCGGTACCGGTGGTCGCGCTGCGAGTATCGGTGGCAGTGGCGGCGCCAAAGGTGGCGGTGGCGGCGCCAAAGGTGGCGGTGGCGGCGCCAAAGGCGGTGGCGGTGGCGGTGGCAAAGGGCGCTGAATAAGAAGGGGGAGTGTCCACCGCCACTTGCGGCACGATCGCCCCGCATTTACCTACTGAGTGTGCGCTTACCGTAGTGCAAAAATTGCATGCCGAGCCGCATCGGAGCAAATCAGTATGTCACCATCCGGACCGCGCAAAACTGTTGCTCCGCGGGGTAAGCCAGCATGGCCCAGACGGTTTTTCCGTCGGGATGCGGATCTGCGCCCCAGGCATGGGCCACTGCGGCCACCAGATGCAACCCGCGTCCGCTGGGCGCGGCGATCTCGATAGGTCGGGGCCTGGGGAGAGGTGAGGAGCGGTAATCCCGGACGGAGATGCGTAGGGCTGAGTCACTACCTGTGAGGGTAACTCGACTGGAGCTTTGGGCATGCTGGACGGCGTTGGTCACCAGCTCATTGGCCACTAGCTCGGCAAGCTCTCGGGTGTCTTGAGGCACCGACCAGACAGCGCAGGCCTCGCGGATGAATAGCCTCGCGGCCGCGGGGGCAGCATGGTGCAGGGGTAGGTCGCGGTGGCGCCGTACGCGTGGTGGCTGCCGGTGTAGCAGCTCTCGAGCTGCGAGTAGGTCATCAGCCAGGGGCACAGTGTCGAGCACGCGGGTGGGCTTAAGCATCGAGCACAAGGTCACGTCAGCGCCGAACAGCACCAGCCGTGCCGAGGGCCAGCCACCGGCCAAGTCCAGCGCCGTCGGGAACACGGTAACCACGGCGGTTTGCGTAGCGCGCAGGCGGGATACGTCGATCAGGACCCTTCCAGTACCAAGCAGCCACTTGACAACTGTTTCCCGAACCCGGGGAACACTGCGCAACGTGAGGCGGCCACGCAACGTGAGCGTCACGTGGTCGAGTTCGTTGCGAACCCGGATGATGAGGTCGTCGAGCACGTTCCCAATCCCTGGCCTGGATGCACTGTCGACAATAAGGATGCCAGGTCGGCATCGACTGGGCAGCGCAGGAATCTCTCAGCCCCTGATGACAAGGGCCAGCCTCAGGACGCCCGCACTAATCGGACCGCAGAGCATGGCAGCATCGGACCGCCCGGGGCCGTTGCGAACCACCTCAATACGGTCCAATGGCCGTGCCGGGTGGACAAGCTCATATTGAGCAAAAACCTCACTATTGTTCTGACGTATTGCAAGCTAGATGAGTAAGAAACACCGGATGCCGCCGCGCATTGCGCCATCATAAAAAGCTCGCATGCCATCGATCATTTACCGGGACTACACCGCGGCTGCACCCGGACCTGCTCACTGACGTGGACAGTACCGAAGTATTCTCAGTGATCGTGCCCCAGCCCAATCGCGCAGAGGTGTTCGGTCACCTAACCGGCGAGATTGATCTACTCGCCGAGCCGGCCCTCCAAATCCCATGTCAGCACGTTGCTCGCCAATCGGCCCGAATGCCTGATCATCGACTTGAGTCAAGTCTCGTTCATGGGCGCCGCCGGACTGTCGGTATTGATCAAGGCCAGAGGCACCGCCGCGCACCAGGGCACCGCACTCAAGCTCCGGAGCCTAAGCCGATGACCTTCGCTCGGGCGCGCGTGCCTGGCCGATTATCGTGAAATGTCCAGCGAGCAGGCCGGATACATCTCAGTAGTTTTCAGGCGCTGACAATGGTGCCTGAGGGCTGACGGCCAGGAGATCGCATGATCTTGAGCCCACGGGTGCTTCCCATCGTGAATGTGACGCTGTTGAATGCCGCCGGAACGGTGCAGTTTCAAGACGGCACCATCAACCTCGGCATCCCAGTCACGGTCATCGCCGGCGTGGCCATCGGCCCCCTCAGCCCACTTAAG
>JAJPIR010000187.1 GCA_021324675.1 Actinomycetota bacterium
CTCCGACTTCCCGGATGTCGTGCTCATCGCCTGAACCACTTTGCCTTCCTGGCCAAGCCATGGTTCCAAGAGGATGACTCCTTTACGCGCCACCCGGATGAGCTCCTTTAAAGCAGGTCGCGGATCCGGCAAATGATCCAGAACCGAAAGAGTGAAGGTGACATCGAAGCTTCGGTCCTCCATGCTGCCAAGAAGGCTCTCGTCTCCGACTCGCAAATCGAGACCATGGTGATCTCGACCCCAAGCGACAGCGTCGGGGTTGACATCGACGCCGGCAAGTTGGATGTCAGCATCGAGCTTGCGGATCCCCATCAAGTTGCGGCCACGATTACAACCAAACTCAAAAACACTCGCCGGTTCCAGGAGGACGACCTGCTCGGCTATATATTTCGCCCAATGGGCGTCGTCGAGATAGAACTTCTGCACGCCGAGGCCTGCAAAATATTCCTTCGCCCTCGACCCCTCATCGCTTGAGAATTCGGACGGGCACTGAAAGAGCAGAGAAGGCAGATCCAATCCCATTCTAGGCAACGTCAATTTGTGATGACCTCCCGGCTCATGGTATCGAGCGCCAGCTCATATTAACTGAGAACCAAGGTCCGAAACATGGAACTAACGGCGGAAATCGGCAAGTGATGGTTACTTAATGCAATCGCCTAGCAGAGGATCACTACTGCAACCGAATCAACTGGCGCCCGCCTAACGGGGTGATCTCGGGAGATGCGATCTCCTCGTGGCGCGGGTGTCACCCTGCCGGGCCTCGGTCTGGCAACCGTTTCGGCGTGCCGTGAGGAGATCATCACCAGCTGGTCTCCTGATCTCCGAAGTGGTGCCGGGTTCGGGCGGAGCCCGGTTGTACGAAATGAACGTGCCGGACTGGCTCTAACCGTGCCATCCCCACAGCCACATTCGCCTACGTGGCGGTATGGATACATAACGCGCTGGTGCCTTGACGTGGGCAATTCGCTGGATGCCTGTGCCGTGCCAAAAATCGCCACTAGTGTGATCTGCGGTTTTGGCAGCCCTCCGTGATCATGACATGATCACCGGTCGTGTTGTTTCGTCTGCTGTATCTGACCACGATCAGGCTGTTCGGCTGGCTCGGTCTACTCGCCCGCAGCGCGGCGGCCAAGAACGTCGAGATTCTCATCCTGCGCCAGGAAGTCGCGATACTTCGCCGCCAGGTGACCAGGCCTCGCCTCACCTGGCCGGACCGGGCCATCCTCTCTGCCCTGTCCCAGATGCTCCCCCGCCCGCTGCGGACCTCTCGGATCGTCACGCCGGCCACGCTGCTGGCCTGGCACCGCCGGCTGATCACCAGACACTGGACCTACCCTCAGCGGTCAGGCCGCCCACCGGTCACCGACGAAATCCGAGGTTTGGTGCTGCGCCTGGCACGAGAGAACCCTTCCTGGGGCTACCGCAGGATCCAAGGCGAACTCGTCGGACTCGGCCACCGCGTCGGCACCGGCACGATTCGGCGGATCCTGGCCGCCGCTGGGCTCGGCCCAGCACCCCGCCGGGCCGACACCGGCTGGCGGACCTTCCTGCGCGCGCAGGCTTGCGGTCTGCTGGCCACCGATTTCTTCACCCTCGACACCGTCGCGCTGCGCCGCCTTTACGTTCTGTTTGTGATGGAGGTCCGCACCCGCAGGGTCTATTTCCTCGGCGTGACTGCCCATCCCACAGCGGCCTGGACCACTCAGGCCGCTCGCAACCTGCTGATGGATCTCGGTGGCCGCATCGACGCCTTCCGCTTTGTGATCCGTGACCGGGACTGCAAATTCACCGCTGCCTTTGATGCCGTCTTCGCCTCCGAAGGCATCACCGTGGTGAAGATCCCTCCGCGCACGCCACAGGCGAACTGCTATGCGGAACGGTTCGTTGGCAGCGTCCGCGCCGAATGCACCGACCGACTGCTGATCTACCACGAGCGACACGCCCGAGTTGTTCTTGACCGGTACGTGCGCCATTTCAATGACCACCGCCCGCATCAAAGCCTGGATCAACACCCACCAGCCCATGACCTTGCCACCCCGATTCCCCTTGACACCCCGATCCGACGCCACCGAGTCCTCGGCGGACTGATCAATGAGTATCGACGCGCAGCCTGACCCAATCAGAAAAACACCTGATCGAAGCCTCGATCGAGTTTTGGCACGCCACACGCTGCACCAGAGCCCGGGCGCGCCTCGCAGGAAGAAAGATTTGACTAGCGGGCGAGGCGCCGCGCGGTGTCTTTGAGGACCTCGGTGAGGACACGCTGAGCTACCGAGCCCATGCTGGTCAGCACTGCCTGTAGGTGTCGCGCCGTGTCCGGGTCGATGTTGCCGATCATCTGTGCTGTTTTCCCGGTCACGGCCAACAGGACCCGTCGCAGATCGTCGGGGTCCGGCGTGCGGCGCACCAGCCCGGCCCGGGCGAGCCGATTGACCATCGCGCAGGTGGCTGGGGGTCGGGTGCCTAAGGTCTCGGACAGCGAGAGCAGCGTCATCGGTGCCCGCGCGCTGATGATGTGCAGCGCGATCAGTTGGGACAGGGTCAGCTCGGTGCTGGCCCAGGCTGCGGGGCGCCTGGACACCATCTTCCGCAGGTAGCCAGCAAGCCAGCGGGCGTCGTCAGTCGTCACCATCAACAGGACGACCCCGCTCGACCGTCTGGGCCTGCATTCGTGAGGGCCTCCGTGGGCTCACAGTCCTTATGGAACCAACGCAAGCAATCGAACGCAACAACTCGCAGGGGGTAAAACAGTTCACGGGGGGACGCGGGCCAGGGCAGCGTGGTAGGTGAGCTGCGGACCGGGCGCCCCCGCCGAAGCACTGCGGTCAGACGGTGGAGGGTACGCGGCGGTGTTACGCCGGTAGCGCGGATCGGCCAAGTCGGGAACAACGGATCCCCAGCACGACTGCGGCGTCCAAATCTCTTGGCTCTCGCCGCC
>JAJPIR010000317.1 GCA_021324675.1 Actinomycetota bacterium
GGCCGCGTTCGCCGACGTCTGGTGCGCTATCCCGAAGGTCGTCTTCAGCCGCACGCTCGACAGCGTTCAGGGCAACGCCCGGCTCGCCGAGGCGTCGGTGGCCGAGGTCGCTGCGGCGCTCGACGCGACCGACAAGGACGTCTCGATCGGCGGTGCCGGCCCGGCCGCGGCAGCGATCGAGCTCGGCCTCGTCGACGAGCTGCGCATGTTTCGCAATCCGGTCGTCGTCGGTGGCGGCACGCCCTTCCTGCCGCCGGTCACCGAAGACGTCCGGCTAGACCTGGTCGAGACCAGAACGTTCGGCTCGCGCGTGATCTACGAGCGCTACGGGCGCGCCCGCGATGAGTCGGACTGACACCGCCGTCCGAGTCATCAGCGCCTCGCCGGACCGGGTATTCGCCGCGCTGACCGCCTCCGACGCTCTTTCCGTGTGGCTACCGCCCGACGGATGACCGGCCCCTTCGAGCACCCTCTACCGACTGGTCCTTGCGTACGCGGACGCCTCCGGCGGCCGGGGCGCCGCCCCGGGCCCGACACCGCCGCGGCACTCCGCGACCCAAACACCGGGGGTTGACGGTGCTGGCAGTAGGTGATACAAAATGCGCCGACAACAATGGTGGACAGTCCAGAAGCGCTCGCACGAGGCAGCGACCAGGAAAATGCACAAGGAAACGCAGGAGGTTGAGGAACGGTCTCGATGGAGGTGATCGCCACGACGTTAAGGCGTACATCGGAATCAAGACAGGTTCATTCCCTCTAAAGGGGGCCCGGCCCGATCGGACCGGGCCCCCTTTTCCTAGCCAGACCACCCGTCCGCTGGCGTGCCCCGTCCTACACCCGACCGTAATCCAAAGCGATCCCATCCGGACACCCACCGCCCCCCGACCTGGGGACGTCGGTTCGACGTGACGGGAGTGTCCGTACGCGCCATCGGTGATACCTGGATTCGATGATTGGCAGATGGTCGGGGCAGGTGTGGGTAAGGACGATCGGCGCCTGTACATCTGCCCGGAATGTGGCGGCTCGCAGGTGGTTGTGAGTGGAAACGAGCTGACATGGGAGAGGAACAGGAAATAGCGACGACGGAGCTATGCCCCACGTGCGATGGCTCCGGGCAGATTCTGGGACCCTCGACATAGGGCTCGCGGCTGTTTCACACTGACGGCATGGCGCGCACCGCAATCCTGTATGCCCGGTCGAACCGTCGTGAGAACCTCGACCGGCAGGTACGGGAACTACAGGAGTGGTGTGACCGCGCTGGTGTGGTACCGATCAGCACGGTCGCTGAGGTCGCGATCGGTGTCCGAGCGTCACGTCGGTGCAAGCAGGTGTTGAGGGATGCCGCAGCCGGTCTGGCAGATCTGGTGTTGATCCGGGATGTCTCGCGTCTGTCCGAAGACCCAGCCCAGCTCGAGCAGATCATCAGTGAGCATCGGTCCCGGCTTGCTATCAGTCGAGATGACCGACACCACTGAGGGCACGGGTGAGCCACCGGCCGATTGCTTCCAGATCACGACGCGAGCTGTGAGTACACGTCTGGAATCAGGATCGGCGCCTACAACACTTGTGGATCACCGTAGACGTGACTCTCCGGATCGAACACCTTGCGTCCGGGAGAAGCTGGGTGAAGGTGGGCCCTGCAAAGGGTTTCGATCACTGCCCGCACCGTTGCCAGGTCGGCGCTGCTGAAAGCGTGCACTGGATCGTCGGCAGCGAGCACTGGGAAGGCGTCGAGCCCCCGCTCAGGGAGAGCCGCTCACCCTCGAGCCGGTCAATCGTCGCCTCTGCCTCGAGCTTGATCTCTTTGAACATCAGACCGTCGATCATTCCGCCGTGTCCGGCACAGCGGTAGCGGGTGTGGTGCGCCTTCACCCGTTGTCCGCAGACACCGCAGCGGTATAGCCCTGAACCGAGGTGTTTGCGGTCCGTCCCGTTGCGGTTGGACTTGCGCGCCGGATCATCGAGGCGTCGCTGAACCTCCAACCACAGCGTGTCCGACACGATCGGACGCCATTGCCCGGCAACTGGGCGCCCCCCTCGTCTCGCATTTGTGCCGCCGACTGGCGGCCACCCTTGCGCTCAACCTCGGCTCGGGCGCGTGATGTGGTGGATTTCCGGTTCAACGTGTAGTCCCACTTTGCGAGGTCTGAAGACCCGGCTAGCAACCTGGCCTTGCCCTGGTTCGCAACCTCGGCGATGGATTCGAATAGGTGCGTGGTCACCGGTGCCGGCCGAATCCGCACGCGTCGACGAGTTAGGCCTTTCCGGGCCCGGGCATCCGCGGATACACTCAGTATCCGATGCGGGGGAGGGGTCGTGCTGGAGGATAATCGTGCAGGCTTTGACGAATCTGGGCCAATCGTTGTCTCGCCGACCCGCTCCAAAATTTGAGGGAGAAAACATGCATCAATATGGCGCTTCGCTGTTTGGCATCTTGTACTTACTTATCGGTGTGGTAGTCGCGGTCACCAACGGATATGCCATCCACAGCATAGGGGAGTTGCTATCTTTTGTCCTGGCCATCTTGCTCTGGCCACTCGTGCTTCTTAACGTGAATCTCCATGTCGCCGTTTAGCGGAGGGTGCTCCGGATAAGGACTTGCCGCTCGGGCGCACGGTCAAGTGGGAAGGAAATAGCAGGACCAGCGGGCCGATCGCGAATGCGTAGCGCACGGTGGTGATCCCAGGTGTTCCGCCGGCTGCCTAGCAGGTGATCACTACTGCGAGCTCGATCTTGGTGTGCACTGATCGCACCGACCCACCAGTGCGGCGGACGGCACCGGTCATGAGGCCGCCGGGCGGCCCCCAGCGGCATCTAGAGCACCAGCACGATGGCTTCGATGGTGACCGTCGCTGCGGTTGCCCTGCACACACCCGATCGAGACCGTGCGGCCCGTGTCCGCGATCCCCGCTGGGATTGCGGACACCCTGCCGCAGGCAGATCCGGACCGGCAGTTCGTGTTCCGTTGGGTGATCGACAAATGACTAACGTCAGCGCGATGCGCTGGCCAGCACTCGATCGATCTGCTTGGCAAGTTCGATATCGAGATCGGTGATACCGCCCTTGGAGTGGGTGCTGCAGCGGAACGTCACCGTGCGCCAGCGGATATCGATGTCCGGATGGTGATTGCGCGCCTCAGCAATGTCGGCTACCTCGCGAACAGTCTCGATTGCCGCGGGGAAGCTGGGCAGGTCCGCGGTGCGGACGATCGCGTCACCGTCGCGTTGCCAGCCGGTGAGCCCGTCCAGGGCAGCCTTCACCTGGTCGCCGTCCAACAGTGTCGTCATGCAGCTATCTTCCCCTGCCGGCCGGCAACGTTGTCCCCCCAGTCACGTGGCTGCGCATGCGCCTTGCTCGGGGCAACCGGCAGGCCCAGGGTCAAGCTTCGCGGGTGGCTGTGCGGGCCAGTGTCAGCGTCACTCCGAGCAGTATGTAGCACCCCGCGCGGGCACTGCTGGAAGCCAGGCCGGCCAGCGGCATCGGATCGCGCAGCACGTCGGTGATGGCAAACCAGCCGGTGGTCAGCAGCAGGGGGTGTGCCCAATCCAGGGTGGGGATCGCGGAAAGTATCCCGGATCCGATCAGGCCGCCCAGCACCGTGGCGAGTACCACCAGTGGGTGATCGGTAGCCGATGACACTGCCAGCGCCGCTGCACCGACGGCGGCCAGCTGCCCCACTGTCCAGATCGCCGCCAGCACCACCCGCATCAAGGCTTGCCCCGGCCCGATCTCGGTGCCGGACAGGGTCAGCAGGCCGTGGGAGCTGCCGGACGGCCCCACGAGGATCAGCCCGGTGACGGCGCCGAGCACGGTCACTGCGGCCACCGCGGTGACTGCGACGGCCAGCACGCCGAGTGCCTTCACCAGGACCAGCCGGCCACGGCTGACTGGCGCCAGCAACAGCGCGCGCAGCGTCCCGTACGCGGATTCCCCAGCCAAGGCGTCTGCTGCGGCCATGGTCACGGCAAGGGGGAGCAGCAGGGTTAGGCAGATCGACAGTGCTCCCACGGGCAGTACCAGCCCGTTGCCGGAAACCTGGGTTAGCAGGCCGCCACCGACAGATGAACCCGCAGCCGCCACGCCAAGCCCGGTCAGGACTGGAACCAGCGCGAGCAGCATCACAGTGACCTGGGTGCGTGGCCGGCGCAGCACCCAGCGCAGCTCACTGCGCAGCAGCCGCCCCAGCGGGGCGCGCACCGGCCCGGATACCGAGGTGGTCACCGCCCGTCTCCCTTGGTCAACTGGGCGAAAAGTTCGTCAAGCCCGGTCCGCCGGCGCCGCACCTCATGCACCGCGACACCCGCACCGACCAGCATCGAGACCACCGTTGGTGCCTCCGTGCCGGCCAGCTCGACGCGTACCCCGCCCGAGATCGCAGCCGCACTGAGCCCCGCGACGCGCAGGGCGTCGACCGCAGTGGTGGAATCGGGCGTGCGCACGTCGAGTGCGGGCGTCTCGCCGTCGAGCAGAGCAGGTAACGATCCCGCGGCAATCAACGATCCCCGATCGAGCACCGCCACGTGCGTGCAGGTGGACTCCACCTCCGATAGCAGGTGTGAGGACACCAGCACGGTGGCGCCGTCGGCGTGCAGCTCGGCGATAATCCGGCGGACCTCCTGGGTGCCTGCTGGGTCCAGGCCATTTGTCGGCTCGTCGAGCACTACCAGCCGGCGGCGCGTCAGCAGCACCGCGGCCAGTCCCAAGCGCTGTTTCATGCCCAGCGAGTACGCACGGTAACGTCGCTGTGCCGCGTCCGCTAAGCCAACCCGGAGCAAGGCGCGGTCCACCGCTTCCGGGATAGCCGGGGTAGCCAGCAGCGGCTCGGCTGCGGCGCACCGCCGCAGGTTGTCCCGGCCAGACAGGAACGGATGAAAGGCCGGTCCTTCGACCAGCGCACCGACGTGGGGCAGCACCTTCCCGGCGGCGGCCGGCACCGGCGCACCGAGCAGTTCGACGGTCCCTGCGGTAGGCCGGGACAGCGCGAGCAGCAGGCGGATCAACGTAGTTTTGCCCGAGCCGTTGGGACCCAGCAGCCCCATCACCGCGCCGGTCGGGACGTCGAGGTCCACCCCGCCGACCGCGGCGGTGGCACCGAATACCTTGCGCAAACCCCGGATCCGGATCGCCAGCTCGGTCACCGGGTCTGTTTTTCCAGTCCCAGCGTCTCGCGGAGCCGGTGCGGGCTCATCAGGCCGGCCGTGGGCTGGCCCGCTCGCTGGGTCTGCCGCAGGATCGCTTCGATGTCGTCGATGGTGCTGCGCAGCTCTGCGCGGACCGCGGCATCACCGGATGCGGCGGCTTGCCGCGGGCTCAGATCACCGATGATGCCCGCGGTGTCAAGCCAGCTGGTTTCCGCGTCGCGGCTGAGCTGGTCAGCAGCCTCGCCCTGCTCGGCAACAGTGCCGGCATCCAGGAAGTAGCTGTCCAGGATGAGGGTCCGGGCTTCCCGGTCACCGGGGTCCGGGCTGAGGCGCTCGGCGTGCCGCTGCTGTTCGACGGCATCCGCAGCGACCTCACGCAGTTGCGTTTCCAGATGAGCGAGCCGGGCCGGTGAGTTCGCGATGAGGGTGAACTGCTCGCCGGCGCGTTCGATCACCCCGAGGTTCAGCACCCGACCGTCAGGCTGCTTCCGGTGCCAGGCGAGTACATCGTCGCCGGTCCGGGTCAACCGTTGGCTCAGTCGGTCATAGGTGCCTTGCACGTCGGGAACCCGGTAGACGACGCGGCAGTCGTAGACATCGTCACCGTCGCTGTTGCGCAACTGGACGGGAGGCTCCGGAGCGAGGAAGTCGGCTACCTTCTCGAGGGGAGGATCAGATGCCAGCAGGCCAGCCAGCTCGCGGCGGCGCTGGCGGGGGACAGGGACGGTAGCCGCCAGCATGCGCGGCGCCGATCTGTCATGCAGTACCCGCCCGCACAGCAGGTCCAGCCGCTGCACGGACTGGGCGAACAGCTTGTCGGCCACCTGGATGAGCTCCCCATCCGGCAGCGCCCGGAGCGTGACGCCGGCGTCGGTCTGGACGTCCACGGCCTCGTAGAGTGTCACCGGGATCTGCCGCCAGTCGTCAATGAGCTCGCGTTCGTCCGGGTGCAGCCAGTGACCCCGCGCGGCCAGGAACTTGTCTACCAGGCCACCCTGGAACAGGACCAGATCCAGCAGGAACATCGCATACTGAGCGGCGTTGCCGGTGCGCTCGATCAGCGGTGTGATCGCTTCGAGACCGGGGGCGCGCTCGGCGTAGGTGCCCAGCAGCGCGTAGACCAGCTGGGTCCGCGCGGTCAGCGGGGGTAGCGCATCTCGCAAGCAGCAGGCCTTGAACTTGCGGCCCGACCCGCATGGACAGGGGCTGTTGCGGCCGACATCGCTGGTGTGGTCGGTGGCGGCGATGGCCTCACTCAACCCGGGTCGCAGCGGACTGGCCTGCTCGGCGCGCCGCAGGTACCGGTCAGCAGTGGCGTAGTCGCCCCGGGCCGCAGCGTACTGGGCGCCGTCGTGCAATGCCGGCTCCAGCCCCGGGCGCAACGTCAACGCTTCGTTGATCAGGTCCCGGGCGGTGACCGAATCCCCGGCGCCCTCGGCAGCGCGGGCCGCGACGAGGGCGACGGCCGCTTTCTCCTCGCGGTTGCGAGCCTGCGAGCGCAATGCAGCCACCTGCGCATCGAGATTGCCGCCCCGCGTGGTGTGGCACTCGATCCGGCCGGAGAGAAAATCCAGGGCGCTATCGGTCGCCGAGGCCAGCGCGTCGAGTACAAACCGGAGGTCATCCCCCTCGAGGACTGGCGCATCAACCATCATCGCCACGACCGTCTCGACGTCGATCAGCGCGTCGTCGTCAGCAGCCACTCCCGCACCCTACCCCCGACATGGAGACATACCAGGCTGCGCAGCTGACCCCCAGTTGCCGATATGAAGACATATCGGGTGGTGAGCCAGCCGGAAACGCGCGGTATGTCTCCATACCGAGGTAATGGGGTGGGAAGGGTGGAGGCAACCGTGCTCGTGGTCGCGGCGGCTGCGGTGCTGCGTGATGGCCGGGTACTTGCTCAGCAGCGGGCCTTCCCGCCGGAAGCAGCGGGCCGCTGGGAGCTGCCCGGTGGCCGGGTCGAGCCGGGGGAGAGCGCCGCGGAGGCGGTGATCCGGGAGTGCCGCGAGGAACTCGCCGTTGACGTGGTGCCCGGCGACCAGCTCGGGCCGGATATACCGCTGCCTGGTGGTGCCACACTGCGAGTGCATGTCGCGCGCCTGGCCTGCCCGGCGGCGACACCGAGCCCGGTGGAGCACGCCGCGTTACGGTGGGTGAGCCGCACAGAGCTCGCCGAGCTGGACTGGTTGGATCCCGACCGAGCGGTGCTGCCGCACCTCCACGCAGTCCTGGCAGCCCACGAGCATCGGCGCACCGGTGGCTGAGGGTAACCTGGAAGGGCCCCGGTATCCCCCACATGCTTGATGAGGAGTTCCCGCGTGCCCACCGCCGCCCCTGCCCGCATGCGCACCGACCTGCGCAATGTGGCCATCGTTGCGCACGTCGATCACGGTAAGACGACGCTGGTCGATGCGATGCTGCGCCAGTCGGGCGCGGTGGCCGGGCGCACTGAGCTGGACCGGGTACTGGACTCGGGCGACCTGGAGCGCGAAAAGGGCATCACGATCCTGGCCAAGAACACCGCGGTCACCTGGCCCACACCGGATGGTCCGGTCACGATCAACGTGGTCGACACGCCCGGACACGCCGATTTCGGTGGTGAGGTGGAGCGCGGCCTGTCCATGGTCGACGGTGTGCTGCTCCTTGTCGACGCCAGCGAGGGCCCGTTGCCGCAGACGCGGTTCGTGCTGCGCAAGGCGCTGGCGGCGCACCTACCGGTCGTGCTGGTCATCAACAAGGTGGACCGACCAGACGCCCGGATTGTTGCGGTGGTCGAGGAAACCCACGACTTGTTGCTGGACCTGGCCGCCGACCTGGAAACAGATGCGGCGGAGCAGGTGCTGGATATGCCGGTGCTCTACGCCAGCGCCCGGGCTGGCCGCGCCAGCCGAACCAGGCCACGTGACGGCGAGATGCCTGACGCAGAAGACCTCACCCCGCTGTTTGATGCCATCCTCGCTCACGTGCCGCCGCCTGACGGCGATGTACAGGCGCCGTTGCAAGCGCATGTCACCAACCTCGACGCGTCGAGCTTTCTTGGCCGGATCGCGCTGTGCCGGATCCGCGCCGGCCGGCTGCACAAGGGACAGACGGTTGCCTGGTGCCGCGAGGATGGGTCGATCCGCCCGGTCAAAATCACCGAGCTGTTGCGCACAGAGGGACTCGAGCGGGTCCCGGCCGCCAGCGCCAAGGCCGGCGATCTCATCGCCATTGCCGGAATTGCCGAGATCACCATCGGGGACACCCTGGCCGACGTTGACGATCCACGCCCGCTGCCCAGGATCACCGTGGACGAGCCGGTGATCGCGATGACGATCGGGATCAACACCAGCCCACTGGCCGGCCGGGGTGGTGGTCGCAAGCTCACCGCCCGCCTTGTGCGCAACCGGCTGGAAGCCGAACTGGTCGGCAATGTGAGCATCCGCATCTCGCCCACCGGATCCCCCGACACCTGGGAGGTCCGGGGTCGTGGTGAGCTGGCGCTGGCCGTCCTGGTGGAGACCATGCGGCGGGAGGGATTCGAGCTCACCGTCGGCAAGCCTCAAGTGGTCACCCGCATCGTGGACGGTGTCCAGCACGAACCGTACGAGTTGCTCACGATCGACGTTCCCGACGAGTACGTCGGTGCCGTAACCGAGCTACTGGCCGCCCGGAAGGGCCGGCTGGAGCAACTCGGCGCGGTATCCGGGGACGGTTGGGTGCGGCTGGAGTTCACCGTGCCATCCCGCGGGCTGATCGGTTTGCGCACCGAGTTCCTTACCGTGACCCGGGGCACTGGCATTGCTCACCACGTCTTCGACGGCTACCGCCGGTGGGCCGGTGAGCTGCGTACCCGGCGCTCCGGATCGCTGGTCGCCGACCGGCCCGGAGCGGTCACCGGCTATGCGCTGGCGCAGCTAGCTGACCGGGGAGCCTTTTTCGTGGAACCTGGTGCGGCTGTCTACGCCGGGATGGTGGTCGGCGAGAATCCTCGAGCTGAGGACCTGGACATCAACGTGTGCCGGGAACGCAAGCTGACCAATATGCGCTCGTCCACCGGTGAGGAACTCGAGCGGCTGGCCCGGCCGCGGATCCTCGGTTTGGAGGAGGCTCTGGAATTCTGCGCCGCCGACGAGTGCGTCGAGGTGGCGCCGGGTATGGTCCGGGTACGTAAGGCGATCCTCGACCCCACGCAGCGTGCCCGCCAGCGCGCCCGGGACCGGGCGGCAAGGGCATAGCACCGGCGTGGCCTGGGGCCACCCCGCCCCCCGGTCATCGCCGGCGAGATCGCTCTGCGGCAGCATGTCGCCTCGTGAGGATGCCCGGCGGCGCGCGCAGGGTGGTGACGGCGCTGATCTCCAGCGCCACAGTCGCCGCGATCGTCGCGTGCGCTCCCCAGCCGCCGCTAGACGCAATCCGGCGCCCGGCCACCAGCTTGCCGGTCTCGCCGCCGCTGGTGCCGGAAGTGGTGCTCGGGGTGGATCAGCTGGTCGGTGGTTTCAACCCGCACACCCTGGCCGACCTGACGCCGCTCTCGGAGGCGGTGGCAGGACTGCTGCTGCCGTCAGCCTTTCACCAGGACCCGGACGGTCAGTGGATCCTTGACCGCAGGTTGCTGACCTCCGCGGAGGTCACCAACACGGCACCGTTCACCGTCACCTACCGGATCCGGCGCAACGCGCAGTGGTCTGACATCACGCCCATCGCCGCGGAGGACTTCGGGTACCTCGCTGAGCAGATGCGCAGCCAGCCCGGTGTCGTGGACTCGGCCGGCTACCAGCTGATCGACCAGGTGATCTCCCGGGACGGCGGCAAGACCGCTGAAGTGGTCTTCACACGGCCCTATGCAGGTTGGCGCACCCTGTTCCGCTACCTGTTACCCGCTCACCTGCTCAAGGATGCCCCGGGGGGCTGGAGTAAGGCTCTCGACGCCGGTGTGCCGGTGTCCGGTGGACCGTTCGCGATGATCTCGGTGGACCGCTCGCGCGGCGAGATCGTGCTGGAGCGCAATGACCGGTACTGGGACACCCCGGCGCAGATAGGCCGGATCCGGTTGCGGCAAGGCAGCGAAGCGGCGGTGATCGACGCCCTGCACACCGGGGGAATGCAGGGCGCCCTGTTCGGACGTCCCAATGCCATTACCGAGTTGCTGCTGCAGGAAGCCCACCTGGGGGTGAGCCCGACCATCGTGCCCCAACCAGCGCTGGTGTCGCTGCTGCTGCGACCGGCCAGCCGGGTATTGGGAGATGAGCGGATGCGCACCGCGGTAGCTGCATTACTGGACCGAGATTCGTTGATCGCCACCGGGGCCGGCAGCGGGCCTTCCGCAGCGTTGCGCGCCGATTCGGAAATCCTCGCCCCCTCTGCCCCGGATTACCGCCCTACCGCGCCGACCGCTGGGGTCCCGGTAGCTCCGGATCCAGATCTTGCTCGCCGGCTGCTCACCGAAGCCGGGTACACCCGTGGCCCAACGGGCTGGGAGCGTGCCGGGCAGCCGCTGCGGCTGGTGGTGGCGGCGCCAGCAAACCGGGAGCCCTACGGCACACTCGCCGCTCGAGTAGTGGATCAACTGCGCACCGCCGGGATCGATGCCGAGTTGCGCGAAGTGGATCCCGACGAGCTTTTCGGCACCCTGCTCGGCCCGATCCCGGCCGGGTCGCCTCGCGGCGGCACCGCCCAGGTACCCACGTCAGCGAGCACCCCGGACATCGATATCGCGGTGCTGCCCCAGCCGGCTGCCGGCCACCCCGCCACCCGGCTGGAGTCCTGGTACGGCTGCCCGCTGGTTGTGCCCGCCAGGTTGGCCCCCGCGCCGCCCAACCCCGGCCAGTTCTGCGACTTGACCCTGCAACCGATGATCGAGCGGGCGCTGACCCAGGACGATCCGGCAGGCACGGTGCCCTCTGCGCTGGACGCTGCGTTGTGGCAACGCACCGTGACGATCCCGCTGTACCAGCCGGCGTCGTTGTTCATCAGCACCAGCCAGCTGCCCGACGTGATTCCCGGTACGCCACTGGAAGGTCCACTTGACGGTGCTGCCCGCTGGCAGCTACGCCCGTGACACCAGAAGGGATCTCGTTGTTGCGAACGCCGAGGTGCATCCGGAGCCTGATCCGAATTCTGGTGGGGATCATCTGCCTAGCCGTCGTCACGACCGGTTGTTCGTCCGCGCGGGAAGCCGATCACCCCGATGGCGGCGGCACCGCCATCACCCAAGCGCGTGGCGACAGCGGAGACGGTACTTATCGTGCCCCGAAGGTGCCGCCGGGGCACGCTGTCGTCATCGCCCACGGCGCACCGTTTTCTGCGTACAACAACTCGACGGCGCAAGCCAACCATAATCCAGACAATGATCTGGTCCTCAATCAAGTATTGGCCGACCCGTTCATCGTCGATGGAAACGGAAAGCTCTTACTGAACTCCGACGTGCTGCTCTCCGCTGAGCTGACATCAAAGGATCCACAGGTTGTCACCTACAAAATAAAACCCAATGTCCGATGGTCGGACGGGCAGCCATGGGGTTGCCGTGACTTCTACCTGGCCTGGCTGGCGGGCAGCGGCTCCACTCCATACTTCAAGCCGGCGAGCACCCGCGGATTGGACCGTGTCACCGCGGAGTGTCGAGATAACGACACGTTCGTGGAGACGTACCGATCGCCTTACGCCGATTGGCGTCGCAATTACATCCAGCACGCCATCTTGCCCGCTCATATCCTCGAACAGGCAACCGGAATCTCCAATGTCACGGCGCTGCGGCCCACGTCTCCGCCCGATGAGCTCAAAAAAGCCGGTGACTTCTGGAACAGCAAATGGAACGATTTCGACCTGAAGACCATGCCAGCGTCGGGCCCCTACCAATTCGACAGCACAACGTCGAACACGCAGACAGTGCTGATCCGCAACAGCAACTGGCTGGGCAATCCAGGCGGCCCGGCAATGCTCGTGTTCACGGTCGTGACGGATGGAGCTGCAGCGGCAGCAGGACTGGCGAACAGGCAGTTTGGTGTCGTACAACTGCCTGCCGACCCGGTACTGGCTGATCGGTTGCGGGAATTGTCGGCACGCGGTGTGATATTCGAGACAAGCGACGGCCCCGCCGTCGAACACCTTGATCTCAACTTAACCAGCCCCTTATTCAAAGATCCCGTGGTCAGGACAGCTTTTGCCCAGTGCATCGACCGTAACAAGCTAGTCGATGAGCTGGTTCGTGGTGTCCGTCCGGAGGCTCAGCCATTGGGTAGCCTGGTATTCCTTCCTGGAGACGCGAAGTACGAGGATCTGTACTCCGGGAAGATGGTTGCCGATCCGCGAAAAGCGCAAGTGACGTTGGAGCGCGGCGGCTGGGTCCTGGGTTCTGATGGTGTCTATTCCCGGGCCGGTCAGCGGCTTTCCTTTGCGATCAGCCATGACGGTTCGCCGGAGCATTCCCAAGAAGTTGACCTGATCAGGGAACAATGCCGGCAAGCCGGCATGGAGATCGCCAACAGCGCTAGCCCCAACGACCTGGACGATGTCGTATCCCACGGTCGGTTCGATGCGGTCTTGATGGCGAGCTCACGCATACCCCGGGCATGGTCTGCGGCTGATCACTACGAGACTAAAGGTCCGCTTAATTACCAGCACTACAGCAACCCTGCTGTCGACACTGCGCTCGGTATCGCAGAGACGGAGTACGCCGAGCCCACTCAGCTTGATGCCCTGGGGCAGGCTGATCGACTCCTCGCCGAGGATCTGGTGTCGCTTCCACTTTTTCAGGTTCCCCTCATGTGGGCCTACGTGAGCAATATCGACAGCGTCTACCGTCAAGCTCCCGATGGCGTCACGTGGAACGCCAACGAATGGAATGTAAATTAGTCTCGTATATTTACCCGTCCACAGTGTCAGCCGTGTCCTGCGGTGATGAAGGCGCAGGAAAGTTTATGACGGGAGTGGATTTCGGATCGCCACTGCGCTCGGCGGCCGCGCCGTGAACTCGGCAAACTGACATCGGGCGGCCTTGAAACGTCGGTGCTGTCGAGTTCACGACATGTCCGGCGCGCACCGACCTGACCTGTGTTGCGAATTGAACTAGGCGATCACTTGCGAAGCACGACTGCGACGATGCCGGCCAAATGCTCTAGACGGGCTACTTCGGCGGCCCGGAACATCGGGCCGCCGGGGCGGCCGATCAGCAACACCCGATCGGGGCCGCCCACTGGGGTGGCCGCTAGCTCCGTGCCCAGTTCCCGCCAGGGCAGCGGGACCCATGACTCCTCACCGTCTAAGACCGTGGCCCGGCGTAACGGCCACCAGGGCAGCTCCCCGGCAACCGTCTCGGGTGCGGCGAACGAGGTGGTAAGCCGGTGTGGCTTGCCCTCAGCGGTGGCGAACACCACTGCCCAACCCGCGCGGATGATCTTAGGCACCCCGTCGGTGAAGGTCTGCAGGCCGTGCTCGGGGTCGGCCGCGATCTGCTCCACCAGTTCCAGCTCGCGGTGAGTGTCCAGGACCCCTGCCCACGGGCGCACAGCATCGACCTCGACGCCCGGCACCGACTCTGCAGCAGTGATCAACACATCCGGCAGTTGGCCGGTAGGCAGCTCCACCACGAGATCGTCGATGGCGATGCCGGATCTACGCTCAACGACGTCCAAGCTGAGGATGTCGACTCCCACCTTGCCTAGCGCGGTGGCCACCGCACCGAGCGCGCCAGGGCGGTCGGGCAGCTGAACTCGGATCAGAAAAGACATCCGCCGCCGTGCCTGTTCGTGCGCCGAGTCAACTCCATGAAGAATCCTCCATTAAGAGACGCCGATTCCATAGTCCGAGCGCTCGCCGGCCGCCGATTGTGGCAGAGCGCGGTGCAGGTGGCGTCTCCCAGCACGCAACCGGGTGCCCAGCTGCAAAAAGTATCCGAGGCTAGACTCGCCGGGTCAGCAATCCCACAAGCATTCAGGAGTCCGCGTGCCCACCATCTCCCGTGACGAGGTCGCGCATCTCGCCCGGCTCGCCCGGCTCGCCGTCACCGAGGAGGAGCTCGACCTGTTCGCCGGCCAGCTCGACGTGATCTTGACTTCGGTCGCTCGGGTCCGCCAGGTGGCGACCGAGGACATCCCTCCCACTTCGCACGCGATCGGGCTGGAGGACGTGTTCCGTGACGACCTGCCTGGCCCTTGTTTAACCCAGCAGCAGGCACTCTCCGGCGCCTATGCCACCGAGGACGGTCGGTTCCGGGTGCCGCGCATCCTGGATGAGTCATGAGCCAGTTGACCCGGCTCTCGGCCGCCGAACTGGCCGAACGGATTTCCCGCCGGGAGACCTCGGCGGTCGAGGTGACCCAGGCGCATCTGGACCGGATCGGTGCCGTGGATCCCGTGGTGCGCGCCTTCCTACACCTGGATGCTGAAGGCGCGCTGGCCGCCGCCGCTGCCGTGGACGAGGGCCTGCAGCACGGGGATCCTGCGGCGTCCCCGCTGGCCGGCGTGCCACTGGCACTCAAGGACGTGTTCACCACCGTAGACATGCCGACCACGTGCGGCTCGCGGATTCTGAAGGGTTGGCGGCCACCGTATGACGCCACGGTGACCCGCAAACTCCGGGAAGCGGGGGTGGTCATCCTCGGCAAGACCAACATGGACGAGTTCGCCATGGGCTCTTCCACAGAGAATTCCGCCTACGGGGTCACCCGCAACCCGTGGGATCTCGACCGCGTGCCGGGCGGGTCCGGTGGCGGCTCGGCGACGGCGGTGGCTGCGTTCGAGGCGCCCCTGGCGATCGGGACCGACACTGGCGGCTCGATCCGCCAGCCCAGTTCGGTGACGGGGACCGTGGGGGTCAAACCGACGTACGGCGGCGTCTCGCGGTACGGCCTGGTGGCGTTCTCCTCCAGCCTGGACCAGGGCGGTCCGGTGGCCCGCACCGTACTTGACGCAGCGTTGCTGCACGAGGTGATCGGGGGGCACGACCAGCTGGATTCCACCTCAATCGACGCCCCGGTGCCCCCGGTGGTGGCAGCGGCTCGTGCCGGTGCCACCGGCGAGCTGACCGGTGTCCGGGTCGGCGTGGTCAACCAGTTCCGCGGCGAGGGCTACCAGCCGGGAGTGCTACGCGCCTTCGAGATTGCTGTGGGCCGGCTGCGGGACCTCGGCGCGGCGATTGTCGAGGTGTCCTGCCCGGCTTTTGACTATGCGCTGCCGGCCTACTACCTCATCGCACCCAGCGAATGCTCCTCGAATCTGGCTCGCTTCGACGGTATGCGCTATGGCCTGCGGTGTGGCGACGACGGCACCCGAACTGCCGAGGAAGTGATGTCGCTGACTCGAGAGGCCGGGTTCGGTGCCGAGGTGAAGCGCCGCATCATATTGGGCACCTACGCACTGTCTGCCGGGTACTACGACGCCTACTACGGCCAGGCGCAGAAGGTGCGCACTCTGATCATCCGGGACTTCGCTGCGGCATTCGAGAAAGTCGACGTGTTGATCTCGCCAACGACCCCGACCACCGCGTTCCGCCTTGGCGAGCGGGTGGACGACCCGTTGGCGATGTACCTGTCGGACCTGTGCACCATCCCGTCGAACCTGGCTGGCAACGCTGCGCTGTCCGTTCCCGCTGGGCTGGCCGATGATGACGGTTTGCCCGTCGGCCTGCAGGTGATGGCGCCTGCGCTGGCCGATGACCGGGCCTACCGGGTAGCCGCGGCCTACGAGGCTGCTCGTGACGCCACCGACGGTGACCCGCTGTGGTCCCGGGTGCCTGACTTGACCGAGGACCGCTCGCCGGGTCCGAGTATTGGTACCGAGGACCGCTCGCCGGGTCCGAGTATCGCGGAGGTTGTCGGTCGATGACTGCTGGGATGACAACTGAGCTGATGGATTACGACGAGGTGGTGGCGCGCTTCGACCCAGTGCTCGGGCTTGAGGTGCACGTCGAGCTGTCCACCGCGACGAAGATGTTCTGCAGTTGCCCGAACGTGTTCGGAGCGCCGCCCAACACTCGTGTATGCCCTACTTGCTTGGGGCTGCCGGGATCCCTGCCGGTTCTCAACCGCGCCGCGGTGGAGTCGGTGATCCGGATCGGCCTGGCGTTGAATTGCTCGATCGCGCCGTGGTGCCGGTTCGCGCGTAAGAACTACTTCTACCCGGACATGCCGAAGAATTTCCAGATCTCGCAATACGACGAACCGATCGCAGTGCACGGCTCGCTGGAGTTGCAGCTGGGTGACGGTTCGACGTTCACCGTTGGCATCGAGCGTGCGCATATGGAGGAGGACACCGGCAAGTCGCTGCATATTGGCGGCCGGACGGGACGCATTCACGGGGCCAGCTACTCCCTGCTCGATTACAACCGGGCCGGCGTCCCGCTCATTGAGATCGTCACCAAACCGATCGTCGGTGCCGGCGCGCGCGCTCCTGAGGTTGCCCGTGCCTACGTCACCGCGCTGCGGGACTTGCTGCGCGCGTTGGGCGTGTCCGACGTCCGCATGGATCAGGGGTCGCTGCGCTGTGATGCCAATGTTTCGCTGATGCCACGCGGGTCGTCGGTCTTCGGCACCCGGACCGAGACAAAGAATGTCAACTCGCTGCGCTCGGTGGAACGTGCGGTGCGCTACGAGATGTGCCGACAAGCCGCAGTGCTGGCCTCCGGCGATGAGATCGTGCAGGAGACACGGCACTTCGATGAGGCCAGCGGCACCACCTCGACCGGCCGGCGCAAGGAGACTTCAGAGGACTACCGGTATTTCCCGGAGCCTGACCTGGTGCCGATCACCCCCAGCGACGAGTGGGTGGAGAAGCTGCGTACAACGCTTCCCGAACTGCCCTGGCAGCGCCAGGCTCGGGTGCAAGCCGAGTGGGACCTGTCCGACCTGGAGTTGCGCGATCTGGTCAATGCCGGCGCGCTGGATCTGATTGCGGCCACTGTCGACGCGGGTGCGCCGCCCGCCGAGGCCAGGTCGTGGTGGGTCGCCTACCTCACCCAGCAGGCCAACGCGCGCGGCGTGGAACTCGCTGAGTTGGGAATCAACCCGCACCAGGTTGCCCGGGTGATCGCGCTGGTAGGGGCGGGCACGCTGACTAACAATCTGGCTCGGCGGGTCGTCGACGGGATACTGGCTGGTGAGGGGGAGCCTGACGACATCATCGCCACACGCGGTCTGGCCGTGGTGTCCGACGAGTCCGCTCTGGCCGCCGCCGTCGAGCAGGCCCTCGCCGCCCAGCCCGACGTCGCAGCCAAGATCCGCGGGGGCAAGGTGGCCGCAGCCGGCGCGATTGTCGGCGCCGTGATGAAAGCCACCGGCGGCAAGGCTAACGCGCAGCGGGTACGCGAGCTGGTTTTGGCGCGCTGCGCCCCGTGATTACCGGGTGCGGCTGGCGTCGGCGCAAATAGCCGGCTGTGGCGTCTCGCCGTGGGATCGGCGAGGTCCCCTATTGGCCGCGCAGAGGTGACCAGGCATAGGGACGCGACACGCGGGGCGTGAGAGCACGACACGGGCGGCATGAGAACGCGACACGCCAGGCACGGGGGCGCGACATGCGGGATTTAGTCGTGCCCGGCTCCGGGGCCGACCAGGTCGGGGAGAATGAAGACGCGGTCGTCACTGGAGATGCGCTTGGCACCAGTTTTGTTCACCGTGCCCAGCCACAGCGCTCGCCCGTCCGGGCTTAGCGCCGCTGCGGAAACCCGGCCGTAGCGCTCCAGCGGGATCTGCAGGGGTGGCCCGATGAAAGTGCCGTCCGGTCCGATCCCCAGCACGAACATCGGTGCACCACTGCTGAACGCGACCTGGATACGGCCCATCATCACCACGCAGCCAGCAGCACCGCTGCCCGCGGGCCAGGTCCAGGAGGCTCGACCCAACGGTTGTCCGGGCGCAACCCGGTGCAATAGGTCGTGATCGGGCGCCCGGTCGGTGATCCATAACTCGTTGCTCGCCGGGTCGACGCACAACCCACCCGGTGAATGCAAGCCACTGACCAACACCATGGACCCGCCGGGGTTACCGGGCGCGGGATGGCCGAAGGTATCGATCCGCAACACCTTGCCGGCCAGCGACTGCGGGTCCGCGGCCGACGCCGGGTTTCCCGAGTCACCGGTGGCGACCAGGAGCATCCCGTGCGAATCAACCGCCAGCGCACCAGCGTTACCGCTGGGTCCCCGGGGGATACCCACCAAGACCGGCTTGGGCATGTCGCCGGGGGCTATCCGGATCACCCGGTTGTCGACCGGTGTGGTGACATAGGCGTAGATCAGTTCATCTTCGGCATAGCTCGGGGATAGCACGAGCCCGGTGAGGCCGCCGTCACCTGCGGGATCCACCGCCAGCGTGGCGACCTCCTGGTTCGGCCGTTGCCGCTGCACCTGGAGGATGCGGCCGGTCGTGCGCTCCGCGGCCAGGCCCACCGGCCCGGAGCCCGGCAAGACCACCAGTGCCGAGATCGGCTCCAGGCATGTCGCTATCACGGCCGGGTCGGGATCGGCGCAGCCTTGCGGCGGGCCCGGATGCCCTCCTTGCCCGGGTGCGCCCGGGTTCTCGGTACGCAACGGCCCTGGGATCTGCGGCCTCGGTCCGGCCTCCGTGCCGGTCTCCAGTTTGGGGTGGAACGGTCCAGCGGACCGATCTGGGAAGGTTGGCGTCACCGAGCATGCGCACAGCAGCGACATCGACGCGATCAACACGTGAATCGCGCGACGGCGAGCGCCGGCTGGACCCGGCACGGAGGTGCGCACGATCGGCCAGGATAAATGCTCACCTGTATGCCGCTGGTGAGCGGTGACGAACCGCCATAGCCGTCTGGCAGAGCACAGCCACAAGAGCTTGGTGTCAACCTCGCGTTGTCGGCTGCTCACCGGCTGCGCTGAAGGTAGCCGGTAGCCGGCCCCCACTGAGCGCCGCCAGAACAGGAAGGTGGCGAGCGCGCACCGCCGGCAATCCGACCTCATTACCGCCATGCAACACCGCCCATATCCTGGATTGGTCATCCACGCGCAGACCGGCGAGCTCAGACCAGGTCATCCGCTGCGAGCCCCAGAATCGGTGCGCTACCACCGCATCAGGGCCGACCACTGTCCGGTTCCGCACTACCCAGAACCCGACGCTCAGCGGGACCAGGTACAGCACCTGCAGTCCTGGCACGCCAAAGGCCACCGGCGTCATGCAGACGATCAGCCCGAATACGCCCAACAACGCAGTCAGCGGGAGCCGGATGGTCACCCTGGCGGAGTCAGTCATGGTGCCCATAGTGAGTGGTCACGCAGCGAGACGAAATAGGCGTACGCCTCCGCGAATCTGTTAACACTGACGGGTCTCGCTCCTACCGGCCTGAGAGGCTTGCGGCTGACCACTGCAGGAGTTTACCGGCCTGCGCTTCGCTGCCCTGCTCCCAGCATGCGGGAGCACGTGTTACCAGGTTGACGGTGCCCGGGTGTGGCCATTACGGTCAGCGACGTGCTGATCCTCACCGTCCTCGTACGTCAGAGGCGCGTCGTCTGAAGAACTCCAGACGTCGACGCGCCAACCCTCGCTTGAGCCCATCGGGCGGCG
This sequence comes from Actinomycetota bacterium, assembly GCA_021324675.1. Lineage (GTDB taxonomy): Bacteria > Actinomycetota > Actinomycetes > Mycobacteriales > Pseudonocardiaceae. The sequence continues at coordinate 19,642 of JAJPIR010000317.1, forward strand.
AGGGTTTTTTGATGCTTGGGGCTGTGCCAGCGAGAGAGCAAGCGATGAAAATAAGGCAGAACTATGACAACCGTGACTTCTCGAGACCTGTCCGATGAGATGCCTGAGATGCCGAGCCCAAGGCAATTGCCCAGACCAGCGCCGCCGGTAGGCGCACCGGTGCGCGTTACCGGCGCGCAGAGTCTCGTGCGCTCGCTGGAGGCGCTCGGGTGCGAGGCCGTGTTCGGCATCCCGGGCGGCACGATCCTGCCTGCCTATGACCCGCTGCTCGACTCCACCAAGGTGCGCCACGTACTTGTCCGCCACGAGCAGGGCGCAGGCCATGCTGCCACCGGCTATGCGCAGGCCACTGGCCGCGTCGGGGTGTGCATGGCGACGTCGGGTCCCGGTGCGACGAACCTGGTCACCCCGCTGGCCGACGCACACATGGACTCCGTTCCGGTGGTGGCCATCACCGGCCAGCAGACCCGAGCGTTGATCGGCACGGACGCCTTCCAGGAGGCGGACATCACCGGGATCACCATGCCGATCACCAAGCACAACATGCTGGTTAAGGACCCGGCCGAAATTCCAAGAGCGATCGCGGAAGCCTTTCACCTGGCCGCTACCGGCCGCCCGGGGCCCGTGCTGGTGGACATTCCCAA
>JAJPIR010000292.1 GCA_021324675.1 Actinomycetota bacterium
TCCACCCGCGCTCGTACCGGGCGGTTACGCGCCCGATCCTCCGTAGACTGGTATTCCGTCACAGCCTGAATCTCCCCCACCAAGTACAAACCCTCCGGAAACCATTCGTCAAAGTCGACAGCGAACCGTGCATGCCGTGGTGCTCCCATAACATGGATTCCTTTCCTTTTGTCCTTGTCTTCACTCAACTGCTGAACTGCCCGTGTCGTCTCCAGGCGCCGAAGGGTCAAGCCGAATACGCGACCACTGCTCAGTCATCGGCAATGAGTACGAGCGGCTACGGTTCTGCGTCTCGCACCACTCACCAAACTCACTGGCAGCCGCCGCGAGACTCCGCGCAAATCGCGCAGTGTCCGACAAGCCGCCAATACGGGCGGGGACCTGAACCAAAAGGGTCGCGCCCTCGCTACCGGCAACAAGCTGGCGCACGCCGGGCGACGGCGAGACGACCTCAGCTCCATACCCGGCAAGGGGCTGGATTACAACGTGAATGCTCATCTGCCCTCCGATGTCTCGCTCTCACCGCGTCCGATCGGGCACGGTGCAACTAGGAGACACCGGGTTTGGGGCAACAACCCGGACAAACTGTCCGGGTACATGCAGTAACCGACTAGCGCCGAAGAGTAACGGCGTGGTTCACAGCGTCGAGCACCGCTGACCAGGGCAGTTCTCGCCCCGGTGCGCTCCGCGGCTCGTGCAGGGGCCAGACATCATCGCCATAGACAAGGCGCACGCCGACTCGGCGCAGAGCATCCAGGTGGCTGTTCCACGAGGGATGCCGGGCATGCGCGGCGTTGACCCGAGGAAACACCACCACCGGCAGGTTAGCAATGCCGATTGCCTCGTTAACCTGCGTCAACGCCTGGTTATCGGCGATGCCCAACGCGAGTTTGGCCACCGTGTTAGCCGAGGCCGGGGCGACGACATAGCAATCCACCTGCGGATGTGGGCTGCGTTCGGTCGGCGAGCGAGGATCAACCCGCACCGGAAAGCCCGACACCTGTTCGATCTCAGCGAGCATCCCGGACTCCCGCAGCCACCGGCCGGCGGTCGGGGTGAGCGTGACCGTGACAGTCCAACCCATCTCTTGAGCTGGCCTGATCAAATGCGGAAGCAACTCATCCAGTCCACCGCAGCCAGAACCAACCAGACCCAGGACCCGCGAAGCCATGCGGTTATCCCACGGCCCGGCAGCGCTCGGCCAGTGCCAGCAGCGGTGACGACTTTTTCCCAGCGGTCGCCGGAGCCCGGCGGTACATCGACCGCACCACCTCGCGGACCACCACGCTGTGCCGCACGATCCCTGGCGCCTTCTGTTCAGCTGTGAGCAGTGTTTGCAGCGCGTCGTCATCCTTGGCGACCAAACTCAGCGCCCGTGCCAGGTCAATCAGATGCGTAACCTGACGCTCTACCGGAAGATGGTCAACATTGACCCGCGGCGCGGAGTCGATCACCTGGCTAATATCACCCAGGTCCAGCGCCGCGGAGATGCGGTGCAGTTCCACGTTGGACGGACCAAAACCAGTCTGCCAATAGTTCGCATCGACACCCAGCTGATCGGCCGCCCGTCCCGCTTGTGTCAGCAGCCCGTGCGCCGTCGAGCGGTCCTGGTGCCGAGCAGCAGCGACCGCCGTACGGAGATAGAGCATCCCGTACAAGCTCAGCGCAGCCGGGTCGCCAGCCCCCATCCTCGGCCGCAACCACCGCGCAGCGACCTCTCCCAGTTCCAACGCGTCCTCAAACCGGCCCACCGCCAGCAGCGCATGAGTCCCCGACCGGGCAGCCGAAGCCAGTACCAATGGATCGTCCGCGTCATCTGCCGCCTGCATCGCCCGTTCTGCAGCGATCCAAGCGAGGTCGGCCTCGCCGATCTTGCTCAGCGTGGTGGCGGCCAGATGGTGAACACGCGCTGAGACCGCAGCACACGACCGCCGATACGCTAGGTCATCGGTCGAGGCGGACTCCATCTGCTGAGTCGTCTTGATCAGACCAGGCAGCGCCGTCACGACCTGACCAAGATCACCTTTCTGGTAGCTCGACCATGCTGCCTCGGCCAACCGCGCCACCGGACCCGGGTCGATGTACTCCATGGGCATCGATAGCGAAAACAATGTCCGAGACAACCGCCTTGGAGCCATCAACGCATCCCTAATAGCCGGGACATCGTCATGCTCCTGCTCGTCCTCCAGCAGTACGGGCTCGCCCAGCAGATCACCGAGCGTCACCCGAAGCGCCCGCGCCACGTCGGCGAGGACATCAAGCCGACGAATCTCCCGCTCGCCACGCTCGATCTTGCTCAGCCAATCCTCAGTACGACCCACCAAGTTCGCCAAAACAACCTGCGACAGTCCGCGACGACGCCGGTAGAAGGCAATACGCTCCCCAATACTGAGCTGATCACCTGCCCCACGCATGACCACACGCTATCAGCGACATCCACTCCGCCCGCTCACCAGCCAGACCACTTGACCCCCAGTCGGTCTTTGACGGTACAGCACCGTCCGTGACCTGTCGTTCAGCGTTTGAACCCGTGCCGCAGTGGCTGCGTAGATCCGGCGGCGCTGCTGTCAGACTGCGCTGTCACCAAGGAACCCTCGCTTGTAAGTCCTGAGTGGATCGTGTGCCGCAGTGTGCATGCCGGTCGAATCGACTGGATGGAACTCGGTTGGATGAAAAGGTGAACGGCGCGTGGTTGCAGCCCCCGCCCGTGACCCTTATTGGTTGGATCGGGGAACTTGCTGGACAGCTCGTTCGCTCCTTCTCGCCGTTCAGTACAGGCATGCGAACTTCACGTGACGTTGAGACGAAGTTGCCTTTACCTTTATCCAGTCAGATCCACCCTTGCAGCTGACTGGAAGGCGATATTCGTTTTATCGAACGAATCTATGAATGAATCGGCCATTTCTCGCGTGTACGATACACCTGGATTGCAGAGTGAATTACCCCAGCGGCTAAGAGTATTCATGAACTCGCGCGCCGCGTTTCTTACGTCAATAGGGGAGACCAAATATACGCGCCCCAAATCTGACTGCGCTACTGCGAACAAATCTTCGATCTTGCAGTCATCGACGTTAAGGCTTTGCCGGGCGGCGATTGCGCGCTCAGAAGAGAAACCCAAGCTAACTCGCAACTTGGTGGCGTCAGTAAGGAAATTTGCGTAAATTTCTCCCCGAACGTCGTTGAAATGCTGGCTACGAGCTTCGTCTAATGACTTTTGAGAACCCAGGAAAACCAACAGACTCCCACCGAAGCCGAATAAACCGCCTATTATACTAGCTAGCAAGGTGGAAATCACTGTCAACTTGACATTCTGGATATCTTTTAACTCCCGCTGGGTTGCATCGCGTTTAAAAACCATTGCAGTCCCCAAAATGTTAAAATTGCGAATTGCGCGAGTCGAAAAGACCCTGGCGCGATACGCATAGCTGCGGATATGCGCAATAATACTGAACTAGGGTCAATGGCCCGGAATCCGGCCCGCTTATTCCAACAGGGTATCCTCCAAGACAACCCCACTCTAATAGCCACGTACAACAATACCCCCAAACATGGTCGACCCACATAACCACACGACACCGCAACGATCAATGCCCAACGGTAAACCTGCGCAGGGGCCGGTGGGATCGGGACGCGTAGCGGGCTGGACGCTGGGGGGTGGCTCCGCACAATCCGCGCCTCCCTCTCCCGGACGCAATCAAAGCACAACCAGAACCCCATGTCGCGCGCCAGCCGCCCGGCGCGCTCGCGGATCGGAGCGGGAGCGAGCGCTGGCCGGAGGTAGCGGCGGCGCGTCCGGGCCGTGTCGGCCCGGCTTGAAGTCGCATCGACAGTTCTCACCGACATTCCCGAATTGATCTCTTGCGCGTTGCAGAACGGGCGATGGGACAGCCGATCACGGCCACTGTCAAAGATGTCCTGAGATCGTCAAGCATCTCCTGAGACTCGACATCCGGTTGTCCGGTTGTCCGGTTGTCCGGTCTGTTGCCGAATTTGCCTCTATGGGATCAAGTGCGCGCTCCGCGCGCAGTCGGCCTCGGCTCCGCCTGCCGCTCCGCTCACGGCGGCCCGGGCCGCCACAGGCCTCACGGTAAAATCAGACGATGCTCCAGAGCAAGTCTTTATTCGAATCGCTCAGGATCTACCCGCTATAGAGCTAGTTCAACGCCGCACTCGCAGCATCACCGGTGCGCAGCCCGTGTCGCAACGCACGGCTTCGAATAGTCTTGTCGACACGGGTTCCACAAAGGACCACAAAGGCAGGGTTGCTAAGCCAACACCTTATGGGCCTTCCGATAGCTAGTAATTCCTCCATACATTGCAAACGCTTGCCCCAGCAGGCTGGCGATCTCTATGCCTTCACTGAGTGACTTGAGCGCGTCGAAAGTATCGCCATGCGTGCCTGAAAGTTCAGCGATCTTCGTCGACATAACAAAGAGTTCGCCGAGTTCCCTCTTCTCTTTACCCGACAGTGAGGGCGCCGACCCCAAGGACATAGAGCTCTTCGGCGGATTGAAGTAGATTCGGTACGCTTGAGATCCTACTGTTGCGGTCATCGACAAGTTCCACGGGGACCACTTAAATTTGACATCGTCCAGCGCCGAAGCGAACAAGACTTCGTCGGGCGGTAAAACGAACGTTATTGCTTCCTCCGACGCCGTCAGTATCCCCACCCGCAATGTAGTTAGATCGTAAACCAGTTTCCTAGACTTCGGATCGTACCAAGCCTGCACCGCCACCGAGCCTTCGAGTTCCGCCGACCTCTTCATCTCGTTTCTCCTCGCTAACTCTCCGAACTCGACTCATACTTTCCTGAGAACCACCAAGGCCGATCAGATCCAAGCGGTAGCCCCGAGTTAAACGATTGCGGACCGACACCCGTCTAACCATGGGGGCGGCCCTACTAACGCCAGGGTGCTAGCCCTACCGGACAGGAAGGGTCTACACCATTCACAACCCGGCCCAGTTTCGCGATTATCGTACGGGGAACGAGGGCTAGATCCGTCCCATTTCGGGCGGCACAACGAATAACGGATCAACCAACGCAGCTATCGGTTCATCGAGAGAGGTCACCATGGACGTTGCAGCAATAATCATTGGAATCATCACCGTTCTCGCCGGACTCTTGCCGGGGCTTCCAGGTTCCCGGCGAGCTCTTGCCTTCATCGGCGGAGGCGGATTCGCACTATACGGACTCTACGTACTAAACCAGACATCCGGCACGTGGGAGTTCCCGATCTACCTGTACCTGCTTCCTCTGTTCATTCTCGGAAGCGTGGCATCCGCCAGCAAACAGGAAAGTGTCGGGTGACCTGAGCAACCAACATACGGACACGGCGACTAGGCAAGTCTGAGTTCGGGCCATACTGATCCTCCACGTCGCGGCGGGGTTCGCGGTGACCGAGCCTGACTACGGAGCGAGGCCTCTGACGGCGCAGTGAGCACAGCCTTCCAAGCTGGCCATGCGACTTTGTTGATCACGGGAGGGGACGTACGCCGACGGACAGAACTACTCGATGAGATTGGGGGAGCAGCGTTGTCGGCGGCTCCCCCAAAGGAACTCACTCCTAGTGTCCAAAGATCACCAGGAGAACCATGATCACCAAAAACAGTTGAACTGTTCCGGCCAATCTGCGGTCCATGGTGTGACTCCTTGCCTTAGGGGGCGTGCCAGCAAAGCGGGCACCTGAATCTGACATGCGCCCCAAGGCAAGGACGTCACTAGATAAGCTAGCACGGCCCATCCAGTGAATGCATCCAGGGTCAGGGTCGTTGCGCCCGAGCCCGCAAAGATCGTTAACGTATGACATTCCAGTAAATGCCGCCGGTCACTTAATGCGACAGGATATTACAGATTGTACGAGCGGGACACAAAGATCATTTTTTGGCCGGTGAGGTCTCCGAGTTGCGCAACAGGTTAGGATCCGGCGGCGACAGCGGCGCCGCTGCCTACCGGCAAACAACTGTTCACCTATCTGCGCTGACCCCCCCGGACAACTATCGCGCAAGGCCCGCTTCTTGCTCATGTGATCTTGATTCATGGTCCTAGCGCGCCCGTTGTCACGGGGACTCACAGGGACAACGGACAACAACGGCCATAATCTCACTGACCGTGCGCGAGAGGTTAGCTTGCACATAGTCCGTTTCAGGCCAGACCGATACACGTCGGTACTCCCTTGCCCTGGTGATCTGATCGAATCAGGGAACCCGGACCCTCCCAGCTGTCATACATCCCGGGCACTGCCCGGACCCGGCACCGCTTCGGAGATCAGGAGCGGGCCCGGTGGTGATCTCCTCGCGGCACGCCGAGCAAGATCAAACTCTGGGACGGTCGCCGGCCACTGAGACGCGAAGTAGGTACGAAATGACCACAAGCCTGGCCGCCGACGAACCGGGTGAAACACCAGCTCATCCACCATGCACAGTCTGATACTGACGAACCATTCCTAAACCGTGTGTCGCAGGTTCGAATCCTGCCGGGGGCACCAAACGACGGCCACTAAGCCACTCTGACCTGCCCATTGTGGCGCGGGCGGTGGTGCGAGGCTCGAACCGGGGCCACCAGAGTCAAAGCTGACGCACGGATTGTGACTACAACAAGATTATTTGCCGTGCCGCGCAGAAGGAA
>JAJPIR010000020.1 GCA_021324675.1 Actinomycetota bacterium
CGGTCCTTGTCGGCGCGCTCGATGGAATGGGTCGGTCACGGTCAACCAGACAAGTACTTCTGTGGCGCTTTCAGCGCGGACTTCAATCACCTCGCCGGAAGGGGATGAATATGGAGTCAGTTCCCGCGTCACCCGCAGCCGAAGGCGAGCCGCCGCCTGACAGCTCCGCTGGGACACCACCACCCGCACAGCGTAAACTCAAACGTTCCACCCGCATCGCTCTCATCATCATTCTGGTCTTCGCGGTAATGACCGCTGGCGGCTTTGGTCTCAGTTATTGGTTTAACGCTCGCAACTATGTCAGCACGGACAATGCCCAAATTGATGGCGACAAGATTCCCATTAACGCTCCTACGGGCGGAATTTTAGTCAACTGGACCGCGAACCGTGGCGTCGCGGTTCATCGTGACCAAATCGTAGGGCGTATCGAGATCATGGGCGGATTTGTGCAGCCGCTCACGCCTATCCGTGCCCCTGACAACGGCATCGTGGCGGTCGACAGCGGCATCAATGGCACCTACGTGGATCGGGGTACCCAGCTTGCGGTCGCATATGATCTCAATCGTCTCTACGTTACCGCACGCATCGACGAAACCAACATCAACGCTGTTCGCCTGGGGCAGGCCGTCGACATTCACGTTGATGCCTATCCATACGTACCCCTCACCGGACGCGTCCAAGAAATCCAGAGCGGAGCAGCCTCGGCTTTCTCACTCTTCCCGCAAAACAATAGTACTGGCAACTTCCAAAAAGTTAGCCAAGTCATTCCCGTTAAAGTTGCTCTCGACAACTTGCCCAACGTCGACCTTGTCCCCGGTATGAGCGTTACCGTCTACATCCACAAAGTACGCGACCAGTTTGGCAACATTGTAAACAAAAAAATTTCAGAAATTCGTGCGATCGTAAGAGAAAACCAACGCTGAGCAGTCAGTGACGATGTCTAACACTTCTCGAGCGCGCCCCGGAACTGTCGGAGTCGAACAGCTCCGCATTCGGGGGCCACCGGATGGCCCTGCTGTCTTTTCTGTAGCGCGGTGGCGGACCACCCGGTCAAACGACAGAGACCAGATAGAGCAGCGTTACCTACTGGCTGATGAGAGCGCTTGTCACAAATGTGGCAAACGTTCGTGGCGGTGTGGTTCCATCTCAATAACACCACGATGGTTCTCCTTGCCTCGATAATCTTCTCGGTGAAGCCGCCGAGGGACTGTCGTGCGGCTAAATTTACGGCCGTTGCAATCCTGAATTTAAAGGCGGCGAGCGGCGACGTCGCCCGTTCGGCGCTTTTCGTTTGTCGTATCCATTAGCTAGGGTTAAAGACGTCGTAGGTATGGGCTTGAATGAATGTGGCGATAATAGGCTCTATGTACCAGCCTTGACGATGGGAACCGAGATAAATATGCCATAGGGAGGTTGACATAGCGGCATCTGATGGTTTCACCTTGCATTGATCGGTCTGAAGGTTTCGCGCGGCGACACCGTCGATGACGGGGAGTAGCGCGGTTCGTTGTATCTGGATTTGCTGCGACGCTGCGCGAACACTGATGATTCTCAGCTCACTCTTGAACGGTGTTAGTAAAGCTATCCTACGGGGAAATGCGTGGTTGACTTACATTTTCAGCCTTGCAAAAGATTGCGGTGTAAGGCGACAATGATTAGCGCGGGCGCCATAGTGACGCTGGTGGGCCTCGTGGGGCTTACGCATAATCCCACAACTTCGCATACCCCGGTTGATCCGACGCGGTGGTGGTATCTGGCCCGAGCGTCGGGTCTGGTGGCTTGGGTGCTGCTGACTGCATCAGTCGTGGCTGGATTGCTGATGAGCGCACAGCTCACGCAGGGGAAAACGCGCCGATGCATGCAGGGATTTCACACTTCCGTGGGAGCTTTTGCGGTCATATTCACCATAATTCACCTGATATGCGTGTTCAATACCGCACACCTGCAGGTTGGTGTTGTACAGCTGTTGATCCCGTTCGCGAAGCCGGACAATCCGGCGGCTCAAGCTGCAGGCGTCATCGCTTTTTACTTGCTGGCCACGGTGTTGCTGACGTCGTGGGCCCGGGTAGTGCTGCCATGGCGGTGGTGGCGCCGGATACACCTGATGTCGGTACCCCTGTGGGCGCTGTCCACCGTGCATACCGCACTAGCCGGCACCGACCTCACTGACCCGGTGACGTATTGGGGCGGTGTGACGGTGACGGGCATGGTTGGTGGCCTGGTGGTGTTTCGGCTACTCACCACGCAACGGACAGGTGCCGGGGCAGCGCTAGGCACGCGTTGGGCACCTGCCGGGTGTCTGGCAGCGGCCGTGGAGCACTCCCAGCCATGTTGGTCTGCTGCCACCTCTTCCGCCGCGACACCGATGAGCGCCGGGATGCAATTGGTCATCAGTGAAGTGACCGTGGCGGCTGAGAATGTCTTGTCGTTACGGTTGAAAGCCGCGGATGGCGCGACGCTACCCAGCTGGGACCCCGGAGCGCATATTGAGCTTGTTTTGCCCTCGGGACGGCGTCGGCACTACTCGCTGTGTGGTGACCCCAGCGACACGCGCAGCTACCGGATCGCGGTGTTGCGGGTGCCGAGTGGTCGTGGTGGCTCAGCGGAGCTGCACGCCATCGCCCAAGTCGGACAGATGATCACAGTGCACGGTCCGCGTAACCATTTCCCCCTCGTCACCAGCGCGGCGTATCTGTTCATTGCCGGCGGGATTGGGATTACTCCCCTGATCGCGATGGTGGCCCGAGTCGCATCCTTGGGTTGTCCCTGGAAATTGGTCTACGTCGGACGGCGTC
>JAJPIR010000225.1 GCA_021324675.1 Actinomycetota bacterium
CTTAATCACAGTAACAAGCTCGGCACGATCCTGTTCAGAGAGTTCCATGGACCAAATCATCTCAGTATCAAGGTGCAATGTAAAGATCTACATCTCATAAGACACTACCATGAAGGTACCGATCCATTTTTATTTTCCTCCACTGCCTATGGCTTCATCTGTCGGCTATCTCCGACCGAGCTGATCAACATGAGCGCCGGGGGAACCTGCGTTCCGGCTTTCCAGATAGCGCTGCCAGCCTGAGCCCGCCGCTGCGGCAAACCACGGTGGCCATGGAAGTGCCGATGGTCAAGGTCGGAGAATGGGGCGATGACGTGGACCCGGGGGTGCCCGTCGGTGTGGGATAGGTAGAGCTTCCCCCCGGTGGCTGGTACCGGGCCGTAGGTGATACGCCCGTTGCCGTCTGTGAGCCATGCCTCGTGGCGTGACAGCGACACGCAGGCTTGGGCGCTGGCAGCGCAGGGCATGCCGCTGGCTTGCTGGTGCGCTGGTGCAGCGGCTGCCGCGGGCTGCGGTGCAGGCGGCCACTCGGCAGGACCTGCCGGCGTCGCGTCGGCGCCACTGGCCGTGCCAGCGATTGCTGGTCCGGCGTTCGTCGCGGCGGTCGGTGCGGCAGTGGCGGCGCCCTTGACCCCTCGGGCAGGAGGAGCCACCCGGCAATGCTCCGTTGCCCAGGTCGGCTGTCAGCCAGTGTGGGTCGGCCCGGATCCAAACAGGTAACCGGTGTCGCCAACGTGGTGCAGCCGGGCCGGGGACAGGGGGCTGGGCTGGAGTCGGCGGCGTAACCGGCGCACCATCCGGTCTAGGGTTCGGTGACGTGCCTGGCCAGTCATCCCGGCAGCATCTGCCAGCGCGGCCCGGTACACGACCTGCCCAGCGCGAGACATCAACACGCTGAGCACCACGGTCTCACGGGCAGGAAGATGGACCACGTAGCCGTCAACGTTTGCCCGCCGCCGCGCCAGGTCGAGCAGCACGCCGTCGGCCTCGATGAGTTCGTCGCCGGCCTTCGTCGGAAGTTGTGGCGTGGTGGAGCGGGTAGGGGTCATCATCGGTCGGCTAGATCCGGATGGCTCCGCTTCTATCCTGCGGTGCGGATATTCGCCGGTGACGAGGTAGCAGACTTGGCATGTGAGGGCCACCGCGTGGTCGGCGAAGCGCTCGTAATAGCGGCTGATTAAGGCGGCGTCGACAGCTGGTTCTACGCCATGGGGCCAGTCGGGAGCGAACACGGCACCAAGCAGGTGGTCGCGCAGTGCGTCTACCTCATCGTCGGCCTGGACCAGCCGGCTCGCCGATAGCGGGTCCCGGGCTTCGATCGTGCATGCAGCGTCGTGCGCCAGGCGAGCTGCCAGCACGCTCATCCGTGCTGACAGGGGGGCAAGGCCATCAGGAATCGGCACCCTGGGGTGCTTGAGCTGAACAATCTTCGCGACGTGCCGGGCGAGTGCACACATCCGCTCCAACTCATCCACCGCGTGCAAGGTGGTGATCAGTGCTCGCAGGTCGGTGGCGGCAGGCGCCTGCGACCCGAGCAGGACGACGCAGCGCCGCTGGACCTGCTTGAGCGTTGCGGTCATCTGTCCCTCGCTGGCCACCACCCTCTCGGCCAGCATCAGATCGCCGTGGTGCAGCGCGCTGGATGCATCAGTCATCAGATCAGCGGCGACCCAGGTCATCCGCGCCAGTTCGCCGATCAGCTCATCCAGCTTGGCGTGAATCCTGGCACGCATAACCCCTGCCTAGTGCCCTTATCCAATGGGCCGATACACCGTCACACTGACCGGGCCTGCGCGCAATTCCTCAGTCCCGGCCCCCGGTCCATCTCATCAGATGCGGATCAAAACATCAGTATAACCCGCATCAGCGGAGATTGACTGGTAGTGCGGCTGCTCCTGGCGTGCCGTCGTGGTCCATGGGAGCCGCGCACGGGGAGCTTGTTCCTGGTAGGCACCTGGCATCCGGGACATCTGTGCCGGCTGTCTGCTGCGCTGCTGCGAGAGGAACCGGCTTCGCGGGCGCACTCTTTTGTGGCAAACGGTAGTTCGCGACTATTCTGGCGCGGTGGAAACAGGTTCCTGCCAGGAAGATGGCAAACAAGAGACAACGGCGCCGGCCGGCGTCGGGTCCTTCGCTGGCCGGCGCCGTTGGTCAGAATTACTCAGGCATCCTTGAGGGTCTCATCGGCCGGTGCGTCGTTTACCTTATTGGCATCGGTGTCACTCGGGATTTGTGTTTCGTCGTCGGGTGCCAATCCGGTCTTTTCTCTGGCGTCGCCCACGGACTTTTCAACCTTGTCTACTGCCTTGTCAAAGATACCCATTGTGCCTCCCTGCCCTGCGTCACGTCCGGTGCCCACCACGGTGTGGTGAGCGCTTGAGCAGAGGGTATCCGCACGTTGTCAGTGTCAAACCTAATGATCAAGGATACCTGTGCGGCGCAGGGTGACCTTGGTTCTTGTGGTCGGCCCAACGTTAGTGCGCCGCTTCGGCAACACAGCGGATCAGGACCGTATGGGTCGCAGCGCCGCGATCGACTCGAAGCCTGACAGTTCGATCAGCCGGCGAGTGGGTGAGTCGAGCGGCACAATCAGTTCCAGCACAATCCGCAGAGCGTGCAACCGGGATGCTAATCTGTACAAAATTCTCATACCGGCACTATCCATGTAGGTAAGCTCGGTGAGGTCGAGCGCTACCGAAGTAGGATGAGAAGAAATTGCTGTGCGAATCTGTTCCTCGACGGCCGGAGCATTGGCCAGATCAATCTCGCCGCTGACCCAGATGTGCGTCGATCCGCCATCGGCGCTGCTGTCAACTCTTGCCGAAGTCATCTACACGCCGCCTGGGAAAGTCGGTGACGGATGACCACATTAGTTCCCGTCGGGCCATGATCTATACGGAGCTGGTCACTACAGTCGCGCATGAACAGAGTTCCTCGTCCTCCATCTTCTTGGCGGGGCGGCCGCCAATGTCCAGTATCGCGAATAGTGGCAAGTACGTCAGGCAACTGGAGCTCCAAATGCACCATCACATTGCCGCTGCCAGGTCCATAAGCGTGTTCAATCGCATTAGCGCATGCCTCCCCGATTGCGACGAGCAGATCAGCAATCGCGCGCGGGCTGGCGCCGACCGCCGACAGCCAGCGTCGTACGGCAAGCCGGATATCCCTCAGAGACCATGGCAGCGCCGGTAGGACGAGATCCAACGGCCCAACCTCGCCGCTGTCCTGGCGGCGTATAGCGAGTACCGCGACATCGTCGCCAGGTACCTCCGCACCCACGAATTGGGCTATCAGCTTCCTGCACAAGCCATCGACCGGGCCCGCTACTACCGACCTGGACAGTTCGTCTAGCCCACCCTCGAGCGAGGTGTCGCGGCTTTCCACTAAGCCGTCAGTGTAGAAGCAGACGAGTCCCCCGGGCGGCAGCGTCATAGTAGTCGCCCGACGTCGCAGCCCACCATGCACACCAACGGGGTGATCGCTTGGCACATCAAGAAAAACCGCAGTTTGACCGGGCAGGGCCAGTAGCGGTGGCGGATGGCCCGCCGAGGAGAAGTGTAACCGCCCAAACGATGGCTCGAACATCGCTATCAACACCGTAGCCATCGTTTCCGGTTCGAAATGCAGAACCTGCTGATCGAGTCTCTCAAGCACCTCAGCGGGATCACCGCCAAGTAACGCGTAGGCGCGCAATGCGTTTCGCAGCCGGCCCATGATGTCGGCGGCAACCAGACCACGGCCCACCACGTCGCCAATCACCACGCACAACCAGCCGGAGGGAAGCGTGAAAACGTCATACCAGTCGCCGCCGACCCCGCCGGAACTCGCCGGAACATAGTGGGCGGCCAGTTCCAGACCCGGCACCACGGGCAAGCGCGCGGGTAACAGGCTGCGCTGGAAGACCAGGGCAGCGGCCCGCTCCACTTCGGTACGCCGCGATTGCGTGGCGACAACGATCCGTTCGGCTGCGAGTTGGAGCAGTTTCACGTCGTCCTCGCTGAACCGGTGCGGGCAGCGGGTTCCGACGTGGAGAACACCGATGACCGTCCCGCTGCTCAGCAACGGCACGCCGAGTAGCGAGCAGATTCCATGGTCGGCCAGGACCGTGTACAGCACGTTCGTCTCGTCGACTCGCTCGATGATCATCGGTTGCTTCTCCGCCGCGACCCGGCCGGCGAAACCCTTCCCCATCGGAACACGAACGCCTTGACGTACTGTCGCTTCCATACCCAAAGCCACCGTCACCACGAGATCTTGGGAGGGCACATCGAGCAACAACACGGTGGCAGCGTCAACTCCGAGCAGTTCCCGTACTGGATCGAGCAGTTCCGTCAAGAGGGTTTCAACGTCAACATGAGCGAGTGCTGCGTCGGTCACAGACTTAATCCGACGCAAACGGTCTTCAACCCCGGTCAACGTGTTTCCCGGCTCGCCTGCCGTCGACACTGGCCGAGCATAGCTCACAGTTGAGTGAAATGGCTTGCGAATACGAGCCCGGCTCGACTGTGAAAAGTCGTTACGTTCCGTGGGCAGCATCGAATGGTGAGTACTTCGATACCCGAAGTAAGGGAGCGTATGCGATATTGCAATAGTTGTCTAACGTCGCATTGTTGACATGCCCAAGCGGTTCAGCCGCCGATTCCTGGAAGTGGTGGTATCAGGGGTGGCGGCGTCGTCGGGCTAGGTGTCGGTGTGTCGGAGGTGGTCTGGGTAGGGCTCCGTTCGACGCTGGTTCCCCCTGTCGGGGCCGTGGTCTGGGTTGGAGATGGCTCAGAGGTTTCGGTCGGTGTCTCGGTGGGTGTCTGCGATGCCGGTCCTGCAGGTGGGGTGCTCGGTCGTTGCGGGCCGGACTGATCGCGCACCACTTGCCCGATGGTGGTGCCCTTACCGTTACCGCCGACAGCCTGGCCGCTAGCCCACTCGAATCCGGTGATCACCATCATGGCCAGGGCGAAGCCGCCGAAAGCTCCCAAAGCCACGGCAGCCCATCGCCATCGGGCTGATCGCCCGGATCGGCCCGGCGGTTGTTCAGCGTCGTGACGGCGTCCGTCGACGAACTCGCCGCGGCCTGGCAGGGTGGCCACCGCTGTGGGATGCGCCGTCCGGCTGCGCTGAGCGAGGGAGCGGACGCGTTGTTGGCTGCGTTCCAAAGAAGTCTGATAGAGGGAGGTGGCCACCGTGGTGATCATGCTGGCCGCGGCGGCACCGATAAGGGTCCCTTCAGCACCAAGCTTGGAGGCGACCAGGGCAGTGGTCACCGCAGCGAGCGCGGCGGCGGCAATGCGGCTCAGTTTGAGGTCGGAGGTGCCGGTAGAGGTGTCGGGGCGGCGAGACGACTGCGGGGCTGTCATGATCTCCGGTGTGTCGGCGGGCCACGGACGGCGGCCAGGTTAGCCACAGAATCCCATCGCGGCCACTTGAGGTCCGCCCAAGCCGTAGCTACCTGCTGATCTCGGCCCACACCGTATTCCCGTCAGGCTGGGCATCGACTCCCCATGCGGTGGTGAGACTTTCCACCAGTTCCAGGCCCCGGCCACGTACTTGCCCGAGCGGATCGGTGGACCGCTGTACCGGCCCAGGAAACCCGACCGGGGAACCATCCCGCACGGACACCCGCAACCCACGTGGCCCCCGCTCCAGCGTGAGGCACACATCGGTGCAGGCATGTACTACCGCGTTCGAGACCAGTTCGCCAACCACGAACTCGGCGGTGTCCTTGACTCCGTTGTCGACGTGCCACTTCGGGCATATTTCGCGGACCAACCGGCGGGCCGACGCGGCGGCTCCGATGTCACAGGGCAGCTGAACGCGGACTCGTACCAGCGATGGACGTGAGTCGATCGCGGCTTCCGCCTCCAGCCGCAAGTGATATATCGGTACCAACTCCGATACCCGCCGGGCGGTCAATGCCTGGACCATGGCCGGGTCAGGCCGGCACAGCGCAAGCTTTGCTGACGGCCAGCCGCCACATTGGGTCAATACCGCCGGAAACACCGCAACGCAGGACTCTCGACCAACCCGCAACCCGTCAAGATCGACTACGACCCGGGTATGTTCGGTGAGTTCCTTCGCCAGTACTTCGCGCAGCTCCGCCGCGGTGCGCACGGTGAGCAACCGGCGCGGGTGAACCACGACCACCTGGTCGTGGCGATGCACCGCGATGTCGAGTGCGGAATCCATCGATCCCCTTCACCCACCTTGCTTACGCAGCGTGCTCGATTCAGTGCGGAAAGTTTACACGGCGCCTCAGGCTACCTCACCAACAAAAGGATGCCGCTGGTCATTTCTCGACAAATCAGACGTTTCTCCTGTCAGGCTAGCTTGACGCTGGGTTGACGTCCATTGCGCAGCGTGTACGGTCGAATCTCGTCTGTGACGGCTCGGGGGAGGAGTTCGACAGTGACACCAGTAACAGTGGCACCCATGGTGGTCGATCAACTTGACACCATCACGTCCACATTGCCGCAGAGCGGGCCCACGGTCATCGCAACCGTCAGTTGGCCGCAGCCGGATACGGCACTGTGCCGCGTCACCGGCGCCGTCGCTCTGAGCACCGCGCCGGTTCTCGCCGGCAGGCTGATTGAAACGGTGCACGAAGGTCGGCCGCATCTCGTAATCGATCTGTCTGCCGTCGCTTTTCTCGACTCTACGGGACTGCACGCGGCGCTGGATATTCTCGATTCCTATGATATTGAGGGTCATCTTGCGCTCGTGATCGATCCGCGTTCCGAAGCGCTCTCCCGACCGGAACTCGGCGTGTTGAGCGAGATTGTTGACATCCATCACGATCTAGCCAGCGCGTTGCGTACTTGCGCCCGTGCGTCGATATCAACCGGTGGTCGACACCGCGCCACAGTCTAAAGGGTTGCTGCGTCTTCTTGACGCTTCCCCGACTGCGGTTGGTGGCTCTTCAAAAGCTGCCAACCCCAGCGAAGTGCTGGATCCGCCGGATAGCGGCTGTTCCCAGCCACGGATTCGTCCTACGGTCGCTGCGCACTCGGGTAGCGACCAGTGGAAGGGCTGATGTGGTTACACGGTTAACGATGGCGGACTGGCAAGAAGGTCAGGATGCTCTTCGTCAAGAGGTTCAGCGGGTAACAGCCCTTCTGCGCTCTATCGAGGATCCGGCAGTTCCCGCAGTGGGATCATGGAACCTTGGTGATGTCGCCGTCCACCTGTCCCAGGCTTGGCTATTGGTGACCTGCCTGGCACAACAAGACCTATCGCCGTTCCACGCCGTGATTCCACGCGATGCCGGCGTCGCAGCCGGCGCGGTGGTCAAGGATATGTGGGACTGGGACGAGGTGACCAACTCCGGTATCTCGTCTGCGACCGAGCGAGATCTGACCGTTCTCGCTGACCGTATCGACGAGCTGGCAGAAAAGTACTTCAGCCGGTGCGCGGGACAAGATTTCGATGCGCCACGCCAGTGGATCATTGAGGGTACGATGTTTCAGCAGGCCACCCTTACTTACCACGCGCTGAACGAGACTGTCCTGCACGGGTACGATATCGCCCACGCAGCCCGGCGTCCGTGGCGGATAGAGCCGGCCCATGCCGCCATGGTGCTTGCCCGGTTCATCGTTCCCGTGGTACGTGCAGCCGATCCTCGAGTATTCGTCAACGGGGCCAAGGCCAGCGGCCTGCACGCTGCCTATGACGTTCGCATTCGCGGTGGCGAATCGTTTCATTTCGTCTTTGACGACGGCGCGCTCACCATAGAAGATCCCTCTCCCCGCAAGATTGACTGCCACATTTCGGCTGATCCTGTCGCGTTCCTCCTCGTCGTCTGGGCTCGGCAGAGCCAGTGGTCGGCGATCGCCCAAGGCAAGCTGATGGCCTGGGGCCGCAAGCCATGGCTGGGTTTCCAGCTCCGAAGTCTGATACGAAACCCCTAGCTGAGCTGGTGGAGACCAGTTATTCAACGGGTGTGGATGTCAGTGTTTGTTGCTAGTGTCCGCATGTGGTTGCAAGCGCCATGCAAACGGACTGGCAGCGTGGTCAGGACGCCCTTCGCCACGAGGTTCGCCGGGTCACGGCTCTGCTGCGATCCATCGAGGATCCACTGGTTCCCGCGCTGGGGCAGTGGAATCTCGGCGAGGTGGCCGTGCATCTCTCCCAAGCGTGGAGCGGATTGCCGGCATTAGCCAGGCAGGATCTGGCGCAGTTCCAAGACGCGCTGCCCAACCCCGGCGGTATTCCCCTGCGCAGCATTGACGAGCTGGCCGAGGCGACGGTCCTCGCGGTGGAGGCGGAACCTGAGCGCGACTTGCGGGTTCTGGCCGACCGCATCGAGACTCGAGCGCAGGAATACTTCAGCGCCTGTGTGGGGGAAGACCCTCTGGCGCCGCGTCAGTGGATGGTGGAAGGCGTGACCTTCAGTCAGTCAATGCTGACTTACCACTTGCTCAACGAAACCCTCGTACACGGTTACGACATCGCGCATGCCGCGGGGCGCCGGTGGCGGATCGAACCGTCTCATGCCGCCTTGGTGGTAGGGCGATTCCTCATCCCGGTGATCCGAAACCTTGGCTCGCAGACCATGGTTGCTGGTGCAGGAGCGGGTTCCTGCACCACCTACGAGCTACGGATCCGGGGCGGGAACCGTTTCTATTTCGTTTTCAACGATGGTGCGCTGAGCGTCGAAGATCCGTCCCCGCGAAGAGTCGACTGCCGTATCTCTGCTGATCCCGTGGCATTTCTCATGGTGGCCTGGGCTCGGCAGAGCCAGTGGTCGGCGATCGCCACGGGCAAGCTGGTCGCCTGGGGTCGCAAGCCGTGGCTTGGCCCGAAGTTCCGTGGTCTGATGCGTAATCCGTAGGAATGCGTGGGCAGCGCACCTAGCTGCATGGCGGCCGGCGGGTGCCGGCAGTGGCCATCGGGGTTGTTCGGCATCCGAGGATCCCTCTGGACAGCGAAAAGTGGACTGTGCACATCGCGGCGGCGGTAGCAAGCTCTTGACGAACCGGTGTTCGCCGAGGGTAGCCGCACGCGGCTGCGCCGATCCCGGGACTCGACAGCGACACGGCTACGGCACTCTGTGACCCCGCCGACTCGACGCATATCCCGACCTTGCAGCCACCTGGCACGCAGGCGTTGTGTCCGGCGCCCCGCTGTTGCAAGGCTGCCCATGGGTGGCCGATCCGGGGCATGCAGGTGACGCTGCTGTACCCGGACGCGTACCTGCTCGGTAGATGCGGCGAATGGCGTCTGGTAACCCCTTTCAGGTGCCCTGCGCGGGTGGCAGCGGCCCCATATGGCCCGGCAGGCCAGAGCCAGCGGCGCGCCGGCCCCGGGCTCGCCCATAGCGTTCGTGAGCTGCCTGTTTGCTGACACCCAACGATTGGCCGATGTCGGTCCAGGGGGCCCCACGCGTGCGAGCCAGCCGCACCAACCTGGTCCGCCACCGGTCAACTACCCGGGCAAGCGCCTCTACGGCGGTGAGAGCTTCCAGCACCGGTTCGATATGACGTCGTTCGCTGTTCACCGCGGTGAGTCGTTGCGTCTCAGTGGCAAGATCCTGCGGGAGATAGCGGCCGAAACGTTCAGCCGCATGCAGTGCCTCGTAGGTCTGCCACGGTAACGGCGTCGGCCCGGCGGGCGCCGCGGACCTGATGCGGGGTGGCGTTGGCGCCTGCTCACCTGGATCCCGCGGCGCCTCTTCGGCGGTAGCAAGCTTGAGGTACACCCGGATAGTCGTTCCTTGCGGGCAGGAATGGTGCTGCACAAAGTCGGATAGATGGTGCACCATCAGCAGGCCACGGGCATCCGGTTTCCTGGGGTCGGCCAGGGGGTTACCGGCTGGTAGGTCAGTGATGTGTCCGTGATGCCGGACGTCACACACCAGGTAGCCGCGATCAGTCCATACGCGCAAGGTGCCGGTTCCTGCGCCATGGACAAGGCTGCGCGCCACCAACTCGCCGATGATCAGTTTGAGCTCTGCATGGTCGCCACCGTGGCCGAGCCGAGTGGCTTGATCGCAGGCGAACTGTGCGGCCAACGCCGCCCTGCTGGCGTCAAAAGTGAAGCTGGGCCCTATCGTGTGAGCGCAGAGCCGATCATCAGTGATCACGCGTTGCTGGGCGAAGCTGGTGCTCGCCCGTTCGCCGCGGGCATCGATCAGTCGTGGATGGTTGACCTCCACCTCGGCGAGCGTTTGCGGACCGATCGCATCAGCGTCGTAGGCGCACAACATGCTGACCGACCGACCGGTCAGCGCAAGGTTGATCAATGCCTCTTGGTGCACGCAGGTTGGATACTCTCGCACGGTGCGTGCGGACCATAGCTGCTCAGCCACGATGCGTACTCGCCCGGTCCGGTGGGCATCGGCGAAGGTACGCAGCACGTTGGGGATGATCCGTCCCGGATGCCGGCCGGAGCGCGTCATGTCCAGCAGCCGGACCCGTTCCGCGTCGTTGCCCAACTCCGTGAGGATGAGCCGCAAATTCGGGCCCGGTACGGCCAAGCCAACGGGTTCACCGGCGGCCAGCCCTTCGCGGATGAATGGCACCGTACCTGCGAGGTATTCCGCGGTACCACGGTAGATCAGCGCCGGGTGCACAAACGGATCAGCCCGGCGCGGAGCCGGGGCGGTCACCGCCCCAACATCCAGTTCAACTTGATCGTGCGGAAACGGCCGCGGGAACCGTCGACCTGCACACCTACCACCCCGTCTCGACGCGACAAATAGGGGTAGCCGCCGAATGATCGGCAGACCACCTAATTTACCGCGCCAAGCCCCGTGCACAGAGTAGGTGAGAAACCGGAGTCGTCACAAGCGGAGACTGAGTTGTTCACGGAAATTTCTGCCAAACCACCCGATGGCGTATGATTGCCGTTAGGCGGATTGGTGGTCTGTTGGCGGTCTGTCTGTTGCTGGATGACTCTGAACTGCGCGCACTGGGTTTCATGGTGGAGGGCGTCACCCAGTTCCCGGTGTCGCAGCGGGACCAGCTTGCGGCTGGCTAGGTTCGCGATACGCCTGAGCGCGGATTACAGCTAGTCGTGATGATCAATGGGTTGGCAGGCTGGCCCGTGTGATCCCGCGGGTGCCGCGTGCGCCTCACGACTCACCCAACCTGGCGCCGACCCGGTTGCCGCCAGCTTCCGGCACTGTCGCCGCACTTATGGCGCGGCAGGCCGGGTTACACGGCAGTGTCACGGAAAGCATGGGACTGTTTATCCGCAAGTGCGGCTTGCCATGCTCGCCAGGATGGACGCCTCCTGCGTGGTCGTCCGTGAGCCTGCACTACCTCCGTGCACCGCGACGCCGCACGCTGTCCTGCACCATGTGCGCTTGCTTGGACGTGGCGCTGGGTGACCGCTACCTCCGCGTCATGCCCTGGTCGCCAGCGCCGCATATTGCACGCCAAGCTTCGCGTAGCAAGAGATCGGGCGTTTTCCCTCTCAGCCACCTCGATAGCGAATACCCAGGTGTTCTGCGGCGGTGATCAAGCGAGTTACTGCAAATCCGACATCCAGCATCACTGCGCCACCCCCAATCAATTGTGGATGGTCTGGTGCCCTCATCCATCAGCCCCAGCCGAGTTCGTGTAGCCGGTGCTCAGGAATGCCGAAGTGATGAGCGATCTCATGAACCACGGTGACGGCGACTTCCTCCACCAATTCCTGCTCGTCGCGGCATGCATCAAGCAGGGCGTCGCGATAGATGGTGATCCGGTCCGGAAGCGAACCGCTGTAGTGCGAGTCCCGCATGGTAAGCGCGACTCCTTCGTAGAGTCCGAGTAAACCGGGGTCGTCGGGATGGCGGGACTCCACTAGCACCACCACGTTGTCCATCGCCGAGGCAAGCTCGGGCGGGATCAGGTCCAGCGCTTCGGCTACCAATTCATCGAACCGCTCGGCGTCCAGCCAGCGGTTCATCAGGGCGGTGGCGGCGGGGTGTCGACCTGAGCCACTGGAGGTGTTGCCTGCGGAAACGGTCCGAGATCGTGTGGCGCTGCCGGCGCTGGTTGCTTGCCGATTTGTACCGCCCCCTTCACGCTGCCAGTCACCGGGGCAAAACCGGACCGATCAGGGAGAAATGCTCCGAGCCGGCAGTCGACCCGGGTACTGCCAGCGTGCCAGCTCTGCGTGCGCAGCGTTTCCCAGAACAGCGTCAGGCCCTTATTCGTGGCTACCGCCGGGCCACCCGAGTAATCCTTCACCAACCGGGTGCATTCGGTGTTCAGCATCTTGTCCTGCGCAGCTTCGTCGGGGTAGCCGTTGGGGAAGGCACCTTTGAGATCAACCACCCCCACCACCTCGATAGCGTGCGGACTCGCGCAGTCGACTGGGTCGCCCACTGCCTTCCCGTCGTTACCCAGGCAGGTTCCGGGCGGATGCACGTCTGACTGGTCTTGCGTCAGCACATTGCCGGTGGTGGCGAACAGCATGCCGGTGCGGCCAACAGACTGCACACCACAGCGCAGCATCCGGTCCCCACTGCGCCAACCGGCCTCACTCGGTTTGATCGCCCCGATGGTGAAGCGGCCGAAGGGATCGAAACGATCATCCAGCGCCTGGGCGGTGCGCTCGGTGCAGCGCTGTGCCACCAGCTGCTGCCACCGCGCCGGATCCGGGAATGGTTCCTGTGCGCCCAAGTCCTGAAGGTCCACTGTCGCCGTGACCTCGAACAGGTGCGGCTGCGTGCAGCTCACCGCATTAGCGTCGGTGGCGTCCTGCCGTTGCCAAGTCAAGCAGGTGTGTACGGGGACACGCAGCGGCTGTGGGGTAACCGGGACGGGCAAGTCCGGCATGACGGCGAGCAGCGCCGCCTTGCTCGTGGGAACGCCGACCGCGACCAGCACCGCCAGCGCACCCAGCACGGCCCCGGCGGCGAGCCGTCGTGTGCTGCGGTGCGCGCGCTGGTTTGCGCGGGTCACCGGCGCGTCAGGTGGCGGCATCACATCCATCTTGCTACTCGATCGAGGTAGCCACCCTAGCCGCGGTCAGCCCATACTGGCCATCCGGTGATCGGTGGGCGGCGGTGCCTCTCACCGACCATCTCACGGAGAGGCGTCGTTCGGGACACC
>JAJPIR010000313.1 GCA_021324675.1 Actinomycetota bacterium
AGCCCAGCCTTTGAGCGGATCGCGCACCCCACCGTCGATGCGGCGGGGCGGAGGACCCCAGCCCTGAGGTTCGGCGATCCTCGGGTCATGGCCCTGACCGGCGCCTTGTGCCACACGCTGCTCGCCGCCACCGGCTTCACCAACAAGAACCTGCGTGTCTTGACCGCCGGACTGCTCGGCAGCGACTACCGCCCCCACCAAATAACCTACGACCTCCGCCGGCTGCGCCTGGCCGGACTCATCCGCCGCCTACCGCACACCAACCGCTACACCCTCACCCCCGACGGCATCCGCATCGCCGTCTTCTACACCAAGATCCATAACCGGATGCTCGTCCCGCTCACCGCCGCCAACCAACCCCAAGCCCCACCCCAACTCCGAGCAGCCCTGGCCACCATCACTCGCCACGTCGACGCCTACGCCGCCCACGCTCGCCTGCCCCGCGCCGCCTGAAAACTTGACACAGATATGAAGAACTCAGAGACCGAAGATCACTAAGCGGGAAGTCCACGGACAGCGCACACCACCCTTCGGTGCAGCCACTGACCGGTGAGCTGCGGGGGTGCTGTTGCAAACCCGGGGTGGGGGTGGCCGGCATGGCAGGATCCGGAGTCTGTGAGCATCTTCTCTTGCCGGCGCTACCCGAAAGACGTGATCTTGTGGGCGGTGCGCTGGTACTGCCGTTACGGGGTCAGCTACCGCGACCTGGAGCAGATGCTCACCGAGCGCGGCGTGCCGGTTGATCACACCACGATCTATCGGTGGGTGCAGCGCTACGCGCCCGAGCTGGACAAGCGGAACCGCTGGTACCGCCGTGTCGGCCAGTGGGCAGCGCAATCGTGGCAGGTCGAGGAAACCTCCCTGCGGATTGGCGGGCGCTGGTGCTCCCTGTACCGGGCGCTCACCTCCCCCGGCGACACCCTGGACTTCTACTTGTCCACCAGGAGAAACACCACCTCAGCGAAGCGGTTTTTGGTCAAGACGCTGTGCTCAACCGCGCACTGCGGGCCGCCCAAGGGTGATTAACACCGACCGCGATCTTGCCCTAGCCGCGGCGATAACCGAGCTCAAGTCCGACGGACGGTGTGCGACCTCAGTACAGCATCAACGGGTGAAGTACTTGAACAACCGGATCGAGGGCGATCACGGCCGGTTGAAGCGGATCATCAGCCCGAAGCGCGGGTTCAAGCCCCCGACGACCGCCTACCGGACGCTCAAGGGGATCGAGGCGATGCACGCACTACGCAAGGGCCAGGGCCGGATCTTCGCCTACGGACACCCGAACCCGGACGTGGTGATCGTCGAGAAGGAATTCGCCTACGCATGACTACCGTCAGCAGCCCACGGTAGCGACCAAGCGACCGGCAGCGGGCTCCACCGCACCATCACCCACCCTTGCAACAGCACCGGTTGCGGGCGGCTTGGGTGGTCCAGGCCGCGCTCGGGTGAGCGGTCACCCCGAGGAGGTGCACCCTGCGGGTGCGGACCTCCATGACGAATAGAACGTAAAGGCGGCGCAGCGCGATGGTGTCAAGGGCGAAGAAGTCAGTGGCCAACAGGCCGGTAGCCTGCGCGCGCAGGAAGGTTCGCCACCCGGTGTCACTACGCCGCGGTGCCGGGCCAAGTCGAGCGGCGGCCAGGATTCGTCGGATGGTGCCTGCGCCTACGCGGTGGCCGAGTCCGACGAGTTCGCCTTGGATCCTGCGGTGGCCCCAGGAGGGGTTCTCCCGTGCCAGGCGCAGCACCAGGTCCCGGATGTCGTCGGTGATCGGCGGCCGGCCTGACCGGTTGGGGTAGGTCCAGTGTCTGGCGATTAGCCGACGGTGCCAAGCTAACAGCGTGGCCGGCGTGACGATCCGATGGGTCTGCAACGGGCCGGGAAGCAGGCAGACCAGGGCGGACAAGATCGCTCGGTCCGGCCAGGTCAGGCGAGGCCGGGTCACCTGACGACGCAGCACCATCACTTCCTGGCGCAGGATAAGGATCTCGACCTTCTTAGCCGTGGCGCCGCGGGTGAGTAGCCCGAGCGGCACCGTTGCATTGGCGGATGACCTGCTCAGGCACGCTGGGCGGATGCGCCGTCACGACGTTCGGGTGTCACCGCACCGGTCCAGCTTCGCGGGGTTCCGATTCCCATCGGAGGTGATCATCGTTGCAGTGCGGTGGTATTTGCGCTACGGGCTGTCCTACGGGGACGTCGAAGAGCTGCTGGCCGAACGAGGCATCGCGGTGGATCACGTGAGCGTCTATCGCTGGGTACAGCGGTTCACCCCGCTGCTGATCAACGCGGCCCGCCCCTGCCGGCATGCACCCGGGGATCGCTGGTTCGTCGACGAGACGTATGTGAAAGTCGCCGGGCGGTGGGTCTATCTGTACCGGGCGATTGACCAGTACGGCCAGGTCATCGACGTCCTAGTCTCCGAAAAACGGGATCTGGCAGCCACTCGCCGATTCTTAACCCGCGCCCTAGACCACGGTCCTCGCCCAACGGAGGTCAGCACCGACCGGGCACCGACCTACCCACGAATTCTTGATGAGCTACTGCCGACCGCACGCCATCTCACCGAGCAGTACTCCAACAACGCCGTCGAAGCCCGACCACGGACAATTAAAAGCCCGGCTGCGACCGATGCGAGGACTCAACACCCTGCGCTCAGCACACGTCATCAGCACCGGACACGCATTCGTCCAAAACCTCCGCCGCGGACACTACGAACTCGCCACCCACATCGACTCAAGGTATCGGATCCCCGCAGCCTTCGCCGAACTCGCCCACGCGATTTAATCTGACGCCACAGCGATCAACCCTGACCACTTTCCCTCAACGCAACAATGCCGCTGCTGGCGCGTCACACCACCGGCACCCACCCAGCCCCGCTGGAGCGGTAACCGTCCCGTCCCATCCGGGAAATCAGATTAATCGGCCACCTGAGACGTTCGAGCCTGTTGGACTGTCGGTGAAACCAGCGCAGCAGAGCCAACTAATGAGCACAAAAGGGTGAAATGAAGTAGTCTGATTGGATGAAAGCCATGAACACTGTTCGCGATCATCTCGGACGCGGTCTGCGGGACCTGCGAATCTCGGTCACCGATCGGTGTAACTTCCGCTGCTGCTACTGCATGCCTCGTGACGTCTTCGGCACCGACTACCCGTTCATGGATTCCTCGGAACTGCTCTCGTTCGAAGAGATCGTTCGGGTGACGAGGGTGTTCGCCGGCCTGGGTGTCCGTAAACTGCGGCTCACCGGCGGGGAGCCCTTGCTCCGGCACGGCATCGAAAGGCTTGTCGAACAGCTGGTCGGCATCGACGGCATCGACGATGTGGCCATGACCACCAACGGGTCACTACTGGCGAAGAAAGCGCGCTCCCTACGGGACGCCGGGCTCACCCGGGTGACGGTCAGCCTGGATTCCTTGGATGCGCAGACGTTCCGCACCATGAGCGACGTGAAGATCCCCGTGTCCCGGGTGCGGGAGGGCATCACCGCCGCCGCTGATGCTGGACTGACCCCAGTGAAGATCAACACGGTCGTCAAGCGCGGACTCAACGACGACAAGGGCATCCTTGACCTCGCCGCCTTCGGGCGGGAACACGGCTACATCGTGCGCTTCATCGAGTTCATGGACGTCGGCGCCACCAACGGCTGGCAGATGGACGACGTCGTCCCGGCGGCGGAGATCGTCGAGGCCATCAACGGCGAGTGGCCGGTCCAGCCAGTGGATCCGGCCTACGTCGGTGAGGTGGCCGCTCGGTACCGCTACCTCGACGGCGTCGGTGAGGTCGGCGTGATCACCTCGATCAGCCAGCCGTTCTGCGGCACCTGTACCCGGGCTCGGCTCTCAGCCAAAGGCGAGCTGTACACCTGCCTGTTCGCCGGCCTCGGTCACGACCTCCGCACGCCGCTGCGTGACGGGACCAGCGATGACGAGATCGAAAAGCGGATTACCGGCATCTGGAACGGCCGAACCGACCGCTACTCAGCCCAACGCACCACCGCAACCCTCGGCCTACCAAAGGTCGAAATGAGCTACATTGGCGGCTAAAAGCCTTTCGCCGCGGCAGCTCGACCAGTCGGCAGGCCAGTAAATACACCAACGAAAAGATCCCGTCCAGTCGACTCGATCACGTCGAACATGGCTCACCTGTTGTGGTGCGGCGTGCCCTCGCAGGAGGAGGCCGAGCAGGTCGCGATCCAACTCGCGAACCCCGCCATGTCCAGCGGTTGGGGGCTGCGCACGCTCTCAGCGAAGATGGCCGGCTACAACCCGATCTCCTACCACGTCGGCTCGGTATGGCC
>JAJPIR010000302.1 GCA_021324675.1 Actinomycetota bacterium
AACTGTGGAGCAGGTGCCGCAGGACCGTCCGACTCGATCAGAGTCGAGCTTGACCACCGGCACGCGACCGCGTAGCAATCTGCGCTCAGCCGGCCTGCGGGTGCCTGATCCACAGTTCTCCACCAGGAGCACGGGTAACCGTGCGGCGAGCACCCTCATACCGTTGGCTGGCGCTGGACACCCGCCCGAGCCCCAGATTGACGCGGTCGAACGCCCTGCGCAGCGGCGAGGTGTGGAGCAGCTGCGGTGGGCGCGCTGCCCTGATCACGACCAGCTACACCTGCTGCACCCTGCCGACGTGACTATCGCGACCGTTCGCGGTTATACCCGGGCGTTGTGCGGACAGCAGGTTATGGCGGATGGCCTCATGATCAACAACATTGCAACTGGCGCGTTGTGCATGGCGTGCGTCGTCGCTGCATCCTCATGATGGTCGGTGGCGTGCGGCTCAGCTGAGGTAGCCCTCGACCTCATCAACCGGGCGGACTTGGGCGTCGTCGGGATCCTGCCCGGCGGCCGCGCGGGCTCGACGTTGCCGCAGCAGATCCCAGCACTGGTCGAGCTGCTGTTCCAGCGTGGTCAGCGCAGCGTGTTCCTCCTCGGTGGTCAGCTCACCTTGCGAGAGTCGCCTGCGCAGGGCGTGTTCAGCGTCGACCAGCTCGTGGATGTGCTGCAGCACGTCTCGTTCCTCGACCATCTGGAGCGACCTCTCGTCAGCGTTATGCGGGGCACCCGCACCCGGCGTCAGGCGGGCGCACCACGCAGGGCGCCCGTGCTCCCAGTGCCTACGCTAGTACCCCATGGTGCCGGTCGGGTCGAAGTGGCCGTGACCGATGGTCTTGCCGCTACCCTGAACACTGTCCCCCGGGACGCCTGGTTGTCCTGGCTTGCCGTCCGGTCCGGCCTGGTCTGTACCGCCGGTGCCATCAGCAGGGCTGGCGCTGAGTAGGGACAAAACGGTGCGGGCTGGCAATAGCGTCACGTGCTGTTGCGCAAGTTCGACCAAACTCATCGGGTGAGACATAGCAGGCTCCTATATAGGCGGGCGGGCAGTGCCGATTGGTGCGCCATCTACGGTGCCCAGCGCGTACGTTGGTGAGCAATCAGTAGCCGTACGTAAACCTTTCGGCTCAGGTACGGACGGTCCGGAGTGACTACCCCAAGCCGGGTGGGTATCTCGGTGCCGACTTGGCGACATCGAGGAGGCTGGGATGCGTCCGATCGACGAGCAAACCGTGCTGGTCACCGGAGCCACGAGCGGCCTCGGACAGCACTTGGTCCAGCGGCTGGCTGCGGCGGGTGCCACCGTCGTTGCTCATGGCCGCGATATCCAGCGCTTGCACCGCACCCGCGAGCAGATCCGTGCGGCGACCGGCCACGAGGTGGACATCATCCAGGCGGATCTTGCCGACCTGGCTCAGGTCCACCGGCTCGCCGACGAAGTGCTGGACCGTTACCCGCAGCTGCATGCGCTGGTCAACAATGCCGGGGTCGGGTTCGGTGCGCCGGGTGCCGCCCGCGAAGTCAGCGTTGATGGCATCGAATTACGCTTCGCGGTCAACCACCTGGCGAGCTACCTCCTGGCCCGGCGGCTGGCCGACCGGCTGGTTGCCTCCGCCCCGTCCCGCATCGTGCAGGTTGCTTCCGCTGGCCAGCTGGCACTGGATCCGGATGATCCGTTCACCGAGCATGGCTACGACGGTGTCACCGCGTACCGGCGTTCGAAGCTCGCCCAGGTGATGGCCAGTTTTGACCTGGCCGCTGACCTGGTCGGTACCGGCGTGTCCGTCAACGCGGTCCACCCGGCCACGTTCATGGACACCGCGATGGTCCGCGAGGCCGGGCAGGCTCCGGTCAGCACCGTTGAGGAGGGTGTCGACGTCGTATGGTGGTTGCTGACCGATCCCGACCTGGACCGGGTCAGCGGCTACTACTTCCACGGCAGCAAAGAGGCCCAGCCCGACCCGCAAGCCGACGATCCCGCGGCGCGTGCTTGGCTACGCCGCTTGTCCGATTCCTTGATAACCCGCTAACGCCGATACGGCGCGGCGGAATGTGGTCCAGCAATCGGCTGCTGTTTGTGACGAGCAAGTGAGCTGGGGTACCGGGTGCCGACGTTGCTGTGTAGGGGCCTATTCGCGCAAGGGAATGTCGGCCCATAAGAACCGGCGTCGGCGGGGCGGCACTCACCGATGTGAGTTGCGACCACCGCCGACGCCGACCCACTACAGGCCTAGGTCGAGGAAACGCCCTTTGGGGTTGTAGCCACAACCGTCGTTGTAGCAGTAGTAGGCACCGTAACGGCGGTAGAAGTAGCCACTGGGCCGGTAGGCCCCCCCGTGATGCCAGTCGTAGCCATCGTAGTGGTCATGGCCTTCGTATCCATGGCCAGCACCCTGTGTGAAAATCTCTGCAATCCTCATGCCCGCTCCTTCGATGCGGTAGCGGAGCGTAGATGCCAGTAACCCCGGACAAGCTTGGGCAATGCACGTGCATCGATACGAAAGCAACGATCGATCGCGCTGTCTTGCAGGATACGATCAAATCGTCATGTGCGTGCCGGACAAAATCTCACGGCATATTACGGGCAGTGCCCCCCGGTATCGCCCCCCGGTCTCGACACCGGCAGCTCGTCATCGCACAGTCAGCAATCCCCCCGGTTGTCCGACTGGCCTCCTTACTCCCCGTGGTCACGTGC
>JAJPIR010000126.1 GCA_021324675.1 Actinomycetota bacterium
GTACCGCTTGAGAAGTACGGGCTGGTCATCCCGCACGACCTCATCGAAGAATCCTGGAACCAGATCTGGAACAAGGGGTACGTCCACGAGGTTGCGCAGTTCTTTGCCACCGGCTGGCTTGCCAACTACTGGCGGATCGACCCCATGACCGACGAGGACTTCGAGTGGTTCGAGTACAAGTACCCGGGCTGGTACGACAAGTACGGTAAGTGGTGGGAGAACTACAACCGGCTGTCGGTGCCGAACGGCCACCACCCGATCGTCGCGGAGAACGTGGACTACGTGTACCCGCACCGCTGCTGGGTCTGCATGGTGCCGTGCCTGGTGCGCGAGGACATGGTCATGGACAAGGTCGACGGGCAGTGGCGCACCTACTGCCACGAGATGTGCGCGTGGACCGACAAGGTCGCGTTCCGGCCGACCTACCAGGGTCGGGAGACCCCGAACATGGGCCAGCTCACCGGCAAGCGCGAGTGGGAGACGCTCTACCACGGATGGAACTGGGCTGACGTTGTCGCCGACATGGGCGGCGTTCGGGACGACGGCAAGACCATGACCGCCCAGCCGCATCTGAACCTCGACCCCAAGAAGATGTGGACGCTGGACCACATGCGGCGCATGCCACCACTGCAGAGCCCGAACGTGCTCCTCAACGAGATGTCGGACGAGGAGCGGGAAGCCTTCCGCGCCGACTACGTACGTCAGGGACCGGCTGGTCGGCCGGCGCCAGCGGCTGACTAGCACGCCGCTTCACCGAGCGGTTACAAGCCGATTTACCGAAGTCGGGAAGGGTCGCAGTAGACCCATCCAGGGAGATCCTTCCCGACTCCGATGGCCGCATCGCGGCCTCGGGAGCTCTCCGCGAGGTAGCCATGGGTGACAAGCACGTCGTCCGGTTCGAGCCGGTCGGCATCGAGATCGAGGTCGACGAGGACCAGACGGTCTTGCGTGCCGCCTTCGAACAAGGCGTCATGCTTCCGCACGGCTGCAAGGAGGGCCAGTGTGCCTCCTGCAAGTCGTTCGTGTTGGAGGGCGACGACATCGAGCTCGATCGGTACTCGACGTTCGCCCTACCCGATTTCGAGAAGGAGGAGGGCTACACCCTGCTGTGCCGGGCACACGCCTATGAGGACCTGACGGTCGAGTTGCTGCACTACGACGAGGACATCATCCGGTCCGGGTTGCCGATCCAGCAAGCAGTCACGGAGGTGGTTTCCAACGAGCCGGTGACCCATGACATGCGGCATCTGGTGGTCCGGCTCGTCGAGCCACGGGAGATCAAGTTTTTCCCCGGTCAGTACCTGGACTTCACCATTCCGGGCACGACGGAGACCCGCGCGTTCTCCATGGCGAACACGTCGTGCCGGGACGACGGCAAGCTGGAATTCATCATCAAAATCTATCCGGACGGCCGGTTTTCTCATTACCTGGACACGGAAGTGGAGGTAGGTACCCGGCTGGAGGTGACCGGGCCGTACGGGGTGTTCACGCTACGCGAGGGTCACGACACGGATCTGGTGTTCGTCGGCGGTGGTGCTGGGATGGCGCCCATCCTGTCGCTGCTGCGCTCGATGACCGAGCGGGGGATCACCCGGCGGGCCACCTACTACTACGGCGCCCGCCGCCGGCGCGACCTGTGTTTCGAGAAGGAACTGCGGGCGATGGAGGACTCGTTGCCCGGGTTCCGCTACATCCCGGCGCTGTCCGAGCCCACCGATGAGGACGAATGGGACGGCGAAGTCGGGATGGTCACTGATGTGGTGGCTGAGCACGAGTCGGATCTCAAGGGTGCGGACGCCTATGTCTGCGGGCCTCCACCCATGGTCGACGCGGCCGTCGCCACGTTGACCCGCCTTGGGGTGCCAGAGGAACGCATTTACTACGACAAGTTCACCACAACCGGTTAAACGGGCCGGTAACCCGCGGCCATTGAGGAGGACCACTCCAGACATCAATTCGGCTTATCCCTCGGGGCCAACCGATAGACCCCGAACTGATGGCAACGTCGGGCCGAACTCAAGGTGAGGGCAGCACTAATGACAACTGCGCAGCAACGCAGCGTACCAAAAGTCAATTTCACCGATGCCGAGGCCGGTGCCAAGGAGTTCCCGGACTCGAGCGCGGCCGCGCGCCGATTTAACTATTTCAAACCGCAGAAGCGCCGGCAGACCCATTACGAGGACGTGACCGTCGAGGTGCAGCCGGATCCCCGGCATTATCTCAGCCAGGGCTGGATCTACGGCTTCGCCAACGGCGAGGTCGGTTACCCGCTGACCTGGACGAAGCTGAAGGCCTGGGGACAAGACCGCCCCGAGCCGGAGCGCGGTCCCGGCACCGGTGGTGGCGGCAAGGACCTCGACTGGCCGGCACACGGCTGGCACGAGTTCCGCGACCCCAACGAAGAATGGGAGATGACGCTCTACCGCTACGGCGCCAACGTGGTACGTCAGGTCAACCAGAACATTGAGGTGGCCCGCCAGGCGAAGGCTTTCGAGCAGTGGAACCCGAACTGGATCCATTTTGTGGAGCGCCATGTCGGGGCCTGGATGCACATCGAGCACATCCTCGGGCTCTATGTCTTCAGCCACGCCAACCGGTCTGGCCCGACAAACATGCACAACACGGCGATTGCCGTGAACGGCATGCACAAGATCCGCTTCGCGCAGGATCTCGCCCTGTACAACCTCACTCTCAGCGAGGAGATCGAAGGATTCGACGGCGCGGCGCACATCGACGCGTGGAACTCCGACCCGACCTGGCAAGGTGCCCGCAAGGTCGCTGAGGCGCTGACGGCGATCGAGGACGACTGGGGGGAGAGCATCTTCGCCACGAACGTGGTTTTCGAGCCACTGGTGGGCGAGTTGTTCCGGAGCAACCTGGTACAGCAGGCGGCAGCGGGCAACGGTGACTTCGTCACCCCGACGATCATGGGTGCCGGTGAGTACGACTACGCGCAGCGCGACTTGCGCATGACGATCGCGATGTTCGAGCCGCGGGTCAATGACCAGGAATTCGCGGAGCACAACAAGGGAATCATGCAGGGCTGGTTGTCCAAGTGGGTTCCGCAGTGCCTTGAGGCCGCACGAACGCTGCAGCCGCTGTGGTCGCAGCCTGATTTCAAGCCACCACGGTTCGAGGATGGCCTCGACCGCGCGAAAAACCGCTTTAGCGGGATTGTGTCCGACCTTGGTCTGCAAGTACCGAAGGAGCTGGGCCAGTGACCACCACCACCGATAGCGCTGAAAGCCGATTCCAGGCCAACAACACGGCGTCGAACATGTGCGGTTTCACGCTGATGAACAACCAAGTCGGCCGCCTGGTCGCGGACGTGATGGAGACCAAGGACAATGTCACGGTGACGCACCTGCCTTCGATGATCCGGGTGGACGCGAAAAACCGCATGGACGTCGTGTACTCCGAGATCGACGAAGCTGCCGGTGAGGAAGAGGGCTGGTTCAACGCCGCCGAGTTCGAGGAAAGCATGTCGACGCACTACGGCCGCATGATTCACGAAGATGATCGCACGATCATGTTCGCCAATCCCGAGGACGCGGCGGAGTACATCGGCTTTGATCTGAAGGAGTACCAGCGCTAGGCCGCACCGTCCCAGTCTTTCGATCAGCCGGGTCTCCGGCCCGCCCATTGCGCGGGTCGGAGCGCCCGGCGGATCATCTTCAAACCGGGAGGACCCACCACGATGTATGAAAAGGATGGCGAAAAGTACTTCGTCGTCGACACCCACTTGCACTTCTGGGATGCCAGCCGGGAGAACTGGGTACCGGGTGCTGAAAACTATGCGAAGGGCTGGATCGACTGCTTCTACGGCTACCACCAGCTGGCCCCACCAGAGACGCATTGGGACTACGAGCACTATCTCAAGGTCTCCGAAGAAGACTTCGTGCGCGAC
>JAJPIR010000037.1 GCA_021324675.1 Actinomycetota bacterium
CGCCCGGTGGACCCGGAGGTGTAGATGACATACGCCGGATGCGTCACCCGCAACGGGGTGGTGCGCTCGGCATCAGTCGGGGCGTGGTCAGGCATCGCCGCGCCAGCAGCCCGGGTGTCCGGATCATCCAGGGCCAGCACGGGGGCGTCGGAGGTGGGCAGTCCCGCGGCGAGTTCAGCAAGGGTGAGCACCAGCACCGGGTGGGCGTCGGTGAGCATGAACGCGATCCGCTGCGCGGGGTAGGCCGGATCGATCGGCAAGAACGCCGCGCCGGTCTTGGCGACGGCCAGCTGGGCGATCACGATGTCCACCGAGCGGTGCAGCGCGAGGGCCACGATGCGCTCCGGGCCGGCGCCGTAGCTGATCAGCAGGTGGGCGAGTTGGTTGGCTCGGGAGTCCAGCTCCGCAAAACTGATCATCCCCTCGTCACTGATCACGGCGGGTGCGTGCGGGGTGCGGGCGGCTGCGTGCTGGATCAGCTCGGGCAGCACCATCACCGGCACATCCCGATCGGTGTCGTTCCACTCCACCAGCACCTGGTGGCGCTGGGCTGCGGACAGCAAGTCGATGTCGCCCCAGCGCACGCCTGGATCGGCGGCCAGTGTCGTGAGGACGCGAAGGACGTGCCCGGCCATTTGCTCGATCGTGGTTAGGTCGAACAGGTGCGGGTCATAACCCAGATCAAGCCGAAGCTGGACGTCTGACCCGTCGACGAAGGCGCGCAGGCTCAGCGGGAAGTTGGTGGTGTCCCGCCCCTGGAAGGCCCGGATGCGCAGACCCGGCTGGCCTTCGGCGGGTTCCTGGAATGGGTAGTTCTGGAACACCGCGATGCTGTCGAACAGGTTGGTGCCCGAGGGTAGGTCACTCCACGCCTGCAGCTGGGTCAACGCCACGAAGTCGACCTGCCGCGACGCCGACTGCTGAGCCTGCAGTTCCCGCAGGGCGGAGACCACCTGCTGCGCCTCGTCGATCTGGACTCGGGCAGGCACAGTGTTGATGAACATGCCCACCATCGACTCGACCCCGGCCAGCTCAGCCGGACGCCCGGACACGATGCTGCCGAACACCACATCCGGTTCACCGCTGTAGCGCGACAGCAGCAACGCCCAAGCGCCCTGCACCACCGTGTTGAGCGTCAACCCCGCCTGCTTGGCCACCGCCTGCAACCGACCCAACTCGTCAGCGGGCAGCGTGACCAGCACCGACTCAGCCGACTCGGCCCGGTGCACGGCCAGTGGCGGCCGGTCATAGGGCAAACGGGTGGGCGCATCGAACCCGGCCAGCACCCCGCGCCAGTGCTGCTGCGCCGCCTGCTGATCTTGCTCGCTGAGCCAATGCAGGTAGTCCCGGAACGGCCGCCGGATAGGCAACACAGGCGTGCGATCCAGGGTGATCGCCGTGTGCTGCTCGCGGATCTCGGCAACGATCTGGCCTTGGCTCCACCCGTCGAGCATCACGTGATGGGAGGTCCAGACCAGCGCAACCTCGTCATCGCTGACGGCGGCGATCACCAGCCGCAACAACGGAGCCGCCCGCAGGTCCATCCCGGCGGCCAGCTCCTCGGCAGCCACCCGCGCCAGTTCGGCTTCCCAGGCGGACTCGGGCAGATCACGCCAGTCGGCGTACCGGATGGGGATGGTGGCGTGGCGGTGCACGACCTGCAGGGGCTGGTCTATCCCGTCCCAGACCACCGCACTGCGCAACGCCGGCGTGCGGTCAGCCACCCGCTGGCAGGCCAGACCGAGCGCGCGGGCATCGGCCACCCCGGACAGGCGCATGAGGAACTGATCGAGGTAAGCGGCCGAGTCGGTGTCGACCAGACTGTGGAACAACATCCCGGCCTGCAACGGCGTCAACGGGTAGATGTCCTCCACCCCGCGGCCATTGCCAGCAAGACGATCTACCTGCGCTTGGTCCAACCCGGCCAGCGGGAAATCGCTCGGCGTGCACCCACCCGCCTCCGGGTGCGCGCAGTGCGCCACGATCTGGCGCAGCGCCTCCAGCAGCTGGGCAGCCAGGCTGGTGATGGTGTCCTCGTCGTGCAGATTCTCCGAATAGGTCCAGGCCAGCTCCAACTCACCACCAGTGACCACCCCGGTGATATCCACCAGATACGACCGCAGCACATCCGGCGCATGATCCGGCGCCAGCCCGGCGTGCACCCCGCGATACAACCCACCGTGCTCAGCGGCCACAGTCCACTGACCGTGATAGTTGAAACTGATCTGCGGCTGCGCATCAGCCCGCAACGGGCTGTCCGGGACCAGGTAACGCAACGCCCCATAGCTCAGGCCCCGATGCGGCAAGGCGCGCAACTGCTCCTTGACCGACTTGAGCACCTGTCCCCAACCAGCATCAGCAGCAATAGCCAACGCAACCGGGAACTGGGTGGTAAACCAGCCCACCGTCCGCGAAGTGTCCACACCAGGCAGGACGTCTTCGCGGCCATGGCCCTCCAGCGCCACCAACACCCGCTGCTGGCCGGTCCACTCGGCCAGCACCCGACCCAGCGCGCTCAGCAACACATCGTTGATCTGGGTGCGGTACACC
The DNA here is from genome assembly GCA_021324675.1 of Actinomycetota bacterium. Taxonomy (GTDB): domain Bacteria; phylum Actinomycetota; class Actinomycetes; order Mycobacteriales; family Pseudonocardiaceae. The sequence continues at coordinate 2,551 of JAJPIR010000037.1, forward strand.
CCCGGCACCCGGTGCAACAACGCCTCGGTATCGCGCTGACCCAACCGCACCGCCACCGTGCGGCTGGAGGCAACCGTATTCGCACCGTCCCAGGCCACCGGCAACGGCGGCGGCAGCTCGTACGACAGCTGCGACCAGTACCTCAGATCATCATCAAACGCACCGGCACGGACATGGTCAACGAGTCGGTGGGCCCACTGGGTGAACGGGATGCTGGCCGGCTCCAGCACCACCGGGTGCCCGGCCCGGGCTTGCTGGTAGGCCGACTCCAGATCACCGAGCAGGATGCGCCAGGACACCCCGTCGACGACCAGGTGATGGATGGCGATAAACAGCCACGGCCGCTGACCAGCACCCAGGTCAAACAACACCGCGTGCAACAACGGACCAGTCGTGATGTCCAAACTGACCTGCGCCGCCAACGCAGCCCGAGCCATGGCCGGCCGCCAGCCCCCAGCATCCACGTCCGACAGATCGCACCGGCGCAACAGCTCAGCCGTCTCGGTGGGTGCCAGGTCCTGACGCCACTGCCCGTCCTGCTGGGTAAAACGCATCCGCAACCCAGGGTGATGAGCCACCACCGCATCCAGCGCCACCGCCAGCACGTCGGCATCCAGGTCATCCGATAGCTCGGCCACGAAAGACTGGTTGAAATGCGCCAGCGGGCCGTAGGTTTCGAAAAACCACTGCTGGATCGGCGTCAACGGCGCCGGACCGGCAACCAGCTCAGTCTCCCACCGCTCAGCCACGGGCGCGGCGATGATGATCGCTGCAAGCTGGGCGACGGTCTGGTGCAGGAAGATGTCCTTGGAGGTCAAACCCAGGCCGGCCGCCCGGGCCCGCGACACCACCTGAATGCTCAGAATCGAGTCGCCACCCAACTCGAAGAAGTTGTCGTGGACTCCGACCCGGCCCGCGCCCAACACGTCGGCCCAAATCTCAGCCAGGATCTGCTCGGTGACGCTGCGCGGCGCGACATACTCCGCCACCGGCTGCGCAGCCGGATCCGGGGCCGGCAACGCCCGGCGATCCACCTTCCCCGTCGGCCCCAACGGCAGCGCCACCAGCGTCACAAACACCGCCGGCACCATGTACTCCGGCAAACTCACACTGAGATGGGCGCGCAGCTCCGCCACCGTCGGAGCATCGTCGGTGGCCGGAACCACATAGCCGACCAGGCGCTTGACCCCGGGCTGGTCCTCCCGGACGGCCACCACCACCTCGCCGATACCAGGGTGGGTGCCCAGCAGGGTCTCGATCTCACCCAACTCGATGCGGAACCCGCGGATCTTGACCTGCTCATCGACCCGGCCCAGGTACACCAATTCCCCGGTGGGCGCCCGGCGGACCACATCCCCGCTGCGGTACATCCGCTCACCCGGCGCGCCGAACGGGTTGGCCACGAAGCGGGCCGCCGTCAGCCCCGGGCGACGCAGGTAGCCCCGGGCCAACCCGACCCCGGCGATATACAGCTCCCCAGCCACCCCCACCGGCACCGGACGCAACCACGCGTCCAGCACGTACAGCCGTGTGTTGTCCAGCGGATACCCGATCGGGATCACCTCGGGCACTGGCTGATCAACCGTCATCCGGTAGCAACTGGCGAACGTCGTGGTTTCGGTGGGCCCGTAGACATCGACCACGACTACATCCGGGCACACCGCCTGAACCCGCCGCACCGCAGCCGCGGGCACCACGTCACCACCGCTCCAGACCTCGCGGAGCCCCGCCAGGCACTCTGGCGCCTCCTGGGCCACCAGCCGGAACAATCCAGAGGTCAAAAACATTGCCGTCAACCCGTGCTGGGTAATCATCTTCCGCAGGACTTCGGCGTCCATGTCCGCAGGTGGCGCAACGATTACACGACCACCATTGAGCAGCGGCACCCACAATTCATAGGTCGTGGCATCAAATGCTGCTGGTGAATGGAGCAACACCCGTTCATGCGCACCACCGGAAAAATGCCGGTCGCGGGCCAGTGCAACGACATCCCGATGCCGGACCGCGACACCCTTCGGGACACCGGTCGAGCCCGAGGTATACATGACATAGGCCAGCTGCTCGGGATCCACGGCCACGGCCGGGACGGACGTGAGCTCATCGGCTAGCAACGGATCACCGGCCAACACAACACGCCCGGAATAAAAACCACCAAGCCTGGCGAGCCACTTCTCCTCCGTGATCAATACCGATACTCCGGCATCGGCCAACAGCTGGATCATCCGGGCGACCGGTGCACGCAAATCAACCGGCAAATATGCGCCACCAGCCTTGACCACCGCGAGTTCAGCAACCACAAAGTCCGCTGACCGCTCCAGCAGCACCCCCACCGGCTGCTCCCCGCCCACGTCCAAGCCGATGAGCCGGTTTGCCAGCCGATTCGCTCGCTCATCCAGCTCGCGGTACGTCAGGCAGGTACTCCCGCACTCCACCGCCACGGCATCCGGCGTCCGCGCCACCTGCGCGGCGAACAACTCCGGCAACGCGACCGCCGGCACCAGCGCGTCAGTGTCATTCCACCCGAACAGCAGCTGATGGTGCTCTGATCCGGTGAGCAGCGGGAGCTGCGCCACCGGCTGATCAGGATCAGCCGTAATCCCGTTCAGCAACACCAGCAAATGCGCGGCCATGCGCTGCATCGTGGTGCCGTCGAACAGATCGGTGTTATAAACCAACCCACCGGTCAGCGCATCACCGGTTTCGTTGAATTCGACAGTGAGGTCGAATTTGGTCGTGGTGGCGTGGACTTCTACGGCAGAGACATCCAGCCCGGTGAGTTCAGGATTGCGCACCGGGGTGTTTTGCAGGATGACCATTACCTGGAACAACGGGGTGCGGCTGGTGTCCCGGACCGGCGCCAGCTCATCGACCACCCGCTCGAAGGGCACCTGCTGGTGCACGAACGCATCCAGCACCGTTTCTTTAACCTGGGCAATGAACTGCGTGAAACTGCGTTCACGGTCAATGTGTGAGCGCAAGACCAGGGTGTTGACGAAAAACCCGATCAACCCTTCCAGCTCGGCCCGATCCCGGCCGGACACCACAGTGCCCACCGCGATGTCGTCCTGCCCGCAATAACG
>JAJPIR010000054.1 GCA_021324675.1 Actinomycetota bacterium
AGATCGCCGGGATGTGCGCGCTGATAGCGCTCGGCTATCTTGCCCGCCGTCGCATCGCCGAGGGGCTGCAAGCGCCGGCGGCAGTCCCCCAGACCACCGGTACGGCGGCAGCCACCCCCGTCCGCGTCAAGGTTGGTGCCGCCGCCCCGGTCCGCGTCAAGGTTGGCGCCGCCGCCCCTGCGGGCCACACCAAGGGCGGCACCAGCGCCCGGGCAGGACGCGGCCGCAGAGCAGGCGATGGCGCGCGGCCCGGCGGAGGATCGGGCCAGGCCGCCACTGCCGAGGCGGGCGGCACAGCCGCGGGCAACGGCGCGGGGCCGGACGCGGAGCTCATGAGCGTGACGCTGCGCCGACTGCGATGGTCAGTCGCGGTGGAGACGGTGATCGCCGTGGTGGTGCTCGCGGTCACCGCTGTGCTGGTGAACACCCCTACAGCCAGGGAGTCCTACTTCCCGCCAGCGAGCGCATCCACGACATTCGACACCGGCGGGCCCGGGGGGCAAGGCAGCCTCAGCCTTACCGTCACCCCGGCCAGGCTCGGCCCCAACCAATTCCGCATATCCCTGACCAGCAAGACCGGGACGCCCTACCGCCCCCAGGGTATTCAGGCCGCGCTGTTGCTGCCCGCCCGCCACCTGGGACCGCTATCCGTTCCTCTCACCCCGGAGGGCCCCGGACGCTATCGCGGCGGGTCAGTTGTCATCAGCACGAGCGGCCAATGGGAGCTTCGGGTCACCATCCGCAGCGATGCCTTTGACGAAGCCAACTTCACCGTCCCATTCTCAGTCCACTAGCCTCGATCATTCCATGCGGGCTGGTCGGTGGGCAGTTACTACAACGCTGGCAACCGTAGTGACCTTGGTCTTATAATCTGCCCGTCACAATACCTACCGGGTCAAACGTCCGGGCGATGTCGCCGTCACCCACACCAGCCCGCCAACGATCAAACTCGGCGGCCTCCCGGCAGCGGCGGCATTGTGTCCAGGGGCGTTCAGAACACCCGGCGGGCATCGCCTTTAGACAGGGCTGATTCCAGGGACGGCTGGGAAAATGCCCGGGCCGGGTGATTGTAGCTGCCCGCGAGCGCCGTCCACTCAATGAGACCCCAGGAATTAGCGATGGTTAGAGCATCCATACGGTTGCGGGCGCCGAGCTTTCTAAAAAGCCTCCCCTGGATATTCTCAACTGTCTTTGTCGCTATGCCTAGAGTGCGGGCGGTCTGCCGAATTGAATGGCCGCAGGCTATCGAGGCGAGGATGCCGCGCTCCCGCGCCGTGAGCTCAGGCACCGTAAGCGACACAGTGGGTGCCCAGCTCAGCAGTGCCTCGGCGTATCGCCAGCTCATCACCAGCAGGCCCCGCGCCACGGTGGCCAGGATGGGGCCGAAGTCAGTGGTGACGTCGGCTTTGGCGACCAACCCGGATACCTTGCGCGCTAACGCATCGGTGATCGCAAGCTGCTCGGGAATGTCGCGGCTCCAGATCACCACGGTGTGAGCACTCACCGAGGTGGCCGCTGACCAGTCCGCAGGCTCCGGATCCACGAGCAACACAACTATCCGGCCGCGGTGGCATGACGCCCAGTGATCGCAGCTGAGGTCTTCCCGTTTCGTCGTGATCACGAGCGGCACCCGCTCCGATATGAGCAGCTGGGCCACTTCGTCGCGGGCGCTGCCGTCCGGGCCCATGAGCACCGCGAGTATCGGGAGCCCTGGCTCACCGGCGTGCTGCGGCCGGTCGGGGCTGGGAAGATCGAGTGTGCTCATCCGGCCAAGCTGAAGCAAGCCGAGCCCGATCGCCTTGGCGACCGCCTGGCTCTGGCTTCCGACTCCAAGCTTTTCGTAGATGCGCCGCTTATGATTCTCCACGGTGCGTGGGCGCAATTCGAGCAGCGTCGCGATCTCTGGTGCGGTATGACCGGCGCTCATCAGGACAATGACCATCATCTCTCGGCGGGTAAGGCTCGGTGCGACGATCGTGGGCAACTTTTCATCGATAACCGGCATGCATACCTCTTAGGTGATGTCTCGGTGCCTCCTCCGGTGAGGTCAGCAGGCGGAGGCAAAGACGTACAAAGGCGTATGGAGCGCCCGAGATGGCTGGGCGGGCCCGGGCGGATAGGCGCTGCAACTTCCAACGCGGGACGCATGAGTTAGGGGTAGCGAAGGGGTGGCAGCTGGATAGGAGCACAAGCACTAGCCGAAAACCTAGCTTCGAGAGTAGGGGGCAGAGGAAGGGTTAGGGGGTGGAAATCAGGTAGCAGCTGAGTGAAACCCGGGCAAGTGGCGCTGAGCCTAATTGATAGGCTCATCTCGAGTCAATAGACCGGGAATGGGTTTAGACCATTAGACAGCACGCACTTTTCCGCTCCTTACCAGCTATTTATCTGCGAGCTTCCGTTCCAGATGCCCCCTCATCTGGAACGATGACATTTTTGTCATATTGCAGCGCCGGGTAACAACAGTCACTGTAATACGGGCTTATGGCACAGCAGCACCATTGGCATGATAAGTTACACCGCAGGACCAGCGCGAGAATGATCTTCAACCTGTGCCGCCCGGCGGTCATCGGCGGCAGCCGTTGTTGATGCCACGACAGAATGGCCCCGGATCTGGTTGGAGCCAAGCCGGCTGGCGTCAGGGCAAGGCTAATGCTTGCCCAGGAATTCTTCCCAGTCGGAGGACGTGCTTAGCCTGGCCGGAGGGCTAGCAGCGGGAGCAGGCTGGGGAGTTCTGGGCGTTTGCGGCGTGTTTCCTCTGTGATTTTGGTGACTTCTTGCAGCCGAAATACGGCGATGATGAGGCTGGCGAGGGCTGGTTGCCGAGCACCGGAACCAGGTAGTGCGCGTGCTTGTCCGGTCAGCCAGCGGGTGGTCAGCATGTGCGGCGGTAACAGCGGGCACCGCGGCGCCGGATGACAACCTCGGCGGTGACAAACGGGTGCTGCCGCCCCGGGCTGGCAGCCCGGGGCGGCAGCAGGTGACTACTGATTACACGTGACTACTGATTAGTGGAGTGGCTTGATATTGGTAGCGGTGGCCGGGACAACCCGGAAGATGCCCCAGTCACCGGACTTGATAATCGGGTCTCGGCCGACATCGTATGTGTAGTCGCCGGTCGCGTGGGTCGCACCGCCGGCGCCATTGACGAGGTAGGCGTCGAACGTCTCGCCGGGCAGCACAGTCCGGGCCTCGATGCGCTGCGAGCCCGCCATCCCGTGATCCAGCGGGAAGGAGTGGCCCGCGATTTCGAAGGAGACGGGGTTGTCACCGGCTGCGTCGGCGAACCGCCACCGGACCGGATCGCCGGCCATGGCCGTGAACGTTGGCGTGGCCGGGTCAGCTCCCCCGGCGACGCTGTCGCTCTTCGCCTCCCAAAGGCACCCGGAGTCGGTAGGACTATCGGTGCTGCACAGCGAGTGCTGATCGTCTCCTTCCCGCTGGGTGAGCGATTCCTCGTTGTAGTCGAGATAGGAATGGTCGGAGTCGAGGTAGTAGTCCATGGTGTCGTGGCCGAGGAACGGCTCCCTGTCGCTGAAGATCGACGTGAACTCACGGAACGAGTTCCCGTTGGGCACGTGCACGTCGGCCGCCAGGCCGGACTGGCCGGCCAGGCTGTCTCCGGTCACCGGATCGGTCCACGTCGAGCCCGTGGGCTCGGCGATGAGCGCGCCGTAGGCGCCGCCTCTCAGCGACGACTCGTTGGCGAGGTTGGTTACCAGGTTGGTGCCGGTCTCCTTGTCCACGTAGTAGGTGTAGATACGGCTGCTGCCTTCAGCCACCGTCGAGTCGGGGTCGTACCCGATCGCGGCTCCGTAGGAATTCTGCGGGTCGTAGATGACGTTGCCGATGTTGAATCCGGCACGGGTCGTGCCCGATCCCCAGTCCCACGTCCACGTCTTGCCGTCGTTCAGATCATTGTGGAGTGTCACCCGCAGGCAGTCGCCCGCGTCGGCGCGGATGAC
>JAJPIR010000224.1 GCA_021324675.1 Actinomycetota bacterium
AACCCAACCACGGCTCCCCCGATTACGCCCGCGACATCGCCTTCCAGAAGATCAAGAACCGGGTCGAGGGAACCCGGATGGCCGCCGAAAAACTCGGCGTCAGCTGAGTCGCTGACGCCGGAATGCCGATGGCGACCTCGCCGGCCGGCTCCTGTGCGCGCAGCGCGTTTGGGAGCGCAGGTAGCGGTGGTCCACTACTAGACGCGGCCGCGCGCAATCGCAAATTTTGCCGCGCTCAATAGCCGCTCAATAGCAGAGTCCTTCGGAGCGCCTCGGACGCGCCCTTGGTGGGCTCCGGGCTTCGAGAGCATCTATCGCGTTGCGGCAAGGACCGTTCGAGCGGGAATGCACCGTTCAAGCGGCAATACAGCGATACCTGGGGATTCGAACGGAAGGGCGAGTGGTGTGAACGCACGGGAGGCCGCGTCGCTGCTCGAGCAGGTTCGCGGGCATCAGGTGGTGATCTGCGACGGGGCGATGGGGACGATGCTGCATGCGGCCGGGGTTTCGCTGGACCGTTGCCTGCCTGAGCTGAATCTGTCGCGTCCGGCCCTGGTTCGGGACCTGCATGCGGCGTATGTCGGTGCAGGTGCCCAGATTCTGCAGACCAATACTTTCGGGGCAAACCGGTTACGGCTAGCCGGATCCGGGCTGGAGAACAGCATTTCTGAGATCAACATCACCGGTGCGCGCCTGGCTCGAGAAGCGGCCCAGAGCGCCGGGCACCCGGTGCTGGTGGCGGGTTCAGTGGGGCCGGCAGTGAGCGCTCCGGCGGTGCGGCGGGTACCTGCCGCCGCCCGAGCAGACAGCCTGCGAGAGCAGATCGCGGCCCTGTGCGACTGGGTCGATTTACTGATCTTGGAGACCTTCGGTGATGTGGAGTCCTTGGTTCGAGCGGTGGAGGTGGCTAACGCGGAGAGTGACCTGCCGGTGGTGGCTCAGCTGACCTTCGGTGACGACGGTCTGACCCTGCGGGGTGAGGATCCGGCGCAGGCGGCCGCCGTGCTGTCCGATCTGCCGGTCATCGCGCTCGGCGCGAACTGCACGGTGGGTCCCGCGGTGATGGTCGGTGTAGTCACTGAGCTGGCTGGCCACACGCAGCTGCCGGTGGCCGTGCAACCCAACGCGGGTGTGCCGCAACGGCTGGGTGGGCAGGTGCGCTACGCGCGCAACGCGGCGTATTTCGCCGAGGCCGCGCACCAGTTCGTCGCTTCCGGGGCCACGTTGGTGGGTGGATGTTGCGGCACCACGCCCGCCCATGTGCGGGCGATCTCCCAGACGATTGCCGCGCTGCCCCCGATCCAGCGGCCCGCTACCGCGCCGGCTGAGGTTCGATCGCCGGCCCAGCCGGCGGCGACACGGCCTGTTTCCGTTACCGCAACCCGGACGGTGTCACCGGCCCCGGCGTGGCCATGGGAAGGCGAACTGGTGATCGCCGCCGGGTTGCAAACTCCGAATGGCTCGCAGGTGCCGGAGTTCCTCGAGCGGGCTGCCGCACTGCGCGAAGCCGGCGCGGAAGCGCTGGCGATCATCGATCCGGCGCCGCCGGCCGCTTGGATCAGCCCGGTGGGTGCGGCTGTGGTCGTGCGGGAACGCGTCGGCAGCGAGGTGCTACTACCGATCGAGGCCGCCGATCGTAATCTCGCTGCCCTGCAAGCTGACCTACTCGGCGCGCATGCGCTGGGGCTTCGGATGGTGGTGTGCCGCACCGGCAGCCCGCGGGTAGCCGGCGACTATCCGACCGCTCCTGGCGGAACACCGTGGAATGTCGACTCGGTCGGGCTCATCGCCATGCTTGGTGCCCTCAATGAGGGCATTGATTGGCGCGGCGTGGCCACCGCCGAGCACACCCGGTTTGTCATCGGGGGTGCCCTGCACACCGCCGCCGCCGACCTAACCCACGAGCTGGACAAAGCCGAAGCCAAGATCCAGGCCGGGGCGCATTTCCTCGTCACTGACATGATCTACGACGTCGAGCAGGCAGCACAGGCACTCGGCACGGCGCGCGCCCGTGGACTGACCGTGCCGGTGCTGGCGAGCCTCGCGCCCTTTGCGGATATCCGAACCTTGCAACGGCTGTCCTACGAGGTTCCCGAGGGTTCGATCCCGCTGACGGTGCTGGCTGAGGCCACCCGCCGCCAACGGCGCCACCGGCACGATCCGGAGCAGACCGTCGAGTTCGCCGTCAGCGCGGTGGAGAAATTGCGGCATCTGATCTCCGGTGTCGTCATCCACGTGACTGGCGCTGTCAACGAGCAAGCTGGGCAGCTGGTCAGCGCTGTGGCGCGGCTGCGACATCCCGGGGGTAGCTGATGAGCCGCGCCGACATAACCGAGCGAATAACCGAGCGGGCCATGGCAGACGGCAGTGATCCCGCGCTCAGCGGCCTGTCCCGGCAGAACTCGATCTACCGGCGGACCATGGCGGTCTGCGACGAGCTGGCTGACGCGGCGCTGGGCGCGGCTGACCCCGTCCGGCTCACTGAAGTCTTCGCCGAGCTGGTCGGCAAGCGTGTGGTGTTGCTAGACACTGCATTTCGGCTGCGGGCCCAAGCCGGCGGCTCTGATTCGTCGCGCGGGCTGCGGTGGAACCGTACCGATCCCAGCGTCGACCGGCTGCTGCGCGCGTTGGAGTCCGCGCGGCGCCCGCTGCGCATCCCCGCCATTCCCGGTTCGCTGCTGGATCAGGCCTGCCTGGTGGCCCCCGTGGTAGTCCGCGAGACCAGCCTGGGCTACCTGCTGGTGCTCGACGAACCAGCTCCCGCCAGCGACTACCCGCCAGCACCCGACGATGCCGAGTTCCTCACCATCACCTACGCGGCCACCCTGTTCGCGTTGACCCTGGCCCATGAACAGACCAGCGCCGAACTGGATATGCGCTACCGCGCCAGCGTGGTCGACGCGCTGGTCTCCGGCCATTTCCTCGACGCCGACGACGCTCGGCGCAAGGCCCGGTCACTGGGCCTGCGTGACGGCACACCCCTGCACGTTGCCATGCTGCGCCCCCTGCCACCGGACCTTGTCTGGGCACAACGCATCGCGGCGATCCTGCCCGGTGCGGGCACCGCGGTGCGAGACGGTGTGCTCGTCGCGATCATCCCGGGGGATCCCAGTACCGACGCACTCACCGCGCTGTGCCAGCTCGGCCCGGGCGTCACCTGCGGGATCAGCGAACCAGTGGACTCGCCGGAACTGCTGCCCCGGGGCGTGCGCCAGGCTGAGCGAGCGATCGATCTAGGGCTGCGCCTGGGCCGGGCCGGCCAGCCGGTCCGGTACGACCAGCTGGGCATCTACCGGCTGCTGTGCACCATCGGCGACATGCAACACCTGATGGGATTCGCCCGCGACATCCTCGGACCACTCCTTGACTACGACACCCAGCACCGCACGGACTTGGTACGTACCCTGTCGGTCTACCTCCACCACCACGGCAGCCACAAGCAGTCGGCCCGCATGCTGCACCTGCACACCAACACCGTCGCCTACCGCATCGCGCGCATCGAAACCATCACCGGACTCGACCTCAGCGATCCAGACAACCGGCTCATCGCACACGTCGCCGTAAAGATCATCGAGTCGCAAAGCGGCTGACAACAAACGCATCTGCGCTGCGGGGGCGACCTGCTCAACCTCGCAGCGCAATTGCTGCCCGCTACCCCGGGCGTCGCGACACTGGTTCCTAGCGCTGGCTGAGCCCCGCCTGCGTCTCACCATTGCGGCTAGCGATCCCAGCAGGGGCTGACCGGATCGCCTGCCGGATAGCGTCGGCAAGGGCCAGTGCGGTTTCCTCGGTGAGTTCCAAGGCTACCCGGGCCGCGGCTCCCAGCTCGGAGTTCAGGACGTCGATGTTCACGGTGTGCCCGTACTGGGCGTGCACCGGATGATCAACGTAGACGATCGCCTTGCGTGCCGCGAACCAGCCTCGGGCGCCCTTGCCGCTGCCGTCGACGGGAATTTCCTCGGTGAGATACGTGCACACGGCAGTTGCTGCTCCTCAGGTCAGGTGAGTGCGGAAGAAGTCCAGGATCCGTCGCCAGCCGTCCACGGCAGCCTCTGGCCGGTAGGACGGCCGGTCGACGGCAAAGAATGCATGCCCGGCGCCCTCGTAGGTGTGGAACTCGTACTGCTTGCCCAGCCGGTCCAGCTCTGCAGCCAGTGCCTTCGTCTCCGCTGGAGACGGGTATTGATCCTCGGCGCCGAACAGTCCCAGTAACGGGGCTGATAGCTGCGGCGCCAGGTGCAGGATCGGTTGCATCCGGATGGGCCTGCCGGGTGGTGGTTCGTTCACCACGAAGGCGCCGTAGCAATCCACGGCGGCGTCGACCGTGAGCGAGCAGGCTGCCAGGAAGGTCTGCCGCCCACCCGAGCAGTAGCCGATCACGCCGATCTTGCCGTTGGCATGATCAAGGCTTTTGAGATGCTCCGCGGCACCAGCTACGTCGCCAACCAGCCGCTCGTCTGGCACCCCGCCGGCCGCACGTACGGCCGCCGCTGCGTCATCCGGATCCGCCCCCGGCGCCTCGCGGGAATACAGGTTCGGGCACAGCGCAGCAAACCCCTCTGCCGCGAACCTGCGCACGATCTCTTTGGTAGCCCAGTCGTAGCCGGGCATGTGGTGGATGACCACCACGCCGCCGTGCGGGCCGCCTTCCAGCGGCCGGGCAAGGTAAGCCTCGATCCGATCACCGCCGTGTCCGGCGATGGTGACGGTCTCGGCTCTCATGGCGTCCGTCATCCAGCGCTCCTTCCTTGGGATCTGAACACCCTGGATACGCTAGGAGCTTGTGGTTAAAGATCCAGTACGGCCGTCAGAGCGTAACTAACGGTCAGTTAGCAGATTCTCGACGGCCGTGTTTGATCCCCGCCTGACCGTGGGGCTACCTTGCGGTAAGGGTAACGCTGTGCGAAAAAATCTTGAGAAGTTACCCGATAGTGTGATGCAAGCGGCGCTAGAGTCGTCCACCTGACGTCGCAGCCGCGTGCGACACCTCTTCACCCCGGTGGCCCTAGATGATCTACCCGAAGTTGATGAGTTACTCGAAGCTGACCGACCAGGCAGCCGCAGTCGCGATCGCGTTAGGTGAGCTCGACGTGCGCCCCGAAGATCGGGTGCTGATCATGTTGCCCGATGGTCCGGGCTTCGCCGAATCATTCACAGGCGCGCTGCAGCAGGGCGCTGTGCCGCTGCCGGTGAACCCGCTGCTTCCGGCGCGTGACGTGGTATCCGCCGCGGCTGAGGCAGGTGCTCGGTTGGTGCTGGCCCCGGTGGACCGGCTGATAGCCCTGGCCGAGTTGGATGCTGAGCCACCCGCACTGATCGATGGGCCGCATGGCCTCTGGGCGGCCGCGCTGCGCCTGCACTGACGCTCACGGTGCTTACCTCATCTTTAACTGCCGCGGCCCATCGACTAACTGCCGCGGCCCATCGACGCCACCAGCTGCACGGTGATCTCATCGAGCGAGTCCACGACGATATCGGCGAGCGCAAGCGAATCCGCCGCTGGTGGGAACGCCCGATTGGGCACGGCGAGCACAGCCAGCCCGGCGGCAGCGGCCGAACGCAACCCATTGCTGGAGTCCTCGATTGCGACCGCCTGCGACGGGTGGACGCCCAGCCGCCGCGCGACGGTCTGGTACACCGCAGGCGACGGCTTTCCCGCTGCCACCTCCTCCGTGGACACGGTGACGTGGAAGCGGTGTGTCAGGCCCGCCGACTCCAGCACAGTGTCGATCAACCGCCGCGGTGACGATGACGCCAGGCCCAGCGGCCAACGGCTCCCTAGCCGCAGCACCACGTCAAGCGCACCGGGCAGCAGAGGCAGCCATTCGTGGTACCGGGCGGCCAGCCGGTCGATAACGGTTGCCGCCACCTCTTCCGGCTTGCCTGGCACGCCCACTGCGTCGGTCAGGTACGCTGCCCACTCCGCCGTACTCATGCCCTGCATTGCCCGGGTTGCGCCCGCGGGCCAGGGTCGGCAGGCATCCTCGGCAAGGCCACGGCGAACGGCGTCCCACAACTGCTCTGAGTCCACCAGCACGCCGTCGAGGTCGAAGACCACCGCCTGCACGTCCCCAGCCATCCTGCCTCCGCACGTCGCGTTCGCCCTGCACGACATGTTCGCCGTGCCCCCGAC
>JAJPIR010000206.1 GCA_021324675.1 Actinomycetota bacterium
AACCCAACCACGGCTCCCCCGATTACGCCCGCGACATCGCCTTCCAGAAGATCAAGAACCGGGTCGAGGGAACCCGGATGGCCGCCGAAAAACTCGGCGTCAGCTGACCTGGCTGCACTAGCGGGCCCGGTCACTCATCCCGAGTGGCCGGGCCCCCGCGCGTCTTGCCTTAGCGGCGTGTCGCGCTCCCGTGCCCTACGCGTCGGTCCTCTGTGCCCGACGAACTGCGCATCAGAGCGCGACACACCGATAACCGCATTCGTGGTGCCTAGTGCGTGTGGACCAGGTCCTAGGATCCTCCGGTGGAGGCGTATGGGCGCCTGGTGGCCCCCGCGGTCTTCAACACCGACGTGGTCGAGCAACTCGACCAGGCGGGTTCGATTCCCGTCCGCCTCCGCCAGTCCGCCACTCGGCGGCCAGTTTGCCCATCCCGGTGAGGCTGAAAGGCACCGTTGCCATGTCCCGAGTCCACGTCAGTCTCATCCAATCCGATTATGGTCTCAAACTGCACGGCAACTTCGAGGCAGTCATTATGCAGGGCGCACAACTGTGGCACTGGTTCCGGGACAACTCCCGCAACGATTTCGGGCCGTGGGTACGCGGAACACGAATTACCAGCGATCAGGATACCGTCGCCGCGCCCGGTTGTCTGATCCAATCGGACTACCTCACCGGATTTCACGGCAACTTCGAAGTCGTCGTCCCGCTCCGGCAACCCTCCGGAAAGACCGAACTCTGGCATTTCTACCGTGACAACAACGATCCACACCTGCCCTGGATCCGCGGCACCCGCGTCACCGGCGACCACGACAACGTCGCCGGCGCCGCCTGCCTCATCCAATCCGACTACCGCACCGGATTCCACGGCAACTTCGAAGTCGTCGTCCCGCTCCGGCAACCCTCCGGAAAGACCGAACTCTGGCATTTCTACCGTGACAACAACGATCCTCGCCAACCCTGGATCCGCGGCATCCGCGTCACCGGCGACCACGACAACGTCGCCGGCGCCGCCTGCCTCATCCAATCCGACTTCGGCACCGGCGCGCACGGCAACTTCGAAGTCGTCGTTCCCCTCCAACTGGGCAACGGCACTACCGAGCTGCGCCATTTCTACCGTGACAACAGCAATCCTCGCCAACCCTGGATCCGCGGCACCCGCGTCACCGGCGACCACGACAACGTCGCCGGCGCCGCCTGCCTCATCCAATCCGACTTCGGCACCGGCGCGCACGGCAACTTCGAAGTCGTCGTCCCCCTCCAACTGGGCAACGGCACTACCGAGCTGCGCCATTTCTACCATGACAACAGCAATGTCCGGCTGCCCTGGACGAAGGCTCAGTTGATCACTCAATCCTGCACAGGAGCCGGCAGCCTGATTCAATCCCGTTTCGGCTCAGCAGGTCACGGAAACTTCGAAGTGATCGTTGACGAGCGCCGTGACTCGGTCGTGCACTACTGGCATCCGAGTTTTCGCCTAGCGGAGTGGTGGATCAGGACTGATTGTTTCACCACGCTTGAGCCGTTCCCGCTGCTCGCTAACCGCGCCCAGAAAATCGCTCAGTTGACCGGCGAGTTCGATCGTGAAGGATGGAACGGAACTGGCACACCGAACTTTGCGTGCAACCGGACGGAGAGCAGGTTCGGCATCATCGGTACCGATCTCGGCAGCTCATTCACACACCTGGGACGCACTTATTTTTTGTTCGGCGACACCTGGCGAGTTGGCCACGGTACGCCGAATGACGACCTGGACTCCATTGCGTTTTCAATGGACAAGAAGGTCGACCACGGTATCAGACTAACATTTCTTCCTAAGCCGCCACTGGTCCCCGGAATCCCACAAGGTGGCTTCAACGTACCACTTGATGGGGTCAGCTGGAACGGTGACATGTACGTATTTTTCAGCACCGACGCACGAAACGCTGGGATTTACGCATTGATGGGGAGGTCCATAGTCGCCAGATCCAGCAACGGTCTCAATTTCACGCTGCTGTACGAGGTATCCCGCTATAAGTTCATCAACGTTTCGACCTCGATCGTGGAAGCCCAGGATCACGGGCTGCCGGGCAATGGTCCACAAGTTGTCGTCTTCGGCAGCGGCCGTTACCGCTCCAGCGATGTCTACCTTGCGGTCAAGCCAGCGGTGAAGCTCACTGAATCCGGCGGCTTCCTGTTCTATGCCGGCGGAACCGATCGATCGCAATGGAGCACCGACGAGGAAGCCGCAGTTCCCCTGATCGGGGTGGGTAGCGTCGGGGAGTTGTCGGTTCGCTGGAATCCTCTGCTGGGTGCATGGATATGTCTCCACAATGCAGACTGGCCGGCTGACAGAGCGTCCGTGGGCGGAGTGGTCATGCACTGGGCTGAACATCCCTGGGGTCCTTGGTCTGCCGGGAGCGTTGCGTTCTCGGTAAACGACGGGCTCGGTAAGTTCATGCACCTGCCGAATGTCGATCACACGCAGGAAGGCTTCGGTATTGACCGCAGCGCCGAGTTGGGCGGCATGTACGGGCCCTATCAGATTCCTCACTATGCCCAGCCGGCAAACGGCGGCGTACAGATCTATTTCACCATGTCGGCCTGGAATCCTTACCAGGTCATGTTGATGGCTCTTGAGGTTCCCGTACCACTGGAGTAAGTGTTACCAGCTCGATCGCCAGCGTAAGATCTTGTGCCGGGCAACCCACCAGCTGAGGAGTGAGCGTGCGGGCCATGGACGTCCGCCGGCAGGTCCCGCGCACTGATGCGGTGCTGGCGGATCCGGCTGTCGAAGCTGCAGCTCGGCGGCTGGGACGCCGGCAAGTGAAGCAGGCGGTGATCGCGGCGCAGCAGCGAGTACGCGAGGGCATCCTGGCGCCGGCCGACATCGTGGCAGACGTGCTGGCCACGTTGCCGGACACCGCCACCAGCCTGCGCCCGGTACTCAACGTCACCGGGGTGCTGCTGCACACCAACCTGGGCCGGGCACCGCTGTCTGCGGCCGCCCGGGAGGCGCTGCAGGCCGCGGCCGGCACTACCGACGTGGAAGTTGACCTGGCCACCGGCGGGCGTGGCCGACGGGGAGCCGGCGCGTTGGCCGCTCTGGCCGAAGCAGTACCCGCGGCCGGCGCGGTGCACGTGGTGAACAACGGCGCGGCCGCGCTGGTGCTGGCCGCGACCGCGCTGGCGGCTGGCCGCGAAATCGTGCTCTGCCGCGGCGAGATGGTGGAGATTGGCGACGGATTTCGCATCCCGGAACTGCTCGAATCCACCGGTGCCCGGCTGCGCGAGGTGGGCACGACCAACCGGGTCACCCGGGCTGACTACGCCACCGTGATCGGACCGCAGACCGCGTTCGTACTCAAGGTGCACCCATCAAATTTCCGCATCACCGGGTTCACGTCGTCGGTGCCGATCAAAGAGCTGACCGAGCTCGGCGTCCCGGTGGTCGCCGACATCGGCTCGGGGCTGCTCGCACCGCACCCGGCGCTGCCGGAGGAGCCCGACGCCACCACCGCCCTCGCCCACGGCGCAGACCTGGTCACAGCTAGCGGAGACAAGCTGCTCGGCGGCCCGCAGGCCGGGCTGCTGCTGGGCACGGCAGAGTTGGTGACGCTGCTGCGCCGCCACCCGCTGGCCCGGGCACTGCGGGTGGACAAGCTCACTCTCGCCGCTCTCGAAGCCACCTTGCGCGGGCCGGCAACGCCCACCGCCCAGGCGCTGGCCGCCGATCCCGCGGTGCTGCACCTGCGCGCGACGACGATCGCAACCGCGCTGGCCGCCCGCGGGATCGACGCCACGGCAGTGCCGTCACGGGCCACGGTGGGCGGAGGCGGCGCGCCGGGTATAGCGCTGGACAGCGCCGCGGTCAGCCTGCCGCAGCACTATGCGGCACCGCTGCGCACCGGCAAGCCGCCGGTGCTCGGCCGGGTGGAGCACGGCCGCTGCCTGCTCGATCTGCGGTCACTGCCCCCGGAACAGGACCTCACCTTGCGCGATGCGGTGCTGGCATGCACGTCGTAGCCACCGCGGGTCATGTCGACCACGGGAAATCCACGCTGGTCCGCGCCCTGACCGGGATGGAGCCTGATCGGTGGGCAGAGGAACGGCGCCGGGGCATGACCATCGATCTGGGGTTCGCCTGGACAACCCTGCCCACGGGCCCGACGGTGGCGTTCGTCGACGTGCCCGGGCATGAGCGGTTCGTGCCTAACATGCTCGCCGGGATCGGTCCGGTCCCGGCCGTGTTGTTCGTGGTCGCGGCCGACGAAGGATGGATGCCGCAGTCGGCGGAACACCTGGAGGCACTGCACGCCCTCGGCGTCCGGCATGGCCTGCTGGCGGTGACCCGCAGTGATCTGCTGGACCCGGTGTTGGCTCGTGATGAGGCGCTGGAGCATCTGGCGGAGTCGACGTTGGGTCGCATCCCCGCGGTATGTGTCTCCGGCACCACCGGGGCCGGGCTCGCCGAGCTGCGCGCCGCCTTGGACGATCTGGTCGCCCGCCTGCCTGCGCCGGACGTCAACGCTGACGTCCGGTTGTGGGTTGATCGGGCATTCACCATCCGCGGCGCGGGCACCGTGGTCACGGGCACCCTGGCTGCTGGAACGCTGCATGTCGGCGACGAGCTGGAGCTGGCTCCCGGAGGCCGGCGGGTGGTCGTGCGCGGGCTGCAGTCGCTGGGCGCACCTGCCGACTCGGTACCGGCGGTCGCCCGGGTGGCGGTGAACCTGCGCGGCGTGCCCCGCGAGTCCGTGCACCGGGGCGCCGCCCTGCTCACCCCCGCAAAGTTCCTCCTCACCCGCACCCTCGACGTCCGCCTGTCCCCTTCCTTCCGGCATGGAGACACATCCGGGTCCCCAGGGACCGCTTCACCCTGCTACGTCTCCCCGTCCGGGAAGGGTGCGGCGGTCATGGTGCTGCATGTAGGTACGGCGGCGGTAGCTGCACGAGTCCGGCCGCTGAGGGCTGATAGTGCACGGCTGACCCTGGCCCAGCCGCTGCCACTGCGGATCGGCGACCGGGCACTGCTTCGCGATCCCGGTACCCGGCGGATCCCAGCCGGCATCACCGTGCTGGACGTGCGCCCACCGGCACTGCGCCGCCGCGGGGCGGCCGCAGCCCGCGCAGCTGAACTGTCCGCGATAGACGCAACGCCGGATGGGATTGCCGAGCTGCGCCGCCGCGGTCTCGTGCGGCGCGAGGAGTTGATCGCGATGGGTGTGCCCGAGCCGGTTGGGGTGCCCCACGCGGCTGGTTGGCTGGTCGACCCGTCCTTGCTGGCGCAACGCGCCAGCACGCTGGCCGACGCGGTGGCCGCCCACGCGACCGCCAACCCGCTTGAACCGGGGATGCCGTTGGAAACCGCCCGGCAGCTCACCGGGATGCCCGACGCCCGGCTGGTCGAGCTGCTCCTGGGCCAGCAGCTGTCCGTCGCCGACGGGCGGGTGCACATCACCGGCTCGGCCAGAGGGCTGCCGGAGGCGGTACGCAACGCCGTCTCGGAAATTCGCAAGGAACTCGCGCGGCGACCCTTCGCTGCTCCGGAAGCACACCGGCTCGCCGAGCTGGGGTTGGGCGCCAAGCAGCTCGCCGCCGCGGTCAGGGCCGGCGAGCTACTCAAGATCGCCGAGGGGATTTACCTGGCTCCCGGCGCGGACGGCGATGCCCTGCGCCGGCTGCGCCGCCTGCCCAGCCCGTTCACGCTCAGCCAGGCACGGCAAGCGCTGGACACCACCCGCCGCGTCGCCGTTCCGATCATGGAACTACTGGCCCGCCGCGGGATGAGCCGCCAACGTCCCGACGGCACCCACGAACTCGTTTAGGCCGTCGCCGCACGCCTGCCGGACCGGTACAGCCGGACCTGGCACTCGCGTCGTTTGAAGCTTCCGGCGGCGGGTAACGCCGGGCCAGGTGAACACCGTCCCTCCTACGCCTCAGCAGTGCTGGTGACGCGGCGCGATGAAATTCGACGTTGCCCGCCGAGCCGGTAAGGGTTTGATTCATCGCGCCGAGGACCTAGTCGGTGGCCCGGCGCGGGCCCGTGTGGTGGCAGTGCTAGCCGCAGCGCTGGCCGCGCCGGGAGCTGACTTCGCGACGCTGTCGGCCACCGCGGACAACCTCAAACGGGCTTTTCACGTTGGCAACACCGGCATCGGGTTACTGGTTTCGGTGACCTCGCTGGCGGCCGCTGCGGGCACCATCCCGATCGGCGTGCTCACCGACCGGGTGCGACGGACCCGGCTCCTCGCGATCAGCATTCTGGGCTGGGCAGCCTCGATGCTGTTTGCCGGGGCTGCAACGTCTTTCTTGTGGCTGTTGCTGTCCCGGGTCGCTCTCGGCGTGGTCGCCGCCACCACAGGCCCCACGATCGCGTCGCTGACCGGGGACTTCTTCCCGCCAGGCAGCCGAGCCCGGATGCTGGGCTACATCCTGGGCGGCGAGCTGGTCGGCACCGGGATCGGGTTCGTGTTCTCTGGCGAGATCGCCGCGGCGGTCGGTTGGCGCTTTGCCTTCTGGTGGCTGGTGATCCCCAGCGCGGCGCTGTTCTGGGTGGTGTGGCGGTTGCCCGAGCCGGCCCGTGATGGGCGAAGCCGGCTGCAACCGGGCCAACGCAGCATCCCCGATGAGCACGACGTCGACCACGCCAATCCGTCACCCATGTCACCGGGAACCACTGGAGGTACCCGGTCGGCGCAGCGGCCGGTCCGCCACCGGCATGTCGACTCGGAGCCAGATCTCGTCCTCAGCGATGATCCGACCAACTGCTCGCTGTGGTGGGCGGTGCGCTACGTGCTGCGGGTGCCCACCAACGTTGTCATCATCATCACGTCGGCGTTGGGTTACTTCTTCTTCTCCGGCCTGCGGTCTTTCGCCCTGCTGTTCACCACCACCCACTACGGCCTGTCCAAGCCGGTGGCCAGCGCGCTGACCCTGGTGGTGGGACTAGGGGCGCTCGCCGGGGTCTACCTCGGCGGTCGCATGGCGGACCGGTTACTCGATCGCGGTTGGATCAACGCGCGGGTGCTCGTTCCCGCGGTATCGCTGCTCGTGATTCCAACGGTGTTCGCTCCCGGAGTCGCCACGACCTCGGTGGCGGTGGCGCTTCCGCTGCTGACGCTGGGGGCCTGCCTGCTTGCCGCGGCGAACCCACCGATGGATGCAGCCCGCCTCGACATCATGCATCCCGCGCTGTGGGGCCGTGCTGAAGGGATCCGCACCCTGCTGCGCACGCTGGGCGAGGCGGGCTCGCCGGTGCTGTTCGGTGTGGTCTCGCAGCATGTTTTCCACGGCGGGAAACATGGACTGGAGTACACGTTCCTGGTCTTTCTGGCGGTACTGGTCATCGCGGGTCTGCTCGCCCTGACCGCGCTGCGCACCTACCCCCGCGATGTGGCCACCGCCGCGGCATCACACCGCCGCCAGACCCGCCCGGTGGACCATTGAGCTGGCCCCTGGTGTCCTCAGCTGACGCGGTACTGCTCGAGGTCAGCGTGCTTGACATCCAAGCCCAACCCGGGACGGTCGCGGTCCGGGCGCAGCACACCACCGGGTTGCGGTTCGAGTACCCCATCGAATGCGATTTGCTCGATGCGGACGTGGTCGTGGAAGTACTCGAGGTGACGCAGGTGCCAGACCGCGGTGCCGACCTGCGCGCTGATCTGTGGCGCACAGTGCAACGACAGTTCGAGGGTGCGCGCGTCGCACAGCGCGGCAACCCGCAGCACGCCGGAGATTCCCAGCGCGCGGGTCACGTCAGCCTGCAGGCAGTCGACGGCACCGGCGTCGAGCATCTGCTCGAAGTAGGGCAGGTGGTAGCCGTATTCGCCAGCGGCGATGTCCATCCCGCCCGGTCCGCGATCACGCAGCAACCGCAGACCCGCAAGATCGTCGGAGCTGACCGGCTCCTCGAACCAGCGCACCCCGTGCTCGCCGAACCGCTGCGCCCACAGCAACGCGTCCTTGCGGGTATAGGCGCCATTGGCATCCACGAACAGCGCTGCTGCGTCGCCGATCGCCTTGCGCGCCGCCTGCACCCGCTGCGGGTCAGCATCGGGATCGCGGCCAACCTTCATCTTCACCCGTGGGATGCCCGCCTCGACCCAGCCCGCGAGCTGGTCGGCCAAGGTGGCATTGTCATAGGAGGTGAACCCGCCACTGCCGTAGATCGGGGTGGCTTCATGCACGGCGCCGAGCGTGCATACCAGGGGCAGCTCCAGCAGGCGGGCGTGCAGGTCCCACAGCGCGATGTCCACCGCGGAAATCGCCATGGCCACCACACCGGACTTACCCAGGTTGCGCACCGCGCGCTGCATCACCGCCCACGCTGCGGCCGGGCTCAACGCGTCGTTGCCGGTCACCACCCCGGCAAGCTTGCTGCTCACCACGGTGGCAACCGAGGGACCGCCGTAGGTGTAGCCGATGCCGGTTGCACCACCGGCGTGCGCGGCCACCAGGACCAGCGTGGTGGAATCCCACGCCAGGGTGGCGTCGGATTCCGGACCGTCGGTCGGGATCTGGTAGCTCGACACCTCGAGCCGCTGAATCGGGACTGCATTTTGCGCCCTGGTCATCGCTCACCTGGGCGCCGCTCGCTGGTCGGCGACCAGCGAGCACTGGCCAGCAGGCCGGTACCGGATATCAAGGTCACTGCGGCTCCCTCTCATGGAGTCACCAGGCATACCGTCACCCGCGTTTCCTCTGCCCGGCGCAGCTAAACCTCGTGACGAGATCCGGTCCACCCAGTGGCTGATCGTTACTTCGCCGAGAAAGGACGGCGTTCACTCACCTGCGCGCGAGCAGCTCGGCGATCTCGTAGGTGTTCAGCGCCGCGCCTTTGCGCAGGTTATCTCCACACACGAAGAAATCCAGCGTGTTGGCGAAATCCAAGGCTTGGCGAAGCCGGCCGACGTAGGTCGGGTCAGTGCCGACCACCGCGGCCGGAGTTGGCCACATTCCCGCCTCCGGATCGTCGGTCAGCACGATGGTCGGTTGCCCGGCCAGCACCTTGCGGGCCTGCTCAACACTGACCGGGTGGGCAAACACCGCGTGCACCGCGAGCGCGTGGGTAGTGACCACGGGAACCCGCACGCAGGTGGCGGACACCTTCAGATCCGGGATGCCGAGGATCTTGCGGGACTCGTTACGGACCTTGAGCTCCTCGGAGCTCCAGCCGTCAGCCTTCAGCGAGCCGGCCCAAGGCACCACGTTCAGCGCCAGCGGCGCGGGGAACGGTGATTGCTCGGGTAGGCCCGCAGCGGTCAGCGCCTCGGTGACGTCTCCGGCGCGCAGCCCGACGCTTTTGCCCGCCACCGCGGCCAGCTCGGCGTACAGCCGGTCAACCCCAGCGCGCCCGGCCCCTGAAGCGGCCTGGTAGCTGGCGACCACCAGTTCGGTGAGACCGAACTGATGATGCAGCGCACCCACTGCACTCATCATGGACAAGGTCGTGCAGTTGGGATTGGAGACGATCCCCTTCGGCCGGTGGCCGATCGCGGCGGCGTTGACTTCCGGGACGACCAGTGGCACGTCGGGGTCCATCCGGAAGGCACCGGAGTTGTCCACCACGACGGCACCGCGCTGCACTGCGACCGGAGCCCACTGCTGCGAGATCTCGTCAGGGACGTCGAACATCGCGATGTCGACACCGTCAAAAGCCTCGGGGGTCAGCTCGGCTACCACGTGCAGCACGTTTCGGACCGGTATCTGCTTACCCGCTGAACGGGTCGAGGCGATCAACCGGATCTCGCCCCACGGCACCGATGGCCGCGAGTTGATGATGTCGATCATGACGGTGCCCACAGCACCGGTAGCCCCGACCACCGCGAGCGTGGGCGCGCTTGACTCGTGCGGGGCATCCACGGCCGGGTTCATCGTCCGGATCCGGCGTAGACGATGGCCGGCTCGTCTCCACCCAGGTCGAATGTGTCGTGGATAGCGCGCACTGCGTCGTCCAGCTGGTCATCGCGGACCAGCACGGATATCCGGATCTCTGACGTGTTGATGGTCTCGATGTTGACCCCTGCCTGAGCCAGCGCCTCGCAAAATTTCGCGGTGACCCCTGGGTGGGAACGCATTCCAGCGCCGATCAGCGACACCTTGCCGACGTGGTTGTCGCAGAGCACATCCTGGAACCCGATCTCAGACTGCATTTCCCGTAGCGCCTTGACAGCCAGAGGTGCGTCCAGCTTGGGCAGGGTGAAGGTCACATCGGTGCGACCGGTGTCGCCGTGGGAGATGTTCTGCAACACCATGTCGATGTTGAGCTCAGCGTCGGCGATGACGCGGAAGATATGAGCGGCCTTGCCAAGCTCGTCAGGCACCCCAATGACGGTGATCTTCGACTCGGCCCGGTCGTGTGCTACGCCGGTAAGCATGGCCTGTTCCATGGTGCGATCCTCCACTGATCCCATCACCATGGTGCCCCGATTGCGGCTGAACGACGAGCGGACGTGCACCGCGACGGAATTACGCCGGGCGTACTCGACGCACCGCAGCATCAGCACCCGGGCGCCGCAGGCCGCCATCTCGAGCATCTCTTCATAGGTGATGGTGGCGAGCTTGCGGGCATTGGGCACGATCCGTGGATCGGCTGAATACACCCCTTCCACATCGGTGTAGATTTCGCAGACGTCCGCCTTGAGCGCCGCGGCCAAGGCCACTGCGGTGACGTCGGAACCGCCGCGCCCGAGGGTGGTGACGTCTTTCGTATCTTGAGCCACTCCCTGGAATCCGGCCACCAGCGCGACCGCACCCTGGTCCAGGGCCTGGCGCACCCTGCTCGGCGTCACGTCGATGATGCGAGCCCGGCCATGCGCCGCGGTGGTGATCACGCCAGCCTGCGAACCGGTGAACGAGCGAGCATCCACGCCACGGTCGTGCACCGCCATCGCGACCAGCGCATTCGAGATCCGCTCGCCCGCAGTCAGCAGCATGTCCAACTCACGCTGGTGTGGTTGCGATGAGACCTGGCCGGCAAGCTCAAGCAGCTCATCGGAGGTGTCGCCCATCGCGGACACCACGACGACGACCTCGTTGCCCTGATTTCGGGTTTCGACGATGCGTTCGGCTACCTTCTTGATCCGCTCGGCGCCGTCCACTGACGAGCCACCGTATTTCTGGACGACGAGCGCCACCCGAACCTCCCGTCTGGCGACATCAGAATAAGCCGTGCTGCTGGTGGCCACTCCGATACCGCCCGCTAACCCCGCGGTGATCAGTTCCGGTACCGGCGTTTCGACAGTGAAGGCACCTTCTGGTTCGTCATCTCGGTGATTTTGCTCAGCCGGTCATTGGAGAAGTCGATGATGCGCCGACGCTGCTCAGCGGACGTTCAAAGAGCCCCGGCCGGGGCGGCCGTTTGGTGGGGACTTGACACCAGTACGATGCTCCTCTCCGTGACCGGAGGACCATGATTATTTACGCACAGTAACGTTCGCCGACGCTCTGATGGATGGAAGTGGGCACCATGAGTGGTCTATTTGACGCGGTGCGCAAGAGACGGATGCTGGTCATCGCCATCGGGGTGGTGCTGGCGGCTGGACTCGGCACATCCGCAGCGATCTGGGGACCTGAATTGGTCGCTTCAGGTCAACCTGCCAAGACCGCGAATACGGCGAGTACCAGCGACAAGGCGTCGAATACCGCACCCCAAGGCCTACCCGCCGGCTTCAGCCAGTTCCGGAGTGATCAAGCCGGCTTCGAGCTGGCCTACCCGTCCAACTGGACCAAGCTGACCCCGAAGGACCCGCAAGTCCTGCTGCTGCTGTCGCAGGGCACCCAGGATTCCGTCCTGGTTCGGGCCAGCGAGCTACAAGAACCGGTCGGACCCCAGCAGATGCCCGCCGCCCGGCAGGTGACAGACAAGCTCGTGACGTCGAACAAGACGGTTCAAATGATCACCGAGCCGAAGCAGATCAATCTAGGTGGTTTGCCGGGTTTCTTCTACTTCTATTCCTTCAAGGACTCCACCACCGGGCAGGAAGGCGCGCATTCGCACTTCTTCCTGTTCAACGGCAAAACGATGATCAGCATGGTCTTCCAGACCTTGCCCCGGGAGCGGTTCGCTACTACCGCCCCGACCTTCGACAAGATCGCAGGCTCGTTCCACGCCCTGAAGAAGTAGGCGTCCGCCGTTCGCGGCATGGCATCGCCGCTGCCGCCGGATTCGCGTCGATCGAACTCGGCGGCAGGGCAGTGTCACAGCCAGGGTGGAATGCTTGGCAATCCGGCAGGTGCCGCCAGCTGATCGCCAGTGCAGCGGCCGGTGAGCCAACCGGCGAGATGCTGCACGGACCCGGAGACCAGCACCGGAGCTGTGGTTTCCGGACCGAAGGACACCGGCTCGGAATCCTGGCTGTGCAGCATGATGCGACTGACCACCCTGGTGTCCATCGAGGCAGCGACATCTCGCACCAGCCTGCTGGCGATATCTGAAGGTATCGCGTCGATCTCCACGCCGGCGTCGAGGTCCACGAGGTGCAGCCACAACTCACGCACCCGGGCCCACGGGATCCACAAGGCTTGCACGGGGCCGTGCCTGGTGCTCACCGTGGCAGCCCAGTGATCCGCTGGCAGGGTGCGCGCTGACTCGGCGAACGCGGCTGCGGTGCGCCGCAGATCGTCGAGCTGCTCGCGGTGCGGTCGGCCTGCGCCGGCCTCGATGTCGGCCTCGCGGGCCTGGACTGACGGGTACATCGGAGTCTCGATCCCGGTCCGTGCCCAGGTGAGCAGGCGGCCCAGGGCCTCAGCGTTGCGGGCCACGTGCGTTACCACGTGACCTCGGGTCCAGCCGGGCAACCGGGAAGGCCCGCGCAAGTCGTCCAGCTCCATGACCGCCTGTTCGAAGCGTGCCTGGCCGTCGGCAACCCAGGACAGCTCCCTATCCGGCCTGCTCACATCCGACCACGTTACAAGATCGAGCCAGGGCGGTAGGTCGCCGCGTCGGGATAGCGGGCCACCACTGCCTCCACCGCAGCGACGACCGCCGCCACCTGCTCGGTGGCCGCGCCGGTGAACGACAAGCGATCAGCAAGCAATGCATCCAGACCGGCTCGGTCCAACGGCAACCGAGGATCTGCGGCCAACCGATCGAGCAGGTCGTTGCCGGCACCGGTTTCCCGCATCGCGATAGCCACCGCCACGGCGTGCTCCCTGATCACCCCGTGCGCGCTTTCCCGTCCCATACCGGCCCGCACCGCCGCGACGAGGATCTTTGTGGTGGCCAGGAACGGCAGGTAGCGTTGCGCTTCTCGGTCGATCACCGCTGGGTAGGCGCCGAACTCAGCGAGCACGGTCAGGAATGTCTCAACCAAGCCGTCAAAGGCGAAAAACGCGTCCGGTAGGGCCACCCGGCGCACCACAGAGTCCGACACGTCACCCTCGTTCCACTGCGCGCCGGCCAGCTCAGCCACCATCGAGGCGTACCCCCGCAGCACTACGGTCAGGCCATTCACCCGCTCGCAGGACCGGGTGTTCATCTTGTGCGGCATGGCGCTGGACCCGACCTGACCGGCCTGGAAGCCCTCGGTAACCAGTTCGTGGCCGGCCATCAGCCGGATCGTGGTCGCCAGCGAGGACGGTCCGGCGGCCAGCTGGGTCAGGCAGGTCACCACCTCGTGGTCCAACGACCGCGGGTATACCTGGCCAACGCTGGTGAGGACCCGATCGAAGCCCAGGTGCGCGGCTACCCGCTGCTCAAGCTTGGCCAGCGCTGCTGGATCATTACCAAGCAGGTCCAGCATGTCCTGAGCGGTACCCATCGGGCCCTTGATACCGCGCAGCGGGTAGCGGGCGAGCAGCTCTTGGAGCCGGGCAAAGGCCACCAGCAGCTCGTCGGCCGCGGTGGCGAACCGTTTACCGAGCGTGGTGGCCTGAGCCGCGACGTTGTGGCTGCGACCGGCCATCACCAGCCCGGCGAACTCCGCGGCCCGGGCGGCCAGGTTGGCCAGCAGGGCGACGCAGCGGTCCCGCACATGGTCCAGCGAGCGGCGAATCTGCAACTGCTCGACGTTTTCCGTCAGATCCCTCGACGTCAGCCCTTGGTGAATCTGCTCGTGACCGGCCAGCGCGTTGAACTCCTCGATGCGCGCCTTGACGTCATGCCGGCTCACCCGTTCCCGCGCCGCGATGGACTCGAGGTCCACCGCAGGCACCACACGTTCGTAGTCGTCAAGCACCCGCTGCTCGACTGGCAAGCCGAGGTCGGCTTGAGCTCGCAACACTGCCAGCCACAGGTGGCGCTCCAGGATCACCTTCTGCTCCGGCGACCACAGCTGGACCAGGTCACCGGAGGCGTACCGCGCCGCCAGCACGTCGGGGATCACCACCGCAGCC
Organism: Actinomycetota bacterium; assembly: GCA_021324675.1. Classification (GTDB taxonomy): domain Bacteria; phylum Actinomycetota; class Actinomycetes; order Mycobacteriales; family Pseudonocardiaceae. Next base: position 14,314 of record JAJPIR010000206.1, read on the forward strand.
TACGGCCGCGTGTCGCTCTCCCGTGCTCGGTGTGTCGCGCCCCCGCGCCTCGCGTGTCGTCCCCGTGCCGGATTTGCCGGGTGCGGTTGTGTATTTCATCCTCGCGAACGCTGCTCAGTTTCCCTAGTCGGACAGCAGAGGAGTAGCGCATGTGCCCACTCGAGACGCAGACCCTGGTCGCGGTGCAGGCCGGTCGCTTGTTCGACGGGGAACGAAGTCTCGGGCCAGGCACTGTACTGATCGCCGGCGAGCGGATCATTGATGTCGACACCACCGGCGCACTGCCTCCGGTGCATGCTCAGGTGCTCGACTTAGGCCGCGACGTCTGCATCATTCCCGGGCTCATTGACGCACACGTACACCTTGCCTTTAATGCCAGCTCGGACGTTGTCTCCGCGGTCAACGCCGTCGACGACGGGTCACTGCTCGCTCAGATGGCCCAGTCGGCCCTTCGCGCGCTGCGGGCTGGCATCACCACGGTTCGCGATCTGGGCGACCGTAGCTTCCTGGCACTGACGTTGCGCGATCAAATCCGCCAATGGGCGCCTGGCGGACCGGAGATCGTTGCGTCCGGTCCACCGATCACCGTCCGCGGTGGTCACTGTCACTTCCTCGGCGGTGTTAGCGACGGACCGCAGGAGCTACGTGCCGCAGTGCGGGAACGCGCGGAACGGGGTTGTGAATTTGTCAAAGTGATGGTCAGCGGTGACCATCTCACGGCGGGCAGTAGTCCCTATCACTCGCAGTACGAGCTCGCCGATCTGCGCCTGATCGTGGCCGAGGCGCACCGTCTCGGGATGCGCGCGGCGGCCCATGTGCACTGCCCTCGGGCGGTCGCCGACGCCGTACGTGCAGGCTTCGACACCCTCGAGCATGTCACGTTTTCCACCGTGGACGGTGTGGCCGCTGACCCCGCAACGCTGGCTGCCATCGTCGATTCGGCAGCCGTGGTGAGCGCAACGGTCGGCGAAATACCCGGTCAGTGGGAAACATCGCCCTCCATCGCCAGCCATCTGGAAGTCGTGATCGAGAGCCTGGCTCGGTTGCATGGCGCGGGGGCGCGCATTGTGCCCGGCACCGACGCCGGGGTGGCTCCATACAAGCCGCACGACGTGTTGCCATACGGGCTAGTCGCACTGACGGGTCTCGGGATGACGCATCTGGAAGCACTGCGGGCCGCCACCTCGCTCGCTGCGGACGCTTGCGGGCTTACCGGTCGTAAGGGTCGGCTGGTCCCGGGGGCTGATGCCGACCTGCTCGCTGTCAGTGGAAACCCGCTGGCCGACATACGGGCGATTCATGACGTCGTCGCGGTGTTCCGCGCCGGTCACCGAGTGCGCTAATCGTGGTGAGGCGGTACGCCGGGCTGGTGCGGTCGTGGTGATAGCCCGACCTGGTGTGGCCGACGACCTATGGCCGCTGGACGACCTATGGCCGCTGTAAGAGCTGTCGGGCATACGAGCGCACACGCCGAACGCGAGGGCGCGACACGCGAGGCGCGAGGACGCGACACGCGCGGGATTAGGGGACGACGCGCCGGATGAGGTCGAGGGTTTCGTCGGCCCAGCCGAGGACGTCGAGGCTTGCGGTGACGTTGGTCGGTGGGTGGGTCAGCAGGGTGTCCCGGCGGATCAGCCGGCCGAAGTCCACCCGGATTGGCCCGGTTCGCGGAGTGCGGCCGTCCCGTTGATGGAAGATCACTCCGGCGCGCACCATGATGTCGATCAGTTCCTGCGCGATGATGCCGTAGCCGACCGTGGTCGGGTGCGTGCCGTCTAGCGAGAACAGCCCGCCGGTGCGCCGCCCGCTGGCGTCGCCGGTGAGAAATCGGGAATCCGGTACCGGGGACAGCGCTGCCAGCTCCGGTGGCAGCGGGTACGGCCGCCACCAGCTAGGGCGCGCCTGCGGGCTTTCCAGGTAGCGCCGCGATGCGAGCCGATCGAGCACTCCTGCGATGTCCAGGAGGTACCAGTCGCGGCCCTGCCGGCGGGCGTCACCGACCACCAGCGTGATGGCGTCGTTGTACTGGTCGATGGCGCTGTCGACAGCTCGGGCCTCATCTCCGGTGATTGACGGATCGCGACCGGCCTCGAAGTCGCGGTCGGAAATCCATGGGCGGGTGTAGTAGGGGAAATACCGCGAGTCGGGCGCGAGCTTGCCGTTCACCCCGCGAGCGATCGGCGCGATGGTCACATGCGGCACCGTGCACCAGATGACATGCCGGGCGCGGATTGCCTGCACCTTATCCACGACGTGCGCCAGCTCGGCGATGAAGTGTGTAGGCCGCCAGACCGTGAAGGAACCGTTGCGGGACAGATCGTCGTAGCCGGGCCCACTCCATTCCACGCGCAGCTGGCTCACAGTGCCCAGCGCGTTGTTCGCGCCCAGGAAGACGACCAGCGTCTCGATGCCGTACTCAGGGTCGTCGCCGGTTTGGGCTCCCAAGGCCGCGGCGGCATCGAACAGGGTGCTGCGGCGATCAGCTTCGGTGGCCCTGGGCAACACCCGCAGCGCGGCTCGGGCATTGTGGTTCTGCACGATCTGGTCCACCAGGTCGTCAGTCGGCTGCCCGATCTCGGCCGCGCAGCGATCCGCGGTGAGATCCAGTGCATCGCGCAAAGCCCAGCCGTAAACGGCAAGTACATGGTTGGTTGCTGACGGCGCGGGAGGTACCGCGCCGGGGCCCCGCTCCCAGTAGTCCTCCACCTGGTCGGCGAACTGCCGAGCGGCAAACAGCGCCATCGGCAGCTCCCACCAGCTCAGCTCCGCGCCAAAGCGCTCCTCCAGCACCCGCAACAGCAGCTCGACATTCAACGGCAGCCCGCCTGGCCCGCCGTAGATCGGGTAACGCAAGCCATCCCAGCCCAGCTCGTAAGCGATGATCGCCGGATATGACAGGTCGGTCTGGTAAATCGCACCGCTGGCGAATCCCTGGGTCACCGAGTCACCGATGGCGACCAGGCGGTTGGTTGGCCTGCCTCGCCACGCGGTGTCAACCGGGATACCAAGAGTGGGATCCCACACCGGTTCGCGGGCCTCGGTGGTGATGACGACGTCGTCCGGAATGTTCATCACGACGTCCGATCAGTCGCCTGTGTTGGCGGTATCCGTTGGCCTGGACCGCTGCGCCTGGCGCAACGCGTCGATCACCATTTCCAGCCAGCGGAGGCTGCGGCGGTAGCTCTCGGTGTCCTCGGGAGACGGCGCCGGGGGCAACACGCGATCCGGCGAACCGGTGATGGTGACCCGCCCGGAGACGTCCAGTACCACATGCAGAGTCTCCAGCATCCACCCCCACTCGGCAGCGGATGGGTAACCCCGGCCCGGGAGCTGCACCACCCCGCCGTGGCGGGGCAACGTGCCCAGGACCCGGGTCAGGCTGTGCTCGAGGTCGTGCAGCACCCAGCCTTCCCACAGCTTGCGCACCAGCCCGGTCTCCTGGGTGCCGCACCAGTAATCCACGACGTAAGCCA
>JAJPIR010000274.1 GCA_021324675.1 Actinomycetota bacterium
ATCCGTTGGGCACGGTGTACAGCGTCTTTAAGGGCTCCACATAGTCGGGGCTGTTCCACGCCGTCTCCGGTTGCTGGGGGACCGACGGGGGGATCACAAAATTGTTGTAGTGCAGGCTGGAACACGGCGGGTTAGTCGATGCGGACCAATTCGCATAGACATACGACTCACCGTCCCGGAAACCAGACACGTAGGGCCAACCGTAGTTCTTACCGGGCTGGATGAGGTTGATCTCATCGTCGGCCTTGGGGCCGTGTTCGGAGGAGTACAACCGCCCTTCCGGCCCAAAGACCAGACCCTGCAGGTTGCGGTGTCCGTAGGAGTAGATGTGGCTGCGCACTCCATTGATCACCGGATTGTCCGGCGGCACGCTGCCGTCAAGGTTCAAGCGCAGCGTCTTGCCGACATAGGTCGCCCAGTTGCGCGTACGAACATCGTCAGCAGTAGGTATGTCTTGCGCCCGTATCGGGTTGCAGAAACGCTGGAACTGGTTATTTCCCTGATCCCCGATCGAATAGTAGAGCTTCTGATCAGGACCGACCAGCAGGCGCCCGGAGTTGTGGTCGGTGCTCGCCGGTAGACCCGTGATCAAATCCGTTGGTTTGTTCAGGGTGCGCGCTGCCGGATCGAAGGTGAACCGGACTATCTTGGCCCTCCGATCGACCCCCGGATCGGGGACGGCGTTATACGTGTAGGCAAGGTAGACGTCATTGCTGCCATGCAGGAAATTCGCCGGAAACGCCATGCCGAGTAAGCCGTCCTGGCTTTCGGTGGAATACACGTCGGAGATCGTGGCCACGGTGCTCTTCGACCCGTCCGACGGGTTTACCCGGGTCACGCGCTTGCCCGTCTTTTCGGTGACCCAGAGAAAACCGTCGGCTCCCCAGGTCAACTCGTAAGGATCGGCCAAGCCGGTGGCCAGCACGCGGAAGCTGAACGGTTCACCCGCCGGCACCGATCCTGACGGCTGCGCCGGGGACGCGGTACATCCGGTTACCGACAACGCGGACAGGGCTGCGACGGCCAAGGATCGTTGCACGCGCACCGGCTCATCGTGGCTGATGCAGTAGCCAGTCCATGACTCAGGGTCGCCGGCTGGTAGCAGCCGAGTCGGCTCCTGAATCGGTAGGGGCTAATAGGGGTAGGGCGCGACCCGCTCGCGGCGACCTTCGCTGCCGCGGATGACCAAGGCCACCACGACCCCGGTCAGAAAGCCCAGCACGTGGGCCAGGTAAGCGACCGACCCTGCCTGGGAGACCGCGTAGCCGGAGGTGTAGACCCACTGCAACAAAAACCACAGGCCAAGCACGAACCAGGCTGGCAGTCGCAGCGGTATGAAGAGCAAAAACGGCACCAGGCTCCACACCCGCGCCCGTGGATACAGGATCAGGTACGCGCCCAGCACGCCCGCGATGGCGCCGGAAGCACCGATGAGCGCATCGGTCGATCCCGGGTTGGCAATCGCGAAGCCGTAGGTGGCCAGCATCCCGCACCCCAGGTAGAACAGCAGGTACCGCAGGCGCCCGAACCGGTCCTCGACGTTATTGCCGAAGATCCACAAGAACAACATGTTCCCGAGGATGTGCAGCCAGCCGCCGTGCAGGAACATCGAGGTCAGCGCCGAGACTAACGGGCTTTTGTGGTAGCTCGGCGGGGTCAGGATGCAGGCGGGTCCGCGCGGGCCGTCCCCGACCTCGCCGTCGGCCACCACGGGCAGCTGCTGGTTGTGGACCAACTCAGCGGGAATCGCCGCGTACTGGTCGAAGAAGGCCTCCTGCTGGCAGGTCTGCGCCAAGCTGTCCGCACCAGTCACCGTGATCGACGCAGCGGGGGTGAGCAGGAAGACCACGAAGTTGACCGCGATCAGCGTGTAGGTGACCCACGGGGTGCGCTGCACCGGGTTGACGTCACGGACCGGGATGACCACCTCACTAGCTTGCCCGTCACCGACCGCGAACGTGATGACTGCGGCCCGAGAGTTTCTGGATTGGATCCGAGGCGGCCTTCGCCTCGGCGATCACTCGGGCTGGGTGGCGACGACCCACCACCACCATCGTGACGACGGGAACAAAGAGCAGGCGGTGAGCTTGCGACACTGTTGATCACTTTAGTGGGGGGCAAGCTACTATTTCCCCACTGTTCTGGGAGACGCGGTGGGCTATAGCCTCGGGGTAGACCTCGGCACGACTTTCGTCGCGGCCGCGGTCAGTGCCGCCAACCGTGTCAAGATGATCATCTTGGGTGACTATGCGGTGGTCGTGCCGGCCGCCGTCTACCTCCGTGACGACGGCGTCCTGATCGCCGGAGACGCTGCTGGCGCGCGTGCTGTCAACAGTCCAGAACGCGTCGCCCGCGATATCAAACGCCGGCTGGGCAACCCGACACCAGTGATTCTCGGCGGCCAGCACTACGGCGTGACCGAATTGCTCGGCGTGCTGCTGCACCATGCCGTCGAGAAAGTAGTCGAGGTCCAGGGTGAACGACCCGAACGAGTTTTGTTGACACATCCGGCCAACTGGGGTCCGTTCCGGCGGGTGCTGTTTGAGGAAGTGCCCCAGCATGCGGGCCTGGACCACCCGTCGCTGGTGACCGAGTCGGAAGCAGCCGCAGCGAACTACGCCGCCTCCCGGAAACTGGCCGAAGGCCAGGTCGTGGCGGTCTATGACCTCGGCGGGGGCACCTTCGACGCCACCATCTTGCGCAAGCAAGGCGGCGGGGTGGAGATCCTGGGCACTCCCGAGGGCATCGAGCGCATGGGCGGGGTGGACTTCGATGATGCAATCCGGTCCTATGTGGATTACGCCGCGAACGGGGTGCTGAGCGAACTGGATTTGGCCGACCCGCAGACTTCGGTGGCGCTGGCCCGGCTACACCAAGACTGCGTGGCGGCCAAAGAGGCGCTGTCGGTGAGCGGCGAGACGGTGGTCCCGGTCTTTTTACCCGACCGCCATCTCGAGGTGCGCATCACCCGCGCCGAGTTCGAAGACCTGATTCGCGCGTCGATCGAGTCCACTATCAGCGCTCTATCCCGGACACTGGCATCAGCGCAGGTCGACCCGGTTCAGCTCAGCGCCGTGCTGCTGGTGGGCGGATCGTCGCGTATCCCACTGGTCGCGCGGATGGTGTCTGCGGCACTGGGATGCCGCACGGTCGTCGACGCTCACCCGACACACGCGGTAGCCCTCGGCGCCGCCACGCTGGCCGCGCAGGCTCCAATGCCGGCGACGGGCACCATCTTCAGCACCCGAGTTCAGCGCAGGGCGGTCGGCACGCGCGCACCGGCCGGCACCCTGCCCGAGATCGTCATGCCGCCTCCTCCACCAACTCCGCAGGCCGCTCCCAAGCCCAAGCCACCACCAGGCCGCCCCACGTCGTCCCCACCCACCGGCTCGGCATCACCTGCCGCCCACCGGCCACGCCGACCATGGCTGGTATTGGGCACCATCACCGCTCTTGTCGCCGCGACCGCCGCCGCGGCTTTCGTCTTACTGAAGCCGGCGTCCCCGGTGCCGCAGCTCACGCTGTCCACCTGCCAGGTCAGGATCGGCGAAACATACGTAGCCACCGCCTCGGGATTCTCCCCTGGCGAGAACGTGCGGTTTTCCTGGACCGGACCGACCAATGGAGTGATGGGTGCATTCCCCGCCGACCAGACCGGCAC
>JAJPIR010000312.1 GCA_021324675.1 Actinomycetota bacterium
CCCTGGTCTGCTTGGGAAAGCGCGTGGAAAACAATGCCAGCCTGCATCGAGGTCAGCGGGTAGATGTCCTCGATGCAGCGCCCCTGGCCCACCAAACGATCCACGCCGGCCTGGTCAAGACCGGCGAGCGGGTAATCGGAGGGAGTACGCCCGCCCGCACCGGGTGTCGAGCAGTGCTCGATGATCTCCAGCAGTGCGGTGAGCAGACCCTGGGCCAGGGTATGGATGGTGTCGTGTCGGTGCAGGGCCTGGGAATAAAACCAGCTGAACTCCAAGCAGTCGTGTTCCACTCGACCCACCACGTCGATCACGTGAGTCCGCTGCTGCGCTGGGTCTGCGGCCAGGACCAGTTCCTCGCGCATGGCCTGGAACAGCCCGTTGCCGGTAAGCCAGTCGAATTGGCCGAGGTAGTTGAAGCTGACCTGGGGGGTGGGTTGCTTGGTGAGTGTCTCGGCCTGGGCGAGGTAGCGCAGGGCTCCGTAGCCCAGACCCCGGCCGGGTATGGCGCGCAGTTGCTCTTTGATCGACTTAAGTGTCGGGCCCCAGTTGTCGCGCTGAGTGCCGAGGTCGAGCGCTACGGGGAAGATGGTGGTGAACCAGCCGATGGTGCGGGATAGATCAACTCCGTCGAAGATTTCTTCCCGGCCGTGGCCTTCCAGGTCCACCAAGATCCGCTGATGTCCGGTCCAGTTGGCCAGTACGTGGCCCAGCGCGGCCAGCAGGACGTCGTTGATCTGGGTGCGGTAGATACCGGGTACGTCCTGCAACAGGGCTTTGGTGTGCTGGGGGTCTAGCCGCACGCTGACCGATTTCATCGACGCGACGGTGTTGAGCCCCGCGCTGTCGGTGGGCAACACCGGGTTGGCATGATCGATTACTGCGGCCCAGTAATCACACTCGCTGTTCCACCCACCGGCGGCGGCGTGTTCGGTCAACCGTAGTGCCCAGGTTTTCCATGAGCTGGTCTTGGTGGCCAAGCCGACTTGCTGGCCCTGTGCCGTTTGCTGGTAGGCGGTGGCTAAATCTTCTAGCAGGATCCGCCAGGACACCCCGTCGATCACCAGATGGTGCACGGTGATAAACAGCGCTGGATGCCGATCAGCGCCGAAATTGAACAAGACTGCCCGGAGCAAGGGCGGCTCGGTGAGAGTGAAACTCGTCTGCGCTGCCTCGATGATCCGGGCCATGGCCGCGTCCCGGTCTGCGGGCGCGATGGCGGACAGATCGTGGTAATCGAGCACGTCAACCGGCTGGACCGGTGCGTTGTCTTGCCGCCACTGCCCGTCTCGGTACTCGAACCGCAAGCGCAGCCCGTCGTGATGCTCAATCACCGCGTCTAGCGCCACGCGTAATGCGTGTTCGTCGACCTCGTCGATCACGTCGAACATCAACGCCTGGTTGAAATGCTCCAGCCGGTACAAGTCACACTCAAAAAACCAACACTGAACCGGGGTCAACGCCACCGGCCCCACTACCGGCTCCTGCTCGGCCACCTCCGGCGCCACCACAATCACCTGCGTCGCTAGTGACGCAACGGTCTGATGCTCGAAAATATCGTTAGACGTCAACCGCATACCAGCTTGCCGAGCACGGGACACCACCTGAATACTCAGGATCGAATCCCCGCCAAGCTCGAAGAAGTTATCCTCGATCCCTACCCGATCAACCTTGAGCAACTGCGCCCAAATATCACACAAGACACGCTCTACATGAGTTCGTGGCGCCACATAATCACGGGCCGGCACCAATCCGCCCACCGGTGCCGGCAACGCACCACGATCCACTTTCCCATTCGGACTCAATGGCAACTCATCCAGCACGACAAACACCGAAGGCACCATGTAATCCGGCAACCTCTGGCGGAGGAACCCGCGCAAGGTTTGTGCAGCGGTTCCCGGCGCCGCGCCCGGAGCCAGGACCACGTAAACCACCAGGCGCGGGTGCTCGGCGTGCTCACCAGAAACGATGGCGATCGCCTCAGCAACGTCGGGGTGGCGAGCCACAGCGGCCTCGACCTCACCCAGCTCAACCCGGAATCCGCGGACTTTCACCTGTTGATCGGACCGGCGCAGATACTGCAATTCGCCGTCGGTGTTCCATCGCACGACATCTCCAGTGCGATACATCCGCGTACCCGGCGACCCGAACGGATTCGCCACAAACCGGGACGCGGTCAAACCCGGACGGTGCAGATACCCACGCGCCAGCCCAGCACCACCGAGATAAAGCTCCCCTGGCACACCCGCTGCTACCGGACGCAAGCTGGCATCGAGCACATATACCTGGGTATTGGCAATCGGCCGGCCGATCGGCGGCTGCTGCTCGCCGTCGAACTCGCCCGCATCGTGGTACCACGCGGTGGCATATACCGTGGCCTCAGTCGGTCCATAGATGTTGGCGATCCGACGGCACGACGTAACCGAACGGATTTTCCGCAGCGCCTGGGCTGACAACGCTTCTCCGGCGAGCACCACGGTCTTTGCCGTGATCGCTACCGTCCCGCTGCCGATCACCTGCGCGAATGCTGACGGCACTGCGCTAACCAAACTCGCTACCCAGCCTCCGTCTGGTGGTTCCAGTAAGGCGAGTAAGTCACGCACCACCTCGATGGAGCCACCGACCACCAGCGGGCAGAAAATCTCGAACACCGACACGTCGAAGTTCAGGGAAGTCGAGGTGATCACCCGGGAAAGCCCTGATGGTCCGAAGTCCGCTGCTGCCCAAGCCGCGAGATCTCGCACGCTCGCATGCGTGACGACGACGCCTTTCGGCCAGCCCGTGGAGCCCGACGTATAAATCACGTAGGCCGGGTGGGTCGGCAGCACCGCGCACACTCGGTCGGCCTCGGTCACATTTCGGCCCGGGAAACCCGCCAACTCCTTGGTTACCGCCGCATCATCAAGGATCAGCCGGTCGGCTCCCGCTAACTCGGGCACCTTGTCGGCGACGGCCCTTATGGTCACCGTCAAGGTCGGGCAGGCGTCGGAGAACATGAACTCGATCCGCTCCCGCGGATAGTCGAGATCGATCGGCAGGTATCCCGCACCTGACTTCCAGATCGCCACCAAGGCCACGATCATGTCCACTGAACGCGGCACTGCCAGCGCCACGAATTGCTCTGGACCCACTCCTCGCTGGATCAACAGGCGCGCCAGCCGGTTCGCCCGTGCGTTTAACTCCCGGTAGGAAAGTTGTTCGCCTCGGCAGCAAACCGCCAGCTCGTCCGGTGTCCGCACCACCTGCAGCTCGAACAATCCGGTCCACAATGCCGAAGGCACGGGCGCAGCGGTGTCGTTACGCTCGACCAGCAATCGATGGCGCTCTTCCTCGGTCAGCGAAGGAAGCTCGGCCAGCTGCCGATCCGGATGCTCAGAAATCCCTTCGAGCAGCACGCCCAGGCCGGTCACGAACCCGGCGATCGTCGCGGCGTCGAACAGATCGGTGTTGTATTCGACCGCGACATTCAGTGAACCGTCTCGAGGAAGGAATTCCACGAGGAGGTCAAAGCGGGAGGAGGGGCGGGGCAGATCGTATTCCGTGATCCGCAGGTCGGGAAGCTCGCGCGTCCGAACCATGTCCTGTTGCAGCACCACCATGGCCTGCACCAGCGGAGTGCGGCTGGGGTCGCGTGCCGGCCGGAGTTCCTCAATCACCCGGTCGAAAGGGGCTTTGTCATGAGCAAACGCGTCGAGCACGGTCTCCCGGACCGTGGTGAGAAAATCTCCGAAGAACTGGGTGGGTTCGATCCGGGAACGCAACACGACGGTATTGACAAAGAAACCGACCACACCCTCCAGCTCGGTCCGGTCGCGCCCGGTCGTCACGGTGCCCACGGCAATGTCTCGCTGGTTGCAGTAACGAGACAGCAGCAGCTCAACCGCCGCGGTCAACGTCATGAAAAGCGTCGCTCCATGCGCCTGCCCCACCGCGGTGAGCCGTCGGATCAGGCTCGCTGGCAGGTCGTGCCGGTAAACCGCACCGGATGACGTGCGCACCGGCGGTCTAGGCCGGTCGGTCGGCAACTCGAGCGCTTCGATGCCAGCAAGTTGGCGCTTCCAGTAGTCCAGGTGCGGTTGCAGCGCAGCATCCGAAAGCTGTGCGTGCTGCCACACCGAGAAGTCCGGGTACTGGATCGGCAACTCCGCCAGGTCGGCGCGGACGTTGCGCCTTGCGGCGTCGTACAGTTCAACCAGCTCATCGACCAGGACGCGAACGGACCAGCCGTCAGTAATGATGTGGTGCTGGCTGAGCAACAGCACGTTGTCGTCATGGGCCAGCCGGACCAACAAGGCCCTGGCCAGCGGGCCGCGCCGCAGGTCGAAGGCAATGGCCAACTCTCCCGCGAGTTCCCGGTCGAGGGCGTCGTCGTCGCGGTGGTCACCCAGGTCACACACCCGAAGTGGTATCTCGCCGGCCGCGTGGACGATCTGCGCACCGTGCCCGTCGATGGTGTCGAACGTGGTGCGCAGCGACTCGTGCCGGTCAGTCAATGCCGTCAAGGCCGACCGCAGCGCCTTGATGTCGACCGGCCCGGACAACCGCAACCCAACGCCGGTGTTGTACTCGGTCCCGCCGGAGCTCAGATCATCGAGAAACCACAACCGACGCTGAGCCGGCGCCAGCGGGACCACCGGGCCCCGGAGCGCGGCAGTGATCCTTTCAGCCGGGCCTGACGCGGGATCCGGCAGGAGCTCTGCGAGCCTGGCGATGGTCCGGGCGTCGAACAACGCGCGGCTGGGCAGCTTGAAGCCGAATGCCTCGCGGATCAACGACAGCGCACGAAAGCTCAGAATCGAGTCGCCCCCGAGAGCGAGGAAGTCGTCCTCGACACCGACGCCCTGCACGCCCAGCACGCTTGCCCAGATACCGGCCAGCACCCGCTCAGCAGCAGTTCGCGGTGCGACGTAACCATCGTGCCCGGCCGTGCTGGCCTCCGGCGCGGGCAGCGCTCGCCGGTCGAGCTTGCCGTTGGCACTCAGCGGTAACCGGTCTAGCACCACATACGCCGAGGGCACCATGTACTCCGGGAGGGCACCGGCGACCAACGCGCGTAACTCGTCTGGAGCCGGCATTGCCCTGTCGGCGGGAGCGAGGTAAGCGACCAGTCGCTTGTGGCCTGGCTGGTCCTCGCGAGCGATCACGGCTACGTCGCCGACGTCAGGGTGCCGGCGCAGTGTCGCCTCGACCTCTCCGGTCTCGATGCGGAATCCCCGGATTTTGACCTGCTGGTCGGCGCGCCCGGCGAACTCCAGCTGACCGTCAGGGCTCCACCGGGCCAGGTCGCCGGTGCGGTACAGCCGCGAGCCCGGGTCTCCGAACGGGTTCGCGAGAAATCGCTGGCTGGTCAGCCCGGGTCGGTTGAGGTAGCCACGCGCCAGGCCATGCCCGGTGACGTACAGCTCACCCACGGTGCCCACCGGTACCGGACGCAAGGTGGCGTCGAGCACGTAGGCCTTGGTGTTCCAGATCGGCCGGCCGATCGGCGGAGCCCCGCCTGGATGCAGCGGCTCGGTCCAGGTCGACACCACTGTCGATTCGGTCGGCCCGTAAGAATTGATCATCCGGCGGCCCGGGGCCCAGCGGTCGACCAGCTCACCCGAACACGCTTCGCCGCCGACGATCAGGGTCTGGAAGTGTGGTAACTCGCTTGCCGCCGCAGCCGGCACGGTAGCCAGTGCAGCTGGCGGAATCAGTGCGTGCGTCACCCGCCGGTCGGCGAGTACGGAGACGAGCTGCTCACCCAGCAGTGAACCCGGCGGCGGCACGACGAGCGCAGCACCGGCCGGCAGCGACATGCACAGCTCCAGAATCGAGGCATCGAAACTGGGTGAAGAAAATTGCAGTACCCGGTCTCCCGCCGTGACGGCGTAGCGATCGACCTCGGCGGCAGAGAAGCTGGCCAGCCCAGCGTGGGTAACTGCCACGCCTTTTGGCTGCCCGGTCGAGCCCGAGGTGTAAATGACGTAGGCCAGATGCTCGGCAACGAGCGGGAAACTCCGGTCGGCGTCGGTAGGGCGGCGATCCGGCATCGTGGCCAGTTCTGACCGGACTGCGAGCTCGTCGAGCACCAGTAACGAAACACCCTCGATACCGCGCATGACCGGGGCGATGTCGCGCCGGGTCAGCACCGAGACCGGACGGGTGTCGGCCAGCATGAACGCTATCCGCTCCGCCGGATACGTCGGGTCTACCGGCAAGAAGGCCGCTCCTGCCTTCAGCACAGCGAGCTGGGCGACAACAATGTCCACCGAACGCGGTAAGGCCAGCGCCACGACCTGTTCCGGCCCCGCCCCCGCGGAGATCAGAAAATGAGCCAATCGGTTGGCCCGTAGCTCCAAATCGGCATAGCTCAAGGACAACTCGGTTGCTGGCAACCCGCTTCGAGATGTGCCGGTATACAGCAGGGCCGGCGCGTCTGGGGTCCGGGTTACCTGCGCCTCGAACAGATCAGGGAATGTGGCCGGGATGACGTCGCGGTCGGTGTCGTTAAACGCGATGAGCAACTGGTGGCGCTCCGCCACAGTCAACACGTATTGCGGGGCAATCGGCGCCTCCGGTGCACCGCGAGGGACAGGAAGCACTCCAGCCAGCACGGGCATCGGCTTGTGCGGCACCATACTTTGTCGAATCCTCCTTGGCGCGGCCAATAAAAAATGGATTCCGATACAAAATGGTCAGGCGAGGACACCGCGTAGCGACTCGATCGGCGATCGAGATTCCGGCACAGCAACAGGCCGCCGTGAAGCCAGCCGGCCACCGATCTGGAAATGCTCTATCTGGTTGGTGCTCGGATCGCGAAGAAAACGCCCGACATGCTGACCCTGGCCTGAGTTCGGGTCCTGAATCACAAAATTGAGGTCGTCGTAGAAAACCAGGCGAGCGATGAGGTCACCGCCGGCTTCGATGCACAGGGCTCCATCATCCCCAGCAGTAACCAGGTATTCAGCCGGGCCGTTCGAGTAGTTACCCACGAACTCGGCGGGGCAGATGACCGGCGCTCGGGACGAGGTGTCTGGCTGGCGCGCGGCCAGCGGCACGTTCGCGCGCTGTAATTCGACCTGTAGCTCCTCCCACAGCAAGGCCCCGGTGTTGGCATTGGTGGTAAGTGCCACCACCCAGCCGCCATCCGGCTCGATACGCAGGTGGCAGGAGGTGCCGTCGGCATTGCCGTCGTGGCCGACCCAGCCGGTGCTGCCCTCCCAGAATGTGGCCAGCCCAGGGCCCCAGCCGTCGGCTAACCCGAAGGGATCGGCGCCGGGAACAGGTTGCCGCATGCACTCGGCATAACTCACCGGAAGCAACTCCGGGAAACCAGACCCGACGTGCATCAGACCCAAAGTCACAAGGTCAATGGCACTCATCGCCAATGCCCCAGCCGGAGCTTCGGCCGCGGCAAGTGATTGCTGTACGGGCCGGATCCGGTCCAGGATCGGATTAACCGAGTGACCGCTGGCGACGGGGCGTCCGGCGGATGTCCGTCTCGATCCCACCACCATGGTGAGGTCAATGCCCAGCGGCCGCAGCAGGATCGCCTCCATGGCCTCCGGCCAGCTCATGCCCGTGATTGTTTCGATCAGGTAGCCGACGAGGGCGTAGTTCCGGGTCGAATAAGAAAAACCGGTCCCAGGAGGTAAAAGCAGGTCCTGCCAACGGCAGTGCTCCCGCACGTAGCGCCCCAGCGACAATGTGGACAACTTGGGTGGATCCGGGCTCTCGGCGAATCCGCTGGTGTGGCTGAGCAAGTGGCACAAGGTGAGCTGGTCACCCAAGTCATCCAGTTCGGGCAGGTGCTCCGCCAACGGGGCATCGAGCTCGATATCACCGTCTGCGACCAGGATCATCGCCAGAGTTGCGGTGGCCAATTTGGTGATCGAACCAATAGGAAAGGCGGTCTCCCTCGAGACCGGAATCCCGGTCCCGTGCTCCATCTCGCCGAATTCGGCGGTGATGGTCTCCCCGCCGTGGTGTACGGCGAGCTGCGCACCGGGCACCTGGTGGCGCTCCGCCAGTGCGGCGACAGTGGCGGCTAACCAGTGAGGATCCAGCGCCGCTGACGTTACACCCATTCCATTTAATGGGACGCTGCCGTACCCCTGCCGTGGTCCTATGGAGTGAAAATCGTCCGACTTGCTGACGGCAGGCAGATCACACGCCGCAACCTCTCCCATGGCTCACACGTTAGGGTTGAGCCCTTCGGAGGGCCTTAAGGTGGACTTAAGGGGCCCATGCAGTACGGAGTTAGTCCTTCGCGCTACGTAGAGACGGTGCCCACCAACCCGGTCTCATAACCGACGATGACCAGCTGGGCACGGTCGCGGGCATCGAGCTTGGCAAGCAGCCGCCCAATGTGGGTCTTGACGGTTCCGCGGCTTAAATGCAGGTAGTTTTCGATCTCGCTGTTACACAATCCGCGCGCGATCAGTGTGAGCACCTCCCGCTCCCGGTCAGTGATCCCGGCAAGTGAGCGGGTGGGGCGCCGGGCCGGTGCCGGATTGCGGATGAACTCAGCGATCAGCCGCCGGGTGACGGTGGGGGCCAGCAACGCCTCACCGGACGCAACTACCCGTATCGCATCGAGTAACTGAGCCGGCGGGGTGTCCTTGAGAAGAAAGCCACTGGCGCCGGCGCGCAGCGCAGAATACACGTATTCGTCCAAGTCGAACGTGGTGAGGACGAGAACTCTCGGGGAAGATTCCTTGGCGGTAATCCGCCGGGTGGCCTCGATGCCGTCCATCACCGGCATGCGCACGTCCATCAACACAAGGTCGGGATGGCACTGCTGGACCAGCTGGACTGCCTCCGCGCCGGTACTCGCTTCACCGACCACCGTCAGGCCCGGGTCGGTGTCGATGAGTACTCGCAGGCTGCCGCGCAACAGTGCCTGATCGTCAGCGAGCAGTACCCGGACTTCAGAGCCAGTCATGCAGGCCCCACGTCGTACGGCAAGCGGGCGTGCACCGCGAAGCCGCCGTTGGGCTGGCGGCCCGCGGTGAGAGTTCCGTGGTGCAGGGCGGCCCGTTCTCTCATGCCGATCAAGCCATGGCCGGGCCGGCCTACCGGGCCATTCGGTCTACCGTCATCGATAACCGCCAGCTGGAGCTCGCCCGGCTCGGCGGTGATGCGGACAGTGCATCGCACTGGCGCCACGGCGTGCTTGATGACGTTGGTCAGTGCCTCTTGCACGATCCGGTATGCAGACAGCTGAACCGCGGTGGGCAATGCTGGGATGGGACCGCGATCGAGTTCGACCTGGACGTCAGCGAGTCGCGCATTCTCGACCAGGCGCGGGAGCTCGTCAAGGCCTGGACTGGGTGCCAGGTCCGCCTCATCCTCGGACCTCAACGAGCCGAGTACGCGGTGGATGTCGGCAAGTGCAGCGCGGCCCACGGACTCGATGACGCCGAGCGCTTCCCGGCTCTCCTCTGGACGCGTGTCGTACACGTGGTTGGCCACAGCGGCTTTCATCACGATCACGCTCATGCTGTGCGCGACCACGTCATGCATTTCCCTGGCGATCCGCAACCGCTCTTCGGAGACAGCCTTTTGTGCACGGTGCTCGGCAATCTGGTCGGCGTACTCCCGGCGCGCTCGGACGTTGCGAGCGAACGCCCAGGCGACGCCGATAGCCAACCACCCGGAAGTCAGCGAGGCAAAAAGGTCAGTGTATTTGGGGTCCGGTGTGACGAGAAGGAAATGAGGCTTCAGTACGGTGGAGGTGACTACCGCTACCACCGTGACGGACAGCAGCGCGACCCGGAGCGCGATGGCCGCCTTCCGGGGTCCTACGGACAGTGCAACCGGGTAAAGGGCGACCGCCACCCCCAGCACGGTGACCGCAATCGGCATACCCAAGAACGCGGCGACGACGGTGACGGTAAGGACGAGGCCGAACACCGGGATCGGCTGCCACCTGCGGATGGCCAGGAGAACACCTAGCGCAAGCGCCACCAACCCCACCCCGACGACCGCCGCGATGGATGGACCCACGGCCGCGTAGAGGGTGGCGTTGACCGTAAGCAAGACAATCCACACGGCAGGCAACAGGTCGAACACGACGACCTGCCACAGGCGTTGTCGAAACCGCGGCGGCGACACGCCCGAAATGCCAGCGGGTTCGGTCACATCAGCAACGGTAACCGCATCCTCCGGACAGTGCGTCAGACCTGGGTCCGACCACGTATTCCAGACCGTGCTCCGATGTGTATCGGACCTGGATACAGCAGCATTACAGGCATGATCGAGGTACGCGAGCTGATCAAGGATTACGGAGATAAGCGCGCGGTCAACCAGCTGTCGTTCATCGCTCGTCCGGGCATGGTAACCGGTTTTGTCGGGCCGAAGGGTTCCGGAAAGTCGACCACCATGCGGATCGTCCTCGGCCTCGACACCCCGACGTCCGGCACAGCACTCGTGAACGGGCAACACCACGCCGCCTTGAAACGGTCGATGCGGACAGTAGGGGCAATGCTGGAAGTCCAGGCGGTGCCAGCTGACTGCACTGCAGCCGATCATCTGCGATTCCTCGGGCGCGAGTCGCGCATCTGCCCACACCGCGTGACCGAGGTGCTCCGGCAGGTGGAGCTGTCCGCGATGGCAGACAAGCGGGTCAGCGAGCTGCCCCACGGTATGCGCCAGCGGCTCGGAGTCGCCGGGGCACTCCTGAACGACCCTGGTGTCCTGCTGTTCGACGAGCCCATGCGGGGGCTGGACGCGGAAAACATCGAGTGGAGCCGGGATCTGATGCAGTCGCTGGCCGATGAGGGCCGAACGGTGCTCGTCTCCAGCAGTCAGATGCAGGACATGGCTCTGACCGCCGACCATCTGCTCATCATCAACCACGGAGAATTGATCATGGAAGCTGCTACCGCAGAGCTGATCGATCGATTTCACCGTGACGTACTCGTGCGCTCGCCGCGCCGCAGCGGGCTGACGCGGGTGCTCACCGATCTGGGTGCCACCGTGCGTGCCGAGTCTGGCGGTGGGCTGTCAGTCACCGGTATCGACTCGTGGAGGATTGCCTCGGCCGCCGCGGAGCATCACATACCGCTGCAAGAGTTGACCCCGCGCAACCGGTCACTCGAGGACTTCTACCAGGAACTGACCGGCATGAAACCTCGATGAAGCAGGAGGCCTCAGCCGAACTTGGCCTCGGCACGATCCAGGCGCCGGATAAGCATGCTCGCCAACGACAAGTACTCCAACGTCTCTTCCACCGTGGCCGGCATTCCGCCAGCTGCCATGCTGTGGCTGCGCATCCCGAGCATGGCACCGAGGAACAGCAGCCGGAATCCCTCGCGTTCGTCCCTGGCAGCCGGACCCCCCGAGAGAGCAATATCCAGTTTCGGCGGTCTCGTCCCGAACACCGACTCCATCAGCGTATGTCCCGTACCGTCACTTCCGGTCAGCGACCGGACCCGATCTTCAACCAGCCGGAACGCCTCGGTCACCGCTTCGGAAGTCCGCCCATCTTCCGCCAGTTTGACCGGCACAGACATCGCCGGATGCAGCACCGGCGCCACGAACGGAGGAAAGGTCACCCGCGTGACCGGTACGCAGGTCACCTCGATGTGATCATCGTCTTCCCTGGCGCCAGGCATGGACGGCGAGACGACATCGATCACGAGCATCCGTCGCATCTCGTCGTTGGCAGGCACATGTTCCAGATGATCGCCCGCCTGGACGTCCGTACCAATTGGCAGGCGAACCGTGGTGCCTTCTACCCGGGCAGGAGTGCCTCGACGCTTTTCGGTCCACTCTTGACTACGCCGTATTACCGTGACGTAAGTGGTGAAAAAAATCATTTCGGCCCACCTACCGCTACGTCAGCCCCTGCCTGCGCACATCCCGCTTGAGAGCATCGGGCCGTGACATGCCGCTGTTACGTGCGGACAGCCAAAATGTCGCGCAGATGTCACTCAACAGCGGCGAGTGCATAAACGGTTTCGGTAAGTGAACCAAGATGATGACGATTCGTCACCGAGTGATAACGCAGAGCGTACCGCCCTCCCCAGTTATTTGAGTGCGATGCGCTTACCACTCCATGCACAAAAGAGGCATGCAAAGCATCGTTGCATTACCTTGAATCACATCTGATCATGAGGGACGGATGACAGTGACGGTGCCGTCTCCGCGGGATGTGATGTATGCGGTGCTGTCGGGACCAACCGCAACCTGATCCGGGGAAAAACCGACGTATGCGGTGTTGATCAACGCCGAATTCTGGGTGTCGATGACGCTCATGGTGTCTTCACCGGTGTTGACGACGAAGGCATGGTGACTGTCCGGGTCCACCGCCAGCCCACGTGGATTGATGCCTACCGGGATGACGTTGTTGACCTTCAGCTTGAGCAGGGACTGGACGTAAGCGAGATCCAGCTGCATCGGCGCGTCGATCACGCTCACGGTGTTGTCGCCAAAATTCGTCACGTAAATGTGCTTGCCGTCGGGGTCGATCGCCACCTTCTGCGGGGCGCGGCCAACCACGATGGTGCGGACCAACTTCTGGTTCTTGACGTCGATCACGCTGACCGTGTTGCTGCCACTGTTGGCCACGTAAGCGAGCTCACCCCGGGGGTCGATCGCCACCCCGTCGGGGCTGATGCCGACCGGAATCGTGCCGACCACTGCCAGCGTAGCGCTATTGATCACGCTGACGGTGTGGGCGTAGAAGTTGGTGACCAAGGCATAGTGCCCACGGGGAAAGACCGCGACGCTGGCCGGATTGTCACCGACCGGTACGTTCTTGATCAGCTTCCCGGATGCGGTGTCGATCACGCTGACCGAGTTCTCGGAGAAGTTGGTGACGAAGGCGTGCCGGCTGTCGGGATCGACCGCCACACCCAGCGGGTTGGCGCCGACATGGATGCTCCCGATCACCCGCTTGGTGTTGGTATCGATCACCCGCAGGGCGTTGTCGGCATAGCTGGCCACATAGGCGTGCTTGCCGTCAGCATCGACGGCCACGCCTTGCGGATCACCACCGACGATCACGGTGGGGTTCGGGTTGTCCGCTGCGCTGGCCATGCGTACCGCGCCCACCACCGTGGTCACGGTGGTGACCGCCAGCATCGGGACGAGCATCGCCACCCAGCGCCGCGACCCTTGTCGGGACGGGCGGGCGGGCTTGCTCTTCCGATGCCTGCCTGCGGAGCGGATCGTCATACTGCTCTCTCCTCAATTGCCAAAGCAGGGCTACGCCACAAGGAGTAACGACGGTTTCGCTGTTGCGTTTCGCGCCGCGCCGGACAGACACGCCGACCGGTCGGGCCGCCGCCCCTGACCTGCACTCAGGCCAGGGGCAGCAAGACCCGGAAGGTCGTGCCCGCCCGGGGAGCGGTATGTAACTCGATGCGACCGTTGTGGGCTTCCAGGATCGCCGCGGTGATCGCCAGACCCAGGCCTGAGCCACCACGGTTGCCGTTGCGACGCTGATCGCCCGGATGGCTACCGGGCACGAAACTGTAGAACCGGTCAAAGACCTGCGTGGCCGCCTCGACAGGGATGCCCGGGCCGTCATCGTGGACTTCTAGCACGCCCAACGTCGGCGGTTGCTCCTGGTATAACTGCCCCGCCTGCGCTACCGGTGGGGTGTCCGGAGCGCACGCATCATGCGCCCGCACCCTCAGTTGCACCGGGGTGCCTGCCGGGGTATGCGTCAGCGCGTTGGTGACCAGATTGCTGACCACCTGGCGGAGTTTGTCTTCGTCGCCCAGCACGTGCACGGCATCGCTACCTGGTGCCAACGTCACCGGCCGGCCCGGATCCCGGGCTTGGGCGTCGTGCACTGCGTCAGCGGCCAGCACGAGCAAGTCGACATCGGTGATATCCAGTGCCCGCTCCTGATCGAGCCGGGCCAGCAGCAGCAGATCCTCCACCAGCACACCCATCCGGGTGGCTTCAGCCTCGATCCGGCCGGTGAGCAGCTCGATCTCGGCGGGGGTGCGGGCACCGCCGCGGCGGTACAGCTCAGCGAAACCGCGGATGGAAGTCAACGGAGTGCGCAGTTCGTGCGACGCGTCGGCCACGAACTGGCGCAGCCGTCGCTCGGAGCGCTCGCGTTCGGAGATGGCAGCAGCAAGCCGGCCCAGCATGACGTTCAGTGCGGCACCGAGGCGGCCGGTCTCCGTGCGGGGGTCACTGTCTGGCACGCGGCGCTGCAGATCGCCCCCGGCTATGGCTTCCGCGGTGCGCTCGATCCGGGTCAGCGGCCGCAACCCTAGGGCGACCACCACCGTTGCCACCACCCCGATCATGGCCAGGATGACGCCGCCCACGATGCACTCGATGATCTGTAGCCGGCCTAGCGTCGCGTCCACCGAAGCCAGCTGCACGGCGATAACCACGCTCCGGCCGTCTGGGAGCTGCACGGCGCGGGCCCGCCACGCACTACCGCCAGCCATGTCGGGCACCGTGAACGGGGTACTGGCGCGGGCGAGCTCGCTGGACCGGTCCCCAGTAGGGGGCAGTTTCGGGCCGCCGGATTGGCCTGGTTGCGGACCCATTTCCAGGGCAACCGTGCCGTCGGGTCTGAAGACGGTGATGCGGACATCACTGGGCACACGGGGCGGGGTGTCGAATACCCGGTGCACGGAAAAGTGCATCAGCTGCTGGTCAACCCGGCTGAGCAGGTAGTGCCGCAACAGCAGCACGCTGGCCCCGCCGAACAGCAGCAGGCCGACCGACGAGAACACCAGCAGCGCGGCGATCAACCTGCCGCGCAGGGTCAACGGTCGACGTGGAACCTTCACGGCACACCGGCACCGAGCGCATCACGGGGCAGCCGCAGTGTGTACCCGACACCCCGGATGGTATGGATCAGCGGCAGGCTCGTCCGGTCGATCTTGCGGCGCAGGTAGCTGATGTAGGACTCGACGATCCGGCTGTCACCGCCGAAGTCGTAGTTCCACACCCGCTCCAGGATCTGGGTCTTGCTGACCACCTTCCCCGCATTGATCATCAAGTACCGCAGCAGGTTGAACTCGGTCGGCGACAGCTGCACCAGCTGGCCGGCACGACGTACTTCGTGCGCCTCTTCATCCAGTACCAGATCGGCGTAGGTGATCGTGGTCGCGCTGGATTCACCGTTGCGGGCCGGTTGGGTGCGGCGCAGTATCGCCCGCAGCCGCAACACCAGCTCCTCCAGGCTGAACGGCTTGGTCACGTAGTCATCGCCGCCCGCGGTGAGTCCCGCGATTCGATCATCAACGCCATCGCGGGCTGTGAGAAAGAGCACCGGTAGCTCGTCGTGCTCCGCGCGTAGCCGGCGGGCGAGAGTGAAGCCGTCGCAGTCCGGCAACATCACATCCAGCACCACGATGTCTGGCCGGACCTGCGCGGCGGCGTTCAATGCACCGGCACCGCTATCCGCCTCGTGTACCTCGAAGCCGGACAGGCGCAGCGATGCCGACAGTAACGCCAAGATGTTCGGCTCGTCGTCAACGACGAGCACACTGGCTCGATGCGCGTCTTCCACACTGTGCAGCATGGCCCAATCTCCTCACGGCCACCTGGCCGGGGGCGGTTGCCCGGGCAATCCGGCCGCCCAAGCTACGAGCAATTCAGCGCTGGTTTGAAGTCCCTGCCGACGACCGCCACCGGGGCGTTCACCGCGGCCGGGCGGTGGCACGCCAGCACCGTTTCGGCACGGCGGTTCGGCGACGGCCTGCCGGGCCTTCAACTAGCTCACGGCCGGCGCAGCTGGTTGCCGGGCAGCCAGGACGGCCTGGTAGATGCGCTTATCTGAAACGGAATAAGGCGTACGCAATTCCTGGGCAAAGTAGCTGACCCGCAGCTCCTCGATCATCCAGCGGATCTGGACCACCTGTGGCAGGTCACCGACGTCGTCTCGAAGCTGCTGGTAAGCGCCGGTGACGGCGGCGATGCGGTGCATCCAGCCGGCGTCGCGGTCGGGGTCGCGGGGCAGCTTGTCCAGTCGCCGCACGATGGCCTGCATGTAGCGCACCAGGTCAGGCAGCCGCTGCGCGCCGGCCGCCGTGACGAAACCCGGCCCGAGCAGGCCGGCCAGCTGCGCTCGGACGTCGGCAACCGCGGCGGCCAGCGCCGGCGCAGCGAGTCCGGCAAGCCGGGTCTCGGCAGTGTGCGCACCGCTCACGATGCGCTCGACGTGGCCGATCACGGCTTGCACCATGGTGGCCAGCTCGGCGCGGGCACGTTCACGCAACGCGGTGAAGCCGTCCTCGTCGTAGGGCGGTCCGCCGAAGGCGGCGATCAGCGCGTCGGCGGCGCAGGTGACGCAGTCGGTCAGCAGGGCCACGATGTCGCCGTCCGGGTTGCGCGCCAGCTCTAGCTTGGTGCGCTGGTCGAGGCTACGCTGCACCGATCTGATCAACCCGGGCATCGTGAGCAGCAACAGCCGCCGCGTACCCGCCCACATGGCGTGGCGCTGCTGCGCCTCGGTAGGCAACAAGGTCAGAGCAACACTGTCACCCTCGTCCACCAACGCCGGGTAACCGGTGACCAGATGCCCGGCCTGCTCGTACTGGCAGGTCCGCGGCACAGTGCCGGCATCCCAGCTGCGCAGCCCCCGCCGCTCCAGACCACCGCCGGAACCCGCCAGCGTGGCCCGCAGTTGCGGCTGCAGCAGTCGGGTCAGTGCTGCGAGGTCCTTTCCCTCGGCCAGGATGACCTCGCCGTCGCGCACCTGGAAGGTGACGGTCAGGTGCGCCGGTACCTGGCCGAGCCGCCAGTCCGACCGGCGCACCGGTATGCCGGCCTCAGCCAGCTCGCGCTCCAGGGCGTCGAGAAGCGGCTCCTGGTAGGGCGTCATCCGGGCCAGCAGGGCCCTCGCGTGGTCAGGCATCGGAACCAGCTGGCGGCGCAGCGGCTTGGATAACGACCTGAGCAGCGCGGTAACCAGTTCCAGCCGCAGGCCGGGCACCTGCCAGGTGAAGGGTGCCGGATCGATCTGGTTGAGCAGCTGCAGGGGCACCTGCACGGTGACCCCGTCGGCGTCGGAGCCCGGTTCGAATCGGTATGACAGTGTTAGTGGGGCCAACGGGGTTACGGGGTTATGGAAACCCCAGGCGGATGGCCAGGAATCGGGGTAATCGCGCTCGCTGACGCTCGGACCGGCGACCAGCATCGCTGGGTCGAAATCCAGCAGGTGCGGCTGCGTCCTGCGGGCCCTGCGCCACCAGCTGTCGAAGTGCCGGGCCGACACGACCTCGGCCGGGATGCGCTGGTCGTAAAAGTCGAACAGGGTGTCGTCGTCGACGGCAATGTCGCGGCGGCGGGCGCGCGTTTCCAGCTCGTCGATGTTGTCGAGCAATGCCCGGTTGGCGTGGAAGAAGGCGTGCCGGGTACCCCAGTCGCCCTCGACCAGCGCGTGCCGCAGGAACAGCTCGCGAGCCAGCTTCGGGTCGACGCTGGCGTAGTTGACCTTGCGTGCGGTCACGATCGGGATGCCGTAGAGCGTGACCTTCTCGTAGGCCACCACCGCGCCGCGGTCGCGATCCCAGTGCGGCTCGCTGTAGCTGCGCGTGACCAGGTGACCAGCCAGCGGCTCGAGCCACTGCGGCTCGACGCGTGCGACGATGCGGCCCCATAGCCGGGAGGTTTCCACCAGCTCTGCGGCCATCACCCAGCGCGGTGGCTTGCGAAACAGTGCCGA
Source organism: Actinomycetota bacterium (assembly GCA_021324675.1). GTDB lineage: Bacteria > Actinomycetota > Actinomycetes > Mycobacteriales > Pseudonocardiaceae. The sequence goes on from JAJPIR010000312.1 coordinate 17,630, forward strand.
ACCGGGAAACACCGCGAACCGGGCGCCACGAGCGCCCAGGTAGTCGCGGGTTGCGGGGTCAAACAGTCCAATGTGTGACAGCAGCCCGGTCAGCAGTGAGAGGTGCACCTGCTGCACGTCGTGGCTGCTAGCCGGCGCCGGCCTTGCTGCCGACTCTCCAGCCGGCATCTTGAGGCTGCGGGTGATCCGGCGCAGCTGCCCGTGCAGATCCTGCCATTCCCGTACCCGCAGATAATGCAGGTATTCCGCCTTGCACAGCTTGCGGAACTGGGTTGACGACAACGCCTGCTGCTGCGAATCGAGGTAGCGCCACAGGGCGAGAAAGCTGGCAAAGTCAGAAGTCTTATCGGTGAACCGGGCGTGCCGGGCGTCTGCGGCTGCCTGAGCATCGGTGGGGCGTTCCCGTGGATCCTGGATGGACAGCGCCGCCACGATCACCAGCACGTCGTCCAAGCACCCGTTGTGAGCGGCGGCCACCACCATCCGCGCCAATCTGGGATCCAGCGGCAGCTGCGCGAGCGTGCGCCCGATCCGAGTCAGCCGGGCCGTTGGCTGCTCTTGAAGACCACCCAACTCCCGCAGCAGCGCCACGCCGTCGGTGATCTGCCGGTGATCCGGGGGGTCGATGAACGGGAACGCCGCTACCTCATCCCAAGAGGATTGACACAGGCCCAGCGCAGCCATCTGCAAGATCACCGACGCCAGGTGGGTGCGCAGGATCTCCGGATCGGTGAACTCCGGGCGGGACCGGAAGTCGTCCTCTGAGTACAGCCGGATGCAGATGCCGTCGGCGGTGCGGCCGCAGCGCCCGGCGCGCTGGATCGCCGAAGCTTGCGAGATGGGTTCAATGGGTAACCGCTGCACCTTGAGCCGGCGGCTGTAGCGGGAAATCCGGGCGGTACCGGGATCGATCACGTACCGGATGCCCGGCACCGTCAATGACGTCTCCGCGACGTTTGTCGCCAGCACGATCCGGCGTGTCGCGCCCTGGTGCCCGGTGTGTCGCTTCCTGGTGCCCGGCGGCTCGAAAACCCTGTGCTGCTCAGCGGCGGACAATCGCGCGTACAGCGGAAGGATCTCGATGTCGGTGAGCTTCAGCGCGTCCAGGGCATCACGGGTATCGCGGATCTCGCGCTCACCGGACAGGAACACCAGGATGTCGCCTGATCCGGCAGCACGCAGTTCGGCCACCGCGTCGCAGATCGCCTGAGTTTGATCGCGGTCATCGGTGCTGTCCACACCGTAAGGTCGGTACCGGATCTCCACTGGGTAGCTGCGGCCCGAGACTTCGATCACGGGGGCGCCGCCGAAGTGCCGGGAAAACCTTTCGGGATCGATCGTCGCCGACGTGATGATCACCTTCAGGTCGGGCCGCCGGGGCAGCAGCAGCTTGACGTAGCCCAGCACGAAATCGATGTTCAACGACCGTTCGTGAGCCTCGTCGATGATCAGCGTGTCGTACCGGTTCAGGTCCGGATCAGACTGGATCTCGGCCAGCAGGATGCCGTCGGTCATCAGCTTGACGACGGTGTCGTCCGATGCACGATCGGTGAACCGGACCTTCCAGCCGACGACGCCGCCGACCGGGACGCCGAGTTCGTCGGCGATGCGCTCGGCCACGGTGCGCGCCGCCAGCCGGCGCGGCTGGGTGTGCCCGATGGTGCCGCGGATCCCGCGACCCAGCTCAAGGCAGATCTTGGGAAGCTGGGTGGTCTTGCCGGATCCGGTCTCCCCCGCGACGACCACCACCTGATGATCCCGGATGGCCTCAGCGATCTCACAGGTGTGCCGGCTGATCGGCAGCGCCTGCGGGTAGTGAATCCGCGGTATGGCGGCCTGCCGGCGCGCGAGCTGGGCTTCGGTTAGCAATGCGCCCACGAACAGCGATCTCCTTGTCACGCGGGAACGGCCTGGAAAGGTCCCGGAACGATCTTCAGCAGCGGACGTGCCCGAGCACCGCGACCATCCAACCCCCGCTCCCCCACCCTAGAGCACTAGTTACCGGAGAGTCACAAATCGAATACAGTGTTCGCTGTGCAGCTGGCTTACGACCGACGCGGTACCGGGCCACCGCTGGTGTTGCTGCACGGGGCCGGACACCGGCGGCAAGCCTGGCTGCCGGTCATCGAGCGGCTGGCTCCGCACCGTGAGGTGATCACGGTGGACCTTCCGGGATTCGGTGAGTCGCCGCCGTTGCCGGATCACCTGGCCTACGAGCTGGACACCGCGGTGATCGTGATGAAGGAGTTCTTCGCCGATCTGGGCCTGCGCCGTCCGCACGTGGCGGGCAACTCGATGGGTGGATTGATCTCCCTGGTGCTGGCCCAGCACGGGCTGGTCAGCAGCGCGACCGCGCTGTCGCCGGCGGGGCTGTGGACCCCACTGGGCCGGCGGATCTCACTGGCCCTGATACGCCAGGTGCACCGCACCGCGCGGTACATGCCGCCAAGGCTCGCCAACCGGCTGTCCAAGACGCCAGCCGGGCGAACCCTGATGTGCGGCATGCTGTTCGGCCGTCCGGACCTGCTCGAGCCGGAGGTGTTGCTCGCGGACATGCAGGCGATGATCAGCTCGGTGGGATTTAGCCCTACCCTGGCCGCGGGTGCCCGGATCGTCTTCGCCAGCCAGGTGCACGACGTGCCGGTGACCATCGCCTGGGGCTCCCGGGATCGGCTCTTCCGCCGACCCCGAGCCGCCGCGATCCTCTCGCTGATCCCGCACGTCCGGCTCCTACGGCTTCCCGGTTGCGGCCACGTACCGATGAACGACAATCCCGAGCTCGTAGCCCACGTCCTGCTTACCGGCAGCGAAGAGCAATCCACCGGGTAACCCAGGTTGTGCCGATATCGGCCGGTCAGCGGGTGTCGAGCAGGAGGTAACCCTCGGCCAGCCTGCCCTCCGGGAGGTCGGCGGCCTCGGCTTGCAACGTACCCCAGGCCCGCATCCGCTCCTCCAGGGTCGTCATGTGTGCGGTCTGGCTGGTGTGCGCGCGCAATGCCGCAATCTTGCGGTCAAAGGTGTCGGTGATGTCGACATAGTGATCGGCCTTGTCGTTGGCGCTGACCACCCAGACCTCACCCACCGTGTGCGCGTCCAGTCCTTCCTCCTCCAGAAGCTCCGGGTGGGCAAAGGGATTGCGGGCGTCGGGATAGATGGCGCACAGGCCGGCCTCCCCGGCTGCCACATGGTCGGGGTGACTGACGTAGACATTGCGCAGATCACGTTGCGGGGGCGGGACCACCACCCGGTCCGGGCGGGTCCGGCGGATGACCCGGGTGATATCGCGGCGCAGCTCCAAACTCACCACCAGCCGGCCATCGGGATAGCCGAGGAACTCGACGTCAGTAACACCCAGGATGGCGGCCGCCTTGCGCTGTTCATCCTGGCGGATACCGGCGATCGCCGAGCGGGGCACCGTCGGATCGAAACCACCTGCGTCACCATCGGTCAAGATGCAATACGACACATCCAGCCCCGCATCGGTCCACGTTGCGATCGTGCCGGCGGACGTGAAATCCACGTCGTCTGGATGTGCGGCGATGAGCAGCACCCGCTGTACCGGCTGCTCCTGCTCTGCTGCCACGGCACCCTCCCGTCGTCGGCCGCAGTAGGCAGTAACAACCATGAGTCCGCCGACGTTCCCCCGGCGCAGCCGCAATCCGAAGCCGGCCGGCGGAGCCAGTGATCGAATCTACTGCCCGGGCAGCCCGGGCAGCGGCTCGTTTTTCCAGAGCTTGCGCAGCTGCGGCGCCTCTTCGTTGAGGTTGACGTTATAGGTCCCGCAGCCGGCTCCCCCGTAGCCGATGTAGTTGCCGCGAGCATCACGCCGCCCGCCGGCCATCACCGTGCCGATCCCATGATGAGCAATCATGCTGCGAACCCCCGCGGTGATGTTGGCCACCGGATCGGTGATCGACCGGTCGGCCAGGCTGGGCAGCACGCACGCCTTGAAGGTGCTGGGGATGGTCTGCATGAGGCCCTGGGACGGGGTACCCGCTGCAGCGTTGCTGTCCCAGGTGTTGATCGCGTTGGGATTACCGCCGGACTCGTGCATGATGATCGACTTGACACCCTCGGCCAGGGCCTGGGGCAAACCCATCAGGCCGAGGGCCTTGGCGATCCAACCGTCCAAACTGTGGTTGTTGCCAGCCTGGTAGGGCTGCCCGAGCCGGTTTTGCACCGCCGCCTGGTAGGCGGCCGCCCGGGCGGCCGCGTCAGCCCGGTCAACGGCGCGGCGCAGCGCGGGCAACTCCGGCGCGGTTTCCCGGGCCGCGGGAACCTGCATGACCTCGGGCTCGAGCGATGGAGCGGTCAGTGCTGCCGGGGCGATATCCGCGACCTGCTCGGTGGCATCTGACGTGGTGGTATGCACCGCATGACCAGCCACCGCCATAGCGCCCGCGGCAACAGCTGCGGTCACCGCCCGACCACGCAATGCCGGGCCTGGCCTGGGCATGCGGTGCGCACCGCGGGATCCGGGCGCAGCGGGCAGCGGGGGAACGAACTGGGAATGTTGACGACCGCGGGTGGAGCGGTGACGCGCCAACTGTTGATCCCTTTCACACCGGGGACCTGGTGCGGACGGCTGCCCGCGGCCAGATCGTGATCTGCGACGGGCGGAAAGTTAACGGCCAGCCACAACTGCGGCAAACCCCGAAAACGTGTCAGCGCGGGGTATGCGCCAGGTGTGCCGGCAAGAGCGGCGAGCGGTCAGTAATTGACCCGCTGGCGCTGGCAGTGCCTGACCGTCCAGCGCGCAGCGGTGCAACTACGTCGGCGTGGTGATCAGGCTGGCAGGTGAGGCTTACCGGCGATGAGCCGCACGGTGAAGCCATGTGCGTGGGTATCGAAGGTGACCAGGTTGCACAGCTGGTGGGCCATCCAGAAGATCCTCCGCCAGCGTCTGGAGATCATCCGGGAGCGACGTAATACACCCGCTGATCCAGCGCCAGGCCCTCGGCCAGGAATTCTCGAGCACCGATCCGGAAGTCCTCTGGATTGCTATACACCCGGTACATGTGATCCTGCGCACCGAGACCCCGCGCAGTCTCAATTACCCCAGAGATGTGCATCCTGCGGGCGGTACCGTACTAGTCGGTGTCACTCATCCGGTTGCACGCCGAATCGCGACCACGATATGTGTATTGCTAGCCGGGGAGAGTCTCGCCGCCAATAGGTGCGAGCACCTCACCTCACCCGTGTAGTAGCTGGACAGCCGCTGAGCTGCGAAGAACACGTAACTCGGCGCGATCTCATCGGGATGCGCGGCGCGACCCCTCGGTACCTGCTGGCCGAACGATCCGGCTTTTCTGGCGGGAAGGGATGATCGCGGCACCGTCAGGCAGATACTGCAATGCGGCTTTCGTCGTCCAGAAATGACTGTAGATGTTCGCCTTGAAGGTGTAATCGAATGGCTCGGAGCTCAGCTCTTCCAGTGACTTCGCCGGAGTCCGGGTCCCGACGTGGTTGACCAGGATGTCCAGGCCGCCCAACTCCTCCACGGTCCGCTCGACGATCTGCGTCGCATGCTGCTCGTCGGCAAGCTCGCCGGGCAGCAGCACCGCACGCCGTCCGGCTGCGGCGACCAGATTGGCGGTGTGCCGGGCATCCTCGTGCTCGCACAGGTAAGCGATCGCGACGTCTGCGCCTTCCTTGGCGAACGCCACCGCGACCGCCCGGCCGATCCCGGAATCGCCACCGGTGATCAAGGCCCGCTTGCCCACCCGCAGTCTGGATGCAGACTGCTGTTTTAGCGGGCCCCTAAACAGCAGTCTGCATCCAGACTGCAGGTAAAAGGGGCGCAGGCGGTCAGGAGGCACACGAGCCGGTAGAGACCTCGACGTTGCGGCTCGCTGCGGCGGCCACGTCATCAGCGATCTCGTCGTCGGCGAGCACGAACCCGGTCTCATCGTTGTCCACGGCCGCGCCGAACACCAGCCCGAGCACCTGGCCGGATCCGTCGAGCAACGGACCACCCGAGTTCCCACTGCGCACCACGGCGCGCACGGTATAGACGTTGCGGACCACGGTGGAGGCGTTGTAGATGTCGGGACCGCGCAGGTGAATGCGGTCACGCACCCGGGCGGCGGAGGCGGTGTAGGGGCCGTCCAGCGGGTAGCCGAGGACCAGCCCGCTGGCCCCGGAGACAGCCGGCTTGGCGGCCAGCTGCAACACGGGCGCATGTAGTCCGGGCACCTTGAGGACCGCGACATCGGTCTCCGGGTCGTAGAGCACCACCGTGGCGTCCAGCGTCCCGTCCGCTGTCTCCACCTGGACCCGGTCGGTGCCGGCGACGACGTGCGCATTGGTGATCACCCGTTGGGGCGCGATGACGAACGCGGTACCTTCCAGCGCCCTGGAACACGATCTTGCGCGTCCCCGCACCTTCAGCACGCTGGACCGGGCCTGCCGCACCACGGGGCTGTTGAGCAGCACCGGGTCGGCTGGCCCGACATCGGTGATCGGCGTCGGCGAAAACGGCGCGAGCACGTCGGGGAAACCGGAGACGTCCAGCAGCCGGGTCAGCTCGGAGGGCAGCTGGCGCAGGACGTTGGGCATCATTGTGTCGACGATCCGGAGCACTGACGAGTCCCGCACCGCTCCGGTCAGCCCGGTGTAAGCAGATGATTTGGTCAGCGGCAAGGCGACTAGCCAGGCCACCACCAAAGCGGCCATGCCCTGTACTACGGCGCCCAGGAAGGTATCCACCTGGCGCACCGCATCGGCGTCGATCCGCCGCTGCACCGCCCGCCCGAGCAACACGCCCAACGTCTCGCCCAGCGCCACCAGCACGATCACGATCGACACGCCGAGCGCGACCCTGACCTCCGGGCTCTCGTAGCCGGCGATCAGTGACGGCGCGATGCGCACGCCGATCACAGCACCGGCGAGCACCCCGATGAACGACGCTGCGGCAGCCACCATGCCCTGCCGGGCGCCGGAGATTCCGGCCAGCAAGGCCAGCACCAGCACCAGCACGTCCACCCAGTTCACCGGATCACCTCGGTCCGCTCGGCCAACCGCCACGCAGCTTCCAGGTCGTACTCAGCCGCCGGCTCCCAAGGTCGCGCCCAGCCGCCCAATGTCAGCAGGGCAGCCAGCAACCGGCCGGTGAACCCCCAGGCCAGCATTCCAGGTAGCGCGAACGCGGGATACGGGCAGCCACTGGGACCGCGCACGATCAGCCGGTTGGCGGGATCCGCAAGCACCCGCACCAAGACCCGGGCGACCGCGACGGTCTCCCGGTAGTCCACCGGGGCCACCGGTCCGGGCCGCTGCCAGTACCCCAGCACGGGCGTGATGAGAAAATCCGACCGCGCCAGGTATAGCTGAGGCAGCACCGCGACCGGCAGCACATCCTCGGCCCGCACCCCGACTTCCTCACCTGCCTCCCTCAGCGCGGTGGCCACCGGGCCGTCGTCCACCTTGTCGACCGCGCCACCAGGAAAGCAGACCTGGCCTGGGTGTGCAGACACCCGTGGGGAACGCCGCTGCAGCAGCACGTCAGGCTCATCAGTGTGCGGATCGGAAGCGAAGAGCACGAGCACAGCGGCGCGCCGTCCAGCCGTCGGTGGTACCGGGTCCCGGTCTAGATCCTCTGCGACCAGCCCAGCAGTGCGGCTGACCAGTGTGGCCAGCCAGCTCGGCAGCGAAGCAGGGTCGACCAGCGGCCCAGCCAGTAGCGACCCGGAGGTGGATGGCCCGGTCATTCGCTGGCTCCGGGGCCGAGATAGCGCGCCACCACGGCACGCACCTGCTCTGGGCTGCGCATCACCTCGGGGGGGTTGACCTGGGTGACTTTGCCGTCCGCGGAAACCAGGTAAGTGAGCGGGATAACCGGCGGGGCGTGCAGGACGGCACGCAGCTTGCCGTCTGGATCGCTCACCGAGGGATAGTGCACGTTGAGGGCAGCCAGCTCCTCCAGCGCGGCATCGGGCAACTGCTGCACCTCGACGCCGAGCACCGTCACCGCGCCCGGCTCGGCAGCGTAGGCGGCGAGCGCTGGCAATTCCTGCGCGCAGGGTTGGCACAACGGCCCCCACAGGTTGAGCAACGCGGCCCGGCCGGCTAACGCCACCGCCAGGTCCACCGTGCCGGGCTGGCCAAGGCACGGCAGCACCAGCCCCGCCAGCGGGCTACCTACCGGTCCGGCACTGCCGTGCGCGGCCGGGCAGGGTTGCAGCGCCGCCCGGGATCGCAACTGATCGATACTCGGCGCTCCGACGACAGCCTCCGTGATCGGCGAGGGCGCCGGCGCCGGGCTCGCCCGGGGCCACAATGCCACGACCAGCGCTGCGGCCAGCAACGCCACGGCCAGCGCCCACCGCAGCGCATGCTTCACGGGATCGCCTCTGGAGTCTGCACTTTGGTCACCGCGCCGGTCGCTAGATCGACCGGCAGCCCGGCCATTGCCAACAGGTGCGGTGTCTCGGGGCCGCGCAGCAGTGCGGCAGCAACCTCCGGTTCAGTGGGTCCGCTGCCGTACGACGGGCAGTCGGCGGCCACCGGGCACACCCCGCAGGCTGGGCGCCGCGAATGGCATACCCGCCGCCCGTGAAAGATCACCCGGTGGGACAGCATCGTCCAGTCCCGTTTGGGAATGAGCTGGCCGACCGCCTCCTCGACTTTGACCGGATCCTCGTGGTGGGTCCAGCCCCACCGGCGGACCAGCCGCCCGAAATGGGTGTCCACCGTGATGCCAGGCACGCCGAACGCATTGCCCAGGATCACGTTGGCGGTCTTGCGCCCGATTCCAGGGAGGGTGACCAGGTCGCTGAGCCGTGCGGGCACCTCGCCATCGAAGCGCTCGATGAGCGCTGTTCCCAGCCCGATCAACGCCGTGGCCTTGTTCCGGTAGAACCCGGTAGGCCGGATCAGCTCTTCCAGCTCACTGCGATCAGCCGCCGCGTAGTCAGCTGCGCTGCGGTACCGGTCGAACAGCGCCGGTGTGGTCTCGTTGACCCGCTTATCGGTGGTTTGCGCCGAAAGGATGGTGGCCACAGTCAGCTCTAGCGGTGTGCGGAAATCCAGTTCGCAGTGCGCATCCGGGTAGGCAAGGGCCAGCACCCGGTCCATCCGGCGGGCTCGCCGGACCAGCGCAAGGTGACTTTCCGCCGCGAAGGACCGGCGCGACCGAGCTGACACCCCTTAAGACTACGGATCTGGGGCCAGACCCCGTCGCGCAGCCTGGCTACGGAGATCGGGCAGCTGCAACTGTCAGCGACACGCCCAACACCGACCCCCGCGCGCACGCCGGCCACGCAATAGGGAATGATGCGCCGCACCATGACCATCTGGTTCGTTGCCGCCATCCCTGCCTTGATCATGTTCTTCGCGCTCGCGATGGAGCGGCTGGAGCACCGGCTGCGCTACCTCGCTGCTCGGGAGAACCTCGCGGTGCAAGAAAACGAGGTTGAAGAGTTCCTCCAGGCGGCGCGCCCGGACGAAGTGCGAGCGCTGTTTCGCAGTGGTATCACGGGCGCGCTGGAACTGTTCCGACGGCGCCGGTCACGCCGCAGCCCGCTAATCCGGTCACGCCGCGTCGAGCAACAGTCCTAGACTCACCGTAGGTGATCGGGTAGATCCCTTAACGGCGGGTGAGTCCGCCGGGATCAGCTGGAGGACGCGGTGAACGACGCCCTGGCCCGGGCCGGCATCTTTCAGGGTGTCGATCCGTCGGCAGTTCAGGATTTGAGAACCGCCCTGGAGCCGGTCAGTTTCCCTCGCGCGCATGTCATCTTTGCCGAGGGGGAGCTGGGTGACCGGCTCTACATCATCGTGTCCGGCAAGGTCAAGATCGGGCGTAAGTCGCCCGACGGCAGGGAGAACCTGCTTGCCGTGTTCGGCCCTTCAGACATGTTCGGCGAGCTTTCGATCTTCGATCCGGGACCCCGCACCTCGACGGCCACCACAGTTACCGAAGTGCAGGCCGTCACCATGGATCGCACCGCGTTGCGGGAGTGGATTGCTAAGCGGCCGGAGATCGCCGAGCAGCTGCTCCGGGTGATCGCGCGGCGGCTGCGCCGCACCAACAACATGCTCGCCGACCTGATCTTCACCGACGTGCCAGGGCGGGTGGCCAAGGCGCTGCTGCAGCTTGCGCACGATTTCGGTACCCAGGAGGGCGGCATGCTGCGGGTGACCCACGATCTCACCCAGGAGGAGATCGCTCAGCTCGTCGGTGCTTCCCGGGAAACGGTCAACAAGGCGCTCGCCGATTTCGCTCAGCGCGGCTGGCTGCGCCTGGAAGGCAAGAGCGTGCTCATCCTGGAACCTCAGCGCCTCGTCCGCCGCGCCCGCTAAGTTTGTAGCCCTTCACGTACCGCCAACCGGGGGCATGGCTGCTGCTAATAGCTACCAACCCGCACCGCGGCGCGCGTTGCCCGTCAGACCTCGACGACCAGTTCGATTTCCACTGGTGCACCCAGCGGCAACTCAGCGACCCCAACCGCCGATCGGGCGTGCCTACCCGCCTGACCGAATATCTTGCCGAGCAGTTCGGATGCCCCGTTGAGCACCGCGGGCTGCGCGGTGAAGCCGGGTGCCGAAGCCACGTAACCCACCACCTTCACCACCCGAACCACCGCGTCGAGACCGACCAGATCGTGCACCACGGCCAGCGCGTTGAGCACACACGTTTCAGCCAACCGCTGACCCTGGGCGGTGTCGATCTCGGCGCCGAGCTTGCCGGTAGCCGCCATCGCCCCACCAACCAGCGGGAGTTGACCAGCGGTGAAGACGAACGACCCGGTGCGGACGGCAGGCACGTACGCCCCAGCCGGGGTCGCTACCGGCGGCAACACCAGGCCGAGCTCTGACAGCCGCGCCAAGGCGCTCACTGCTTGGGGCGCTTGAGGTAAGCCACCAGCTGCTCGCCGGTCGGACCCGGCATCACGGTGACCAGCTCCCAGCCGTCAGCACCCCATTGATCGAGGATCTGCTTCGTGGCATGGGTCAACAGCGGCACCGTCGCGTATTCCCAGGTGGTCATGCGGGCACGCTATCACATGATTGTTACTATGCCACACGTGACACGGGCACGGGCGATCATATATACCCGCCGGTCGTTGGATCGGACCGGCGACGGTCTGGCTGTGGCCCGGCAGGAGCAGGGCTGCCGCAAGCTTTGCGACCAGCGCGATTGGTCGGTGATCGAGACCGTCACCGACAATGACGTCGGCGCGTCGAATGGCCAGCCCCGGCCCGGCTTCACCCGAGTGTTGCGCATGATCGACGAGAAGGCCGTTGATGTGGTGGTGGTGTGGGCTGTCGACCGTCTCGTGCGCAAGCTGGCTGACTTGGGAGACGTGATTGAGCGTTGCGAGCGCGCTGGAGTGAAGCTCGCCACCGTTAGCGGTGATATTGATCTGAGCACCGATGCGGGCCGTTTGGTGAGTCGGATCCTGGCATCGGTGGCCCGGGATGAGATGGAGCGTAAGGCTGCCCGGCAGCGCCGCGCGTGCCTGCAGCGGGCCGAATCCGGGAAACCGAACCCTTGGTCGTGTCGTCCGTTCGGCTATCAGAAAGACAAGATGACCCTGGTGCCGGCTGAGGCCCGCGCGGTCGCCGACGCCTGTGAGCAACTACTAGCCGGGGGGACGCTGCGCGGTATCGCGGCGCAGTGGAATGCCGCCGGTCTCGCGCCGCCGCAAGGCGCGCCAATGTGGATGGGCCAGACGGTGCGCACGGTGCTGGGCAATCCACGGATCGCTGGGCTGTCCGCTTACCAGGGTGAGATCGTCGGTTCCGGGACGTGGCCGGCGCTGGTCAGTGAGGAGACGTGGCGCGCGGTGCATGCGGTGCTGGATGATCCGGCCCGGCGTCGCAAGACTCGAGGTGTGCGCTCGCTGCTGGGTGGGCTGGCGCGCTGCTACTGTGGCGCACCGGCCTATGGCACGCGTGGTTCCCGGGGGGCTCCCGCCTACCGGTGCCGTGAGATGGCCGGTACCCCAAGGGGAACGGGCGGCCGGGGGCACGTATGCCGCCTAGCCGGCCCCGTAGACCACTATGTGAGCTCGATCGTCATCGAGCGGTTATCAAGGCCCGATGCGGCCGATTTGCTGATCGACCACTCCCGGCCCGATGTCGATGCGCTGCGCAACCAGGCTCAGGTGTTGCGGGAACGGCTCGCGGAGATCGCCCGCGAGTTCGCCGATGATCCCAGCATGCCCGTGACCATGGTTCGCACCATGACCGAGCGCGTGCAGACCAAGCTCACCGATGTCGAAAATCAGATCGCTGACGCTGGGAGGGTCTCGGTGCTGGGCGGGCTGATTGGTGCTGAGGATGTGCGCGCTGTGTGGGACGGGTTAGATCTCGACCGGCACCGGGCTGTAATCGACGCGCTGATGAGCATCACCCTGAACTCACCCGGCAAAGGTAAGCGGGTTTTCGACCCGGCCACGGTGCTGATCACGCCGAAGGGCAGGAAACTTAAGCCCACGTAAGCGGCATGCGCCCGGCTGACGGACGCGCACTGGTGGCTGGCTGACGTGATCTTCGTAGGCGTGCGGCACCGGCAATGCCGCCCATTACCTATGACTGCCTGCACCGCCACGGCGTCACCGCAATGTCCACCGCACCGTGCTTATCGCAACCGCGGCCCAGTTACCCACGGCCCGTGGGCTCCATTGATCAGTATTATCGCCTCGGTGTCCAACTCCGCCCACGCAGGCAGCTGATCCGGCAAGTTGGCGTGCTGACTATTAACTCCGGTAACGAACTTTTGGACCACCCGTTGGACGCAGTCTTTGAAGCCGGTTTCGCGGCCGGAGTTTGTGTTTTGGTGGTGGGAGGGCCAGTCTAGTTGTTGGCCTCGGGGTTGAGATCGCGGTAGGCACAACCATCGAAAGCGGATCCAGCCGCCAAGGACCCTGCTTGAGGTCGGGGTGATCGCCATGGACGCGGATGACCCGCAGCTAGCTGTGAATGCCGGTGCCGAGGATTTCCTCTGGGAGGAGGAGTCCAAGGTGCTGCAACGGGCTCGCAAGGACGCCGACCTGACCTCGTCGGCCGACTCGGTGCGCGAATATCTCAAGCAGATCGGCAAGGTTGCCTTGCTTAGCGCCGAGCAGGAAGTGCAGCTTGCCCGACGCATCGAGGTCGGGCTGTATGCCGCCGAACGGATCAACCGGGCTAAGGACTGGGCCGACGATTTGTCCCCCCAGCTACGCCGGGACCTGTGTTGGCTTGTTCGCGATGGGCAGCGGGCCAAAAACCTGCTGTTAGAGGCGAACCTGCGTCTGGTGGTCTCGCAAGCCAAGCGCTATGCCGGTCGCGGTATGTCGCTGTTGGACCTGATCCAAGAAGGTAATCTTGGCTTGATCCGTGCGGTGGAGAAATTCGACTACACCAAAGGCTTCAAATTCTCTACCTATGCGATCTGGTGGATCAGGCAGTCAATCACCCGGGCGATGGCCGATCAGACCCGTACCATCCGGCTGCCGGTACACCTGACAGAGGTCGTCAACAGGCTGGGCCGGCTCCATGATGAGCTGTTCCAGGATCTGGGCCGCGAACCCACCGCTGAGGAACTGGCGACGAACATGGACATTACTCCGGCACGCGTCCTGGAGCTTCGGCACCTCACCCAGGAGCCGCTGTCGCTGGACCAGACCATCGGTGAGCAGGGTGATACCACGCTTGGCGAGTTCGTCGAGGACACCCAGGCACTCGACGCCGTCGACGCGGCGTCATACACGCTGCTGCAAGACCAGCTGGCATCCGTGCTGGACACATTGTCCCCCCGTGAGGCCAACATCATCCGGCTACGTTTCGGCCTCACCGACGGTCGCATACACACCCTCGATGAGATCGGCCACCTCCACGGGGTCACCCGAGAACGTATCCGACAGATCGAGAACAAGACCATGGCAAAATTACGTCACCCTCACGCTCCCGGCGTCTTCGTGACTATCTGAACTAAATCCTCTTGCGACTTTAAGTTACGTTGCCAACGCGGTAGATATCTCAGGAAAAGACCATGCGGACAGGGCTAGCCCTCGTCAGCCTGGTTCGGTAATCGCACTGTGGTCACTGCCAAGCGATCGGGCCGCCGCACACAACGCCGCTGTTACCTGGCACAGACCGTAGGAGGTCTCGGCCTTGACGAAGGCACAGGTACAGAGCGTGATCAGCCCTCTAGGACGGCCAGATAAGAACCTACCTGGTTGTGCCGGGCACCGTGGCAGCGTCGGATTGGGCTGGAAGACCAGTTTCGGCGTCCCGGACACGGTTTTGTAGCGAGCGGTATTCCTGGTTACCCGTCAGTCTCGTTTTCACCTTGAGTTCGAACGTAGCCAGGGTTCGCCATGGTGATACCCAGGTACGGTTGACCTCGTCGGTGACCTCTTGTTTGATCACGGCCATTCGCTCGCGCAGCTTTGTCACCTCCTGTTGCAGAGCGTCCAAGCTGCTCTGGACGTTCGTACACTCTTGCATCGGCTGCACGCTGCTGTCGGGTGCCTGGCAAGGGTCAGCGCTGTGGTCGTGTCGGTCGTCGCCGGGGACTTCCCGGGCCTGTGCGGCATCAGCTTGTTCGCTGAGCAGCTGTTGTCGGGTCTTGATCCTGTCGCCCATGGTCATGCCGAGTGTCCTTCCGATCGCGGATAGGGAGATAGCCCTAGTCAGCCGGGCCAGTGCGCCGACAGGGCAGCGTCGTCGGCGGCCGGCGACGCTGGATGAGGCGTCCCGGCCCGGTTGGGGCATGGTGGTCCGGGGCGCCATCTTCGTCGTCCGGGGATGCCTTGGCTCCCGCCGCAGGATCTCCCGGCCCAGACACAGGTGCAGAGTGGTCGCCAACCGTGGCGGTGAGGTCAGGATCGTGGCCCTCGGCCGCCATAGCGAGCGCAAGCTCAGCGGTGACTTCCTCGGTGCCGACCGGGATGAGGAGCAAATCGATCCGCTGATCATCGGTGCCGACAATCCGGACCAGGTGAACACCCGAGATCCGGAACCAGTCCACAGCAACCCTTTCGCTGCCGCTGGGTGGGATCCGGCGAGGAGCGTTGTCCCATCCGGCCATGTTCAGCGCGATGCGACGGACTGGTACGCCGACTGCCTCGATTAGTGCGGTGAGCTCGATGGCGGGATCTGTCGACCGTGGCCACCACGCACCGTCGAGAGCACCCCTGACGCACCCCTTCGGCTTGAGGCTCAGGCGTGCCGAGCCATCGCTGGTGCCCACGCTGCGCGCATCGCCTTGGTCTGAGTTGGTAGCGCGAACCGACGTCATGGTGACGTTCCTATCCCGGCATGTACCACAGCCAGTGTCATGGTTAGGCCGAGAACGACGCAGGCGAGGCTGCCCGGCGCACGAAGGGTAATCGGTCACTACCGACGCTACGCGCAATCGGTTCACCACGCCACCGACCGCGGCGATCAGCCAACGATGTGCCACGTTCTACCAACGCTAGTGACCCCTACTAACGCTCGTGCGCCGCAGCCGCCGACTGGAGGAAAGCACGAATCGAGAGCGCTGGCCGGACAAGTGCTGGTGTCGGGGCGGGGACATCCAAGGACGGTTAGTCAAAAACGCACACAGCAGGAAACCGACCGAACCTTTTTTCGTCTCAAATGGCCAGGGCAAGGCTTCAAAGACAATTGGCGCGGTCAATTCATCCGCCGTGTATGCGTCGCCCTCGAGTCTTTTGGCGGCGTGATCAAACAAATACCGGCAAGTACCCCTGTACCGACCACGGCACAGGGACAGGATTGCCCGGGCCGGCCAGGAGGGTCGACGTCTGCAGGCCTAACAGCCCGGCACTGCGCCTTGTGACACAGGAACAGGATCCCCATACCCTGGTTGGGACGCTGCGAGCAGCCCGGCCGGCGGCGGATACGCCGCCGGGAGCCCTCCTCGAAGGCGAGGCGGGCTCCCGGTTGACGGGATCAGACGGCGCGGACGCCGGTGGCCTGCTGACCCTTGTCGCCCTGGCGGATCTCGAATTGCACGCGCTGCCCCTCGTCGAGGCTGCGGAAGCCGCGAGCGTCGATTTCTGAGTGGTGGACGAAGACGTCATCGCCGCCGTTGTCCTGGGCGATGAAGCCGAAACCCTTCTCGGCGTTGAACCACTTCACAGTTCCCTGTGCCATGCGATGTGCTCCTAGATGGTGTGGTGGGTCTCCCACTGTGTGGGGCCCGGCCGGCCCTGGCAGCGCTGGCCAGAGTCCTGTTGACGCGGGCCCTCGTCCACCAACTTGTTCCTGCGGGCGTGCATCACACGAACACCGAAACTGAACGACCTCAATCGATACTACCCGTGTGCCATGTTGGCCTGTTTCCGCATGGGGCCGGGAGGCGGGACTCAGCGTATCAACGCCGCCGGGTCGGTGTTGAGCCGAGCCAGGCGATCGGATCCCATGGTAGGGAAGCCAGACAACGGCCCGGCAGGTCCGCCACCGGTGTCTCCGGAACGGCGGTGGCACCCCGTCCCCACGCGGGGCGACCAGCCTGAGTAACGGCGACCAGCCTGAGTAACACGGACTGCGGCGACGCCACACCGATCTCTCGGCCGACGTCCCTCTGCGGCGAATCGGAAGTGGTGGTTAACACCAGTCAGCGCAAGCCAACCTTGCCGCGAAGATGCATGACCCGTCGCCCAACCCAGCGTATCGAGCACATTCTCATTGCAGCCATTGACATCGGCGAGATTGACGGTCAGGTACCGGGCTCCGCTATCGAGGACCGCGCCAAGCTCAGCTAGGAGTCGCTACCCAGCGCGGTGATCGAGATGACCCCGCAGGATCACGCGGGCATACCCGGCACCACGCGGCACGGTGACACAGATACGCTAAAAACTGTTATGAGGGTACGCATTATCCAGGGCCGCAGACAGCCCATCGCGTGCCACGTGGTCTTTAAGTCAGTCTCTTTTCCCTGACGACGACGCGTGCAAGACCAAGTGTGCGGATGGGGCTGACTTGCCGGCTATCGACGGTTGTTTACGTCGAAGGGGAACTGCAGTGAGCCGCGCTGACCGGCAGCCCCACCCAATGACCCACACCACGAACGTTCCGCAAACTGGACTTCGCAGCAGAGTACTGTTGGTCCCGTCGCTTACCGAGACCCCGCTTCGGCATGCGCACCTACCCCGGAGGCCGTAAAGCCCTGCCGGTTGCACATCGGGGCGCCTGGTTCAGCCGATCCACACCCGTTGAGCTCTCGCAGCTGTGCGGCCAGATAGGTCTTCAAGCGGGTGCGGTATTCACGCTCCCATGCGCGCAGGTCTTCGATCTTGTTCTCCAGAGCGCCCTTCTCCTGGCTGAGCACACTGATGATCTCGGCGTGTTTACGTGTCGCCTCGTGCTCCAACGACCCAGCCTTGTCCCGGGACCGCTGTTCCACAGTCCCGACCCTGATACGAGCGTCGGTGAGCATGATCTCGACCTGGCTGTTGGCCTCGTTGACCAGGCCATCAGCCTTCACCTTCGCCTCAGAAAGCAGCTGCTCTGCTTTCCTGCGAGCTTCGCTCACCATCCCGTCCACCTCGGCTTGGGCCTCACCGGTCAACCGGTCAACCATCGCCTGAGCCAGCCCCAACACTGTGGCGGCTTGAACATTGGGGTCAACACCAGGTGAGGGCTGCTCGATCACCGGTGGCAGTGCCGGGACCATCACCGGCCCAAGCCGCTCGACCGGGAAAAGATCAGGCCCGGTGGCCACCTGCGCGCCGCGTTGCTGTTGACCGAGCTGCTCGACCCGGTTGCCAAGGCCGTGGTTCTCCTCGACCAACCGAGCGAGCTCGGTCTCCAACAGATCAAGGAAGGCGTCCACCTCCTCCTCGTGGTAACCCCGCTTGCCGATCGGCGGCTTACTGAATATCACGTTGGCAACATCGGCAGGGGTCAACGGCACCGGATCACCTCTACGCACTCCTCGACGACTCTGCACACGCTGGCATGGCCACCTGGGGCATCGGCACCGAACCTGGGTGGCAGCAACGGTCTCGAATCGACCACCGGCATCCAGACGAACACCACAAGTGGCAGAACCTTACAAGTCCACACCCCGCCTCCCCATGCGGATCGGTGCCCGCTCGGCAGGCCCAGGGTAGCGAGAGGACGCCATGCGCCGGTCCCATCGAGGGCTTCCTCCGGGCTGCTGCGCGGTGGGCTCCGCCACCCTGTGGCTGTCAGGGGCACGTGTGCACCAGATCTATCGCATGGGCAAGCGCGTGCCGCCGTGACCGCGCGCAGTGGCACCGGCGTGGGAGCACGGTGACGCGCTTACCAGCCGCAACCGCCGGGCTCGCCGCATTACGCTCGCGGACATGTGGTCTGACGAGCTGGTGCGGGCGCGCCTGCATGTCGTCACCGGCAAAGGAGGCACCGGCAAAACCACGGTGGCCGCCGCTCTGGCGGTGGCGCTGGCCACCGGAGGCAGGAAGACATTGCTGGTCGAAGTCGAGGGCCGGCAGGGCATCGCGCACGTGTTCGACGTCCCGCCGCTGCCGTACGAGGAGCGGCGCATTGCAGTCGCTCCTGGCGGTGGTGAAGTCCGCGCGCTGGCCGTCGATGCCGAAGAGGCGCTGCTGGAGTACTTCGCCTTGTTCTACAACCTGGGCTTTGCGGGTCGGACACTGCGGCGGATGGGAGCGATCGAGTTCGCTACCACGCTGGCACCCGGACTGCGCGATGTCCTGCTCACTGGCAAGGTGAAGGAGGCGACGATGCGAGCCCGTGACGGCATCCATAGTTACGACGCGGTGGTGCTCGACGCCCCGCCGACCGGGCGGGTGGTGAAGTTCCTCGACGTCACCCGGGCAATGGCTGACTTGGCGAAGGTGGGCCCTATCCACAGCCAGAGCAAGGGAGTGGTGCGGTTGCTGCACTCGGCCGACACCGCGGTCCATGTGGTCACCCTGCTCGAAGACCTCCCTGTCGCAGAGACCCTGGAGACGGTCGCAGAGCTAGATCGGGCCGACCTGCGTCCGGGTGCGGTCCTGATCAACCGAGCCCGGCCCTCCCGGTTGCCCGAACGGTGGGCAACGACCGGCACCGACCCGGCGGGCTCTACGAACGGCCAGGTAGACGCCGATCGAGTCCGGGCCGGGCTACTCGCCGCCGGACTGGATCTAGACAGCGCGGTGGTCAACGGCCTGGTCACGGAAACCGTCGAGCATGCGATGCGGGTGCACGCCGAGCGACAGGCGCGCGCCAGGCTCGCCGACGCCGGCATGCCGTTGATCGAATTGCCTGATCTCACCGATATCGGCGGTGACGGAGTGGATCTCGGTGGGATCTACGAGCTGTCCGATGTGCTGCGCGAGCAAGGAGTGCGGTGAGTCCCGAGACCAGCGCACCGCCCTCGTTCGACATCGACGAGCTGCTGACCAACCGCACCACCCGGGTGGTGGTGTGTTGCGGCGCAGGAGGGGTGGGTAAGACGACAACGGCTGCGGCGCTTGCGCTGCGGGCTGCCGAGCAGGGCCGCTCGGTGGTGGTACTCACCATCGACCCGGCGCGCCGGCTGGCCCAATCGATGGGCTTGCGCGAGCTGACCAACCATCCACGCCGGGTCACCCCGACCAAGGAGATCGATCTGGCCGGTGGGGCCATGCACGCGATGATGCTGGACATGCGGCGCACCTTCGATGAGATGGTGCAGGCCCACGCCAGCCCGCAGCGAGCTGCCCAGATCATGGCCAATCCCTTTTACCAGGCCATTTCGTCGTCTTTCTCCGGAACTCAGGAGTACATGGCGATGGAGAAGCTGGGGCAGCTGGTATCGGTTGATCAGTGGGACCTCATTGTGGTGGACACCCCACCGTCGCGCTCCGCACTGGATTTTCTGGACGCCCCGCAACGGCTGTCGTCATTCCTGGACGGACGGATGATCCGCCTGCTGTCAGCCCCAGCACGGGCCGGTAGCTGGGGGGTGCGGCGGCTGGTGGGGGCCAGCTTCGGGCTGTTCAGCAGGGCCATCTCAACCATCCTGGGCGGGCAGATGCTGGCCGACGCCTCGGCGTTCGTGCAGGCTTTCGACACCATGTTCGGCGGGTTCCGGGAGCGCGCCACGGCCACCTACGAGCTGCTGCGTGCGCCCGGCACCGCATTTGTGGTGGTGGCAACTCCGGAAGCCGACGCTGTCCGTGAAGCGGTCTATTTCGTGGATCGGTTGGCTACTGAGTCAATGCCGCTGGCCGGGTTGGTGCTTAACCGGACGCACCCGGTGCTCGCCAACCTGCCAGCAGCCCGGGCCGAGACAGTGGCCGAAACCCTCCAGCGCTCCGGTAACGCGCCGCTGGCTGCGGCAGTGCTGCGGCTACACGCCGACCGGGTAGCGCTGGCCGGTAGGGAGCGCCGGCTGCTGGCCCGGTTTCGCCGGGCGCATCCGGCCGTCGCGGTGGTCACCGTGCCAGCGCTGGCTGTCGACGTCCACGACCTGCCAGCGCTGCGCCAGATCGGCTGCCTGCTGGCAAACCGCAACACGCCACCCGGCATTGACTCCCTGTCACAGATCCAGGACTAGACGCTCGCTGTAGGCACGGGAGACGCAAATCAGCATCGCACCGGCGGCGCGCTCGGTGCTGCTGAGCAACTCATCGCGATGATCGGGTTCGCCGGCCAGGACCGTGGTACGGCAAGCACCGCAGATGCCCCGTTCGCAGCTGGCCGCCACGGTGGGAATGACCTCACGGACGGCCTGCAGAACAGTACGGTCACCGGGAACCTTGATGGTGCGTCCGGTGCGGCGCAGCTCGACGTCGAACGCGGCGCCACCACTATGCCCACCACCGGCAAAAAGCTCGGTATGCAGCGTCAGGTCCGGCCGGCTGGCGACCCGTTCCCGGACAGCTTTGAGCAATCGCCCCGGACCGCAGCAGTAGACCGCGGTGCCGGCAGCGGCCGAGCCGATGATCTTGTCCAGGTCAGGCCGTGCGCGCTCGTCACCGGCGATCACCTCGACCTGGTCCGGTCCCAGCGCGCTGACCTCGTCGACGAACGCCATCCCGGCACGGCTGCGGCCGGCGTAAACCAGCTTCCACTCGCTGCCGGCGCTGGCAAGCTGGCGTGCCATCGCCAGCATGGCGGTGATGCCTATCCCCCCGGCGATGAACAGATACGCCCGGCTAGGTACCAGGGGAAAATGGTTACGCGGGCCTTGGACGGTGATCAGCTGACCGGCCCGGGTGCTGGTGTGGACCTCGACCGAGCCACCGCGTCCGGCTGGCTCCTGCAACACCGCGATCCGGTAGGAGAAACGGTCCTCCGGGTCACCGCACAGCGAGTACTGCCGGCGCCGGCCTGAGGGCAGGATCAACTCGATATGCGCGCCTGGCTCCCAGCTCGGTAATGGCGCTCTATCTGGCGAATACAGGCGCAAGGACATGATGTTGTCCGCTTCCCAGGTGGTCTGCCCGACAAGCAGGCTCGTCCCTGGCTCCGCCGGGGTCGCGGCCAGCGGGGGGCTCGATTGCCGCTGTTGGGGCACGTGGACTACTGGCAGGCTTGGCTGGGCTCGATCCCGATCAGCCGAAGGGACTCGCGCGGTCAGCAGGCGCAGTACGGCCAGGAACAGGATGCCTACGCCCACCACCAGGCCAGCCCAGTGCGCGACCGGGCTGGTGGTGTCCGTACCGGCCAGTGCGGTGTGGACACAGGCAAGGGCGAACAGCGGCAACGTCAGCAGGTGCACACGGCGCCACCACCGCCACGGCAAGGATGCCCGCGCCCACGACGTCACCGTCACCGCCATCAGCAGGTAGCAGGCCAGCACCCCGCACCCCTGAGCGACCGGATTGTCTGGGCGGGTAAAAGGAACGACCACCTGCCGCAGTCCGATTCCCAATTGGTCAGCGGCGAGCACGGAGCTGACATGGATTGCGGTAAAAACCACCGCCAGCACCCCGACGAACTCGTGCAGGCCCTGAATCCAGGCGCGCCGGGATCCCTGGGCTAGCCGCGTGGCCAGCAGCAGCCCGCCCACCACAGACACCGCCAGCAACGCCCATGCCACCATGCCGGACGCGCGGGCCACGTACCACCACGCGGCATCCCCGAGCACCCCGCTCGCGGCAATGCCCGGCGCGGGCCCCATCAGCACGACCAGAACCACCAGGGTGATGGCGCTGAGGCCGCCAGCCCAAACGCGGGCAGCACCGGCTGGCCGGACCTGGGCGTCAGCCATCGCGCCCGTTGTTTCGGCCACGCGGGTGGTGCTCGGCAGCGCCCGCCTTGGTTCCCGGTCCACGTAGCCGGCCGGAGGGTGGTGCATCATGGTCGCCGGACGGCCCAGCGCGGCCAACCCTGGAATCGGGAACCCGTTCAAGAATGGCCCTGATCCGCGCTAACTCAGCGGCCCGCTTCTGCCTATCGGTAATCGGGCCGTCACGATCCGGTCGTTTATCAAAAATTGGCGAAGGAGCCTTTTTCTTTTCCGCCGGCATATCCGGTCTATTGACCTCACGTGGTGGCGCCGGAACAGGAGGCGGACCGGTTTCGGCCAACGGCGAAACCACCACAATCTCTGGTGACTTCGGGTGAGCAGCGGGTTCGCGCGGGTAGTCCTTGATCTCCCGGGCAGCGTCTGGCGCTGCAGGCACCGCAGTTTTCGTCGTCGCCAACAGCGCGGAATCGCCGGGCGCAGGATCGGGATCTGGCGCGGAAGTGCCGGGGACCGGTGGGAGCTGAGGAGCATCCGGGGCAGGCGCTTGTTGCGTGGTTTGTGGTGTTGGTCCTGGGCCGATCACCTGGATCTGGGGGGCGCGGGAGATGCCTAGACCGAATCCTCCGAGGGTCGAGCCCACGACGAGCGCGGTCACACCGCCCATGAGGGCGATCGAACCGGCCCATGCGATCGCTCGGCGGCGCTCCATAAGTCACTCCGCACCTAGTCCAGCCTTCGGCGAGTTAGGGAAGGCTAACTTAATGCAGAGCAAAGGTCCAGAGCGCCGCCCGTTGTCATCGATTGTTGTGGCCAACAATGGGTTGGCAGATACAGACAGCGGTCGGTTCGCATGCGAAATCTTCACTGATTGGCTGCAGTCAGCGACCGATCAGCTACTGACTCAACAGCACCGACAATCTCGACAACAATGGCCAGGCCATACCGAGAATGCAGCTCAGCGAACTGAATCCAGCATGTGATAGAGCAGTAGCAGCTGAGTAATCGCCAACGGTTCGCTGCGGGCGCTGTCACCGATGTGGCCCAGCGAGGAGGGCAGCTCAGTCTCGGTGTCCAGCTCCGCCCAGATCGCCTTCTCCAGCAGCTGGCTCTCTTCCCGGGGCACATAACCGTGGATGTGCAGCTGTTCGACTGGCCTGCCGATCTCGTCACGAGCCAACCGCAGATGCATGGCGCGCCGGTCGGTCTCCCGGAAGACGTGGGTCAGATCAGGGTGGCGGATCGTCGGGCGCAGCGTCAGCTCCGCTGACAGCGGCGTATCCGGCGGGTCGTGGCGTTGCTCGATAGGGCCGAACCGGACCACGATGTCGGCCGCAGAGCGCTGCGGGCGGATGAAGGCCTCGGACTCAGGCTCTCGCTTGTCGAGTTCGGCTAGCACCTGCTCGGGGGTGTACCCGCGCTTGGTGGTATCCCGCTTGACCTTCCATTCGCGCCGGATGTGCTCGGGGGGGTCAAGGTAAACCGTGATGTCGAAGCATGCCCGCGCCAGCCGGGTATGCAGCGGCAACAGGCCCTCCACGATCACGAACTCGGTGGGCTCGATGAGTTCGGGCCTGGTGAGCTTGCCGGTGTCGTGGTCATAGACCGGTTTGAGCACTGGCTGGCCGGTGGCCAGCAACTGGAGGTGCTGCTCCATGATCTGGACATAGTTGCAGTCCGGGTGTAGCGCGGTGAACGGCAGGCCTTTGCGTTCCTGCCGGTCATAGCGGTGGTAATCGTCTACGCACAGCGACGTAATGCGATCGGCACCGAGCGCATCCACCAGGCCTTTAGTCAGGGTGGTCTTCCCTGCAGCGCTATCACCGGCGATCGCGAGCATCACCGGCCGCGGCGAACTCGATCCGGCGCGCTCCATCCGCAACAACTTGTCGGGCACGACACACCCCATTCCTTTCCCAGACCGTGACTGACCTTAAGCGCGTCACTGCTGTTCCGGCGTCCCCTTCTGGAGGGATTGGCAGGGGGGACCCCACGCGCTTTTGCCGCCCTTTCCCACGGCGCCAGCTGGCCTCATTACACTCAGCGCATGGAAGGCCAGCCGCTTCGTGTCGTGCTGGTCGATGACCACGAGATGGTGCGCACCGGCTTGAAAGCGATGCTCAGCCGGTTCGCCGGGCAGGTCCGGGTGGTCGGGGAGGCCGGTGATGCCGCGACCGCGCACCAGGTGGTAGCCGCGTTGAACCCGGACATCGTGCTGGCCGACGTGCGGTTGGGCGGGCAAAGCGGATTGGACCTATGCCGGGAGCTTGTCCGGGAAGCCCCCGGACGCCGGGTGGTATTGCTCACCGTCTACGACGACGAGCAATACCTTTTCCAAGCCATGCAGGCCGGTGCCGCCGGCTACCTGCTCAAGCGGATCGACGGTCCGGAGCTCGTCGAGCACTTGCTGCGGGCGCATGCCGGCGCGATCGTGATCGATGCCGGCCTTGCCGCCAGGGCGGGGGCGTCGGCTGCTCGCCTGCAGGCTGGCGAGTTCTGGCCCGGCGCCCGTCTAGGCCTGACCCAGCGGGAGAGCGAGGTGCTGTCCCTGATGGTGGCCGGCGCGTCCAACCGGGCTATCGCCGCCAAGCTGGTGGTGGGCGAGGAGACCGTCAAAAGTCACGTGCGCGGGATCTATCGCAAGCTGGACGTGACGGACCGCGCAGCGGCGGTCGCGACGGCGTTGCGCGAGGGCCTGTATCGCTAGCACCGGTGGTGATGTCGCCGAGTTCGATCAGCTCGGCGACATCACCGTTGCGGGTAGCCCTTAGGCGTTGACCAGCACAGCAGAGTTGGGCTCGACCCGGCTGAACAACGCCTGCTGGCCCTCTTTGATCAGGCTGGGCTCGCCGTGCCAAGCCTTGAGTGCCGGGTCAACCAGGGCACGCCCGAACGAGAAGGTCAACGGCCAAGGAGTGTCGTGTTTCTGCATGGCCGCCAAGTTCGCCGTCGCCTCTTCCGGCGACTGCCCGCCGGACAGGAACGCTACCCCGGCCAGCGAGTCGGGCAGCGCCGCGCGCAGCACGGACACAGTCGCCTCAGCGACTTCCTCAGGACTGGCTTGCTGACCAGACTCTTTGCCAGGCACGACCATGTTGGGCTTGAGCACGGTGCCTGCGAAATCCACGCCCGCCAGTTCCAGCTGCGCCATGACCTCCTGCAGCGTGGCCCGCGTGACCTCGGCGCACCGCTCGATGGTGTGGCCGCCATCCATCAGCACTTCCGGCTCGACGATGGGTACACACCAATTCTCCTGGCATAGCGCGGCGTACCGGGCCAGCGCGTGGGCGTTGGCGTGCAGCGCGTTGCGGGTTGGCAAGCCGTCACCGATGACGATCACCGCGCGCCACTTGGCGAACCGGGCGCCGCGGGCGACGTAGTCCTTCAGCCGCTCGCGCAGCCCGTCGAGACCCTCGGTGATCTTCTCGCCGGGCGACAGGGCAAGGGGCTTCGCGCCGGTGTCTACCTTGATCCCAGGCAGGATGTCCAGATTGTGCACGGCCAGCGGGAAGGTGTTCCCGTCGCTGAGCTTCTGGTTGAAGGTTTCGTCGGACATGATGATCCCGCTGATTCCCCGCGCGAGATCCGGTGTGGTCACCAGCATCTCGCGGTAGGCCCGCCGGTTTTCCGCACTGACTTCCACCCCGGCC
This sequence comes from Actinomycetota bacterium, assembly GCA_021324675.1. GTDB lineage: Bacteria > Actinomycetota > Actinomycetes > Mycobacteriales > Pseudonocardiaceae. The sequence continues at coordinate 43,385 of JAJPIR010000312.1, forward strand.
TTCTCCAGCCGGGAAGACATCGTGCCGATGCTCTCGTCAGCGGCGAGGATGCCGCGCGGCCGGCTCACCATCGTTCGAGCGGTTTCGTGCAGCGCCTCGTTCATGACTCTCCCTCCACGGCGGCGACCCCATCTGCGCCGCCCACATTGACCTAGACCTTGTCGTTGACCCTAAACCGTGCCCGGCGCGGCGTACCACCGTTGGTGCCTGGAACGGGTGACGCGGCGACCTGACTACTACCAGGTGCCCGCCAGCCGGATGATCGCAGGTGCCCGACGAACAGCCGCGTGGCGGCACCGGAGTGGGAGCCGACCACCGCATGCCAGGGTCGCCGCATGGGAGTGCCCGGCACGGGCAATTGCACCAGCCGCCCATCAGCCAGCTCGCCGGCGACCGCATCCCGGGACACCAGCGTGCAGCCCAGCTCAGCGACCGCGCCGGCCACCACCGCACCGTTGGATCCCAGCACCAGGCGTGGCGGGGCGGCATGCTGGGCCTTCAGATAGGACTCGGCTCTGGTGCGGGTAGCCGATCCCTGCTCCCGGAGTAACCACGGGGTGTTCGCCCAGTCGAAGGCTTCCGCAATCGAGGGTGCCGCGACCACGATGAGTTCGTTCGGCTTGGTGGCGACCACACTGGCCTCAGCTCCGGAGGGGGGCGCGCCGGCGATGACCAGATCGACTTCGTGAGCGCCGATCAGGTCCCAGACCTGCGCGCTCGGTGCCACCTCCAGGGCCAGCGCGATCGCCGGGTGCTGGCGGCGGAAGTCGGCGAGCAGCGCGGGGAGCAGGTGCTCCCCCGCGGTGGTCACCGCAGCCAACCGCAGCCGGCTCCGTTCCGGGTCCAGTTCGGCGGCGGCAGCAGCAGCACCTTCGTCGAGCAGTCCCAAAACCCGGCGCGCGTAGCGGGCGTAGACGGTGCCGGACGCGGTCAGCCGCAACCCGCGACCTACTGGCTCGACGAGCGGCACGCCGAGCTCCCTGGCCAGCGCCCCGATCGACGCCGACACCGCGGACTCGGTAACCGTCAAGCGGCTCGCCGCACCGCGCACCGATCCGGTGGCCGCAAGCGCCACCAAGGTTCGCAACCGGGATTCCGTGGTCACAACGCCCCACTCCTGAATAAAAACTGCATAGTCACAGCCAAAGACTTGATAGACAGGCTGATTATCTCCCGGCAATCTCGGTAGCGACAGAGGAGGATTACATGGCTGACACCGACGTCAACGGATCGAAAAAGAAGAAGGCAGACCGCTGGTCAGCAGGAGTCATCCCGTATGCCGAGATGGGCTACTGGCTCCCCGACTACGAGCCCAAGGACACCGACATCCTGGCCGCGTTCCGGGTGACTCCCCAACCCGGTGTGCCGCCAGAGGAGGCGGGCGCCGCTGTCGCTGGAGAGTCGTCGACGGCCACCTGGACAGTGGTGTGGACCGACCGGCTCACCAACTACGACACCTACCAGGCCAAGTGCTACAAGGTCGAGCCGGTTCCCAACTCCGATAACCAGTACATCGCCTACATCGCTTACCACATCGACCTTTTCGAGGAAGGGTCGATCGCGAACATGACGTCGTCGATCATCGGCAATGTGTTCGGGTTCAAGGCGCTCAAGGCGCTGCGCCTGGAGGACATGCGCATCCCGCTGCATTACGTCAAGACCTTCCAGGGTCCGGCGCACGGGATCATCATGGAGCGCGAGTACCTGGACAAATTCGGCCGGCCGCTGCTCGGCGCCACCACCAAGCCCAAGCTAGGCCTGTCGGCCCGCAACTACGGCCGCGTTGTCTATGAGGCTCTACGTGGCGGGTTGGACTTCACCAAGGACGACGAGAACATCAACTCCCAGCCGTTTATGCGCTGGCGGGACCGGTACCTCTACACCATGGAGGCCGTCAACCGAGCCGCGGCGGCGACCGGCGAGGTCAAGGGGCATTACCTCAACGTCACCGCGGCCACCATGGAAGACATGTACGAGCGGGCCGAATTCGCCAAGGAACTCGGCAGCGTCATCATCATGATCGACCTGACCATTGGCTATACCGCAATCCAGTCGATGGCCAAGTGGGCCCGGGCCAACGGCCTGATCCTGCACCTGCACCGGGCCGGATACGCCACCTATGCGCGGCAGAAGAACCACGGCGTGAACTTCCGGGTGCTCGCGAAGTGGATGAGATTGGCCGGGGTAGACCACATCCACTCCGGCACTGTGGTCGGCAAGCTGGAGGGTGACCCCAACGCGATCTCCGGTTACTACGACACGCTCCGGCTGGGCAAGCTCAAGGCCAACCCGGTCAAGGGGCTGTTCTTCGATCAGGATTGGGGCTCGATGCCGGGGGTCATGCCGGTGGCCTCGGGTGGCATCCACGCCGGGCAGATGCACGATTTGTTGCACTACCTCGGCGAAGACGTGGTGCTGCAATTCGGTGGTGGCACGATCGGTCACCCCATGGGCATTGCCGCAGGCGCCACGGCGAACCGGGTCGCGTTGGAAGCGATGATCAAGGCCCGCAACGAGGGCCGTGACTACCGCAAGGAAGGTGACGACATCCTCAAGGCGGCCGCCAAGAAGAGCCGGGAGCTGGACATCGCGCTGTCCACGTGGGGTGACATCACGTTCAACTACGAGTCGACCGACGTGCCTGATGTCGTCGAGACGCCGACCTCTGTCTAACTGCGTGCTGGTGATGGGAGAAAGCCGACAATGCGTATCACGCAGGGAACATTTTCGTTTCTACCAGATTTAACCGACGAGGAGATCACCAAGCAGATCCAGTACGCGCTGGACAACGGGTGGCCGTGTTCGGTGGAATTCACGGACGATCCGCATCCCCGTAACACTTACTGGGAGATGTGGGGATTGCCGATGTTCGACCTCACCGACGCCGCAGGAGTGCTTGCTGAGGTCAACGAGTGCCGCAAGGCCAAGCCAGAGCATTACATCCGGCTCAACGCCTACAACGCAAACTACGGCAAGCAGACCGTTGCACTGTCCTTCATCGTCCAGCGGCCGTCGGAGGAGCCCGGCTTCCGGGTGGAGCGCCAGGAATGGCACGACCGCGCCATCCGGTACACCTTGCATCCCTATGCCGCCGATAAGCCACACGGCCAGCGGTACCAGCAAAACGGACAGCAATGACACCCCCTGACCGGCTACCTGGTAGCAAGATCCCCGCGACCCGCGTGGGTTTCGGAATGGCCCGGCCCGGCAGCAATGCTGCCGGGCCGCAGGCCCCCGAAGAAGCCGAAGAGAAAGAGACGCTGCCGCCGGATGCGCGGATCGATCTAGCCAAAGAGCGCGCCGAAACTGGCATCGATGATGTCTTCAACGCTCTGGATTCCGAGCTGGTCGGGCTGGCCCCGGTGAAGAATCGGATCCGCGAGATCGCCGCATTGCTGCTGGTGGACAGGGCACGCGCGCAGTTCGGCCTGTCCACATCGAGACCCAACCTGCACATGTGCTTCACCGGCAGTCCGGGCACCGGCAAGACCACGGTGGCCATGCGGATGGCCGACCTGCTCTACCGGCTAGGTTATTTGCGGCGCGGACATCTAATCTCCGTAACCCGCGACGACCTCGTCGGTCAGTACGTCGGCCACACTGCACCCAAGACCAAGGAGGTCCTCAAGCGGGCTATGGGAGGTGTCCTCTTCATTGATGAGGCCTACTACCTGTACCGCGAGGACAACGAGCGCGACTACGGGCAAGAATCCATCGAGATCCTGCTCCAGGTCATGGAAAATCAGCGTGAAGACCTCGTGGTCATCCTCGCTGGTTATAAAGACCGGATGGACGCGTTTTTCGTCTCCAACCCGGGAATGGGCTCCCGCATCGCGCACCACATCGATTTCCCCGACTATACGCTCCAGGAGTTGGATGACATCGGTAAACTCATGATCCGCGCAGAGGGTTACAAGTTCAGCCCAGACGCGGAGAAGACTTTCCGGGAATACCTGAATCGTCGCATGAAACAGCCGCGGTTCGCCAACGCTCGCAGCGTCCGTAACGCGATCGAGCGGGCCCGGCTGCGGCACGCGAGCCGCTTGATGGAAGCGGACAAACCGGTTGGCAAGGAGGAACTCACCACCCTGAGCTCAGAGGACTTTCTCAGTAGCCGGGTCTTCGCCAATTCGGATTCGGCCCGGACCAGCGACGACTCGTTGACGGAATAACGCCGTCATCGGCGGGATAACGCCCGCGATTAGCGGCGCGCCGCGCGGCGGGGCGCTGACGGCGGCGGGACGACGGGCCCGCAGTCGCCGTCCGGTGCCTCGTCGAGGTCGACGATGACCGGGGCGTGGTCGCTCGGCGCGGTACCCTTGCGGGCCTGGCGGTCCACCCAGGCTGCGCAGGTTCGAGCCGCAACGGCGTCGCCGGCCAGCACCAGGTCGATTCGCATTCCCAGGTCCTGGTGAAACATGCCAGCGCGGTAATCCCAGTAAGTGAAGATCCGCTGCCCGGGCCAGCGTTCTCGGACCAGATCATGCAGGCCCAGCGCGCGCAGCGCGTCGCGCTCCGGTGGGGTGACATGCGTGGATCTTGCGTACGCAGCGGGGTCATACACGTCGTCGTCGGTGGGCGCGACGTTCATGTCGCCACAGACGACGGTCGACGCCAGGTCCCCGGCGGCGACAGTGGCGCGCAACGCGGCCAGCCAGTCCAGCTTGTAGCGGTAGTGCGGGTCATCGGGGCTGCGCCCGTTGGGCACGTACACCGAGCTGATCCGCAACCCACCGCAGGTGGCGCTGACCGCCCGCGCCTCGATGTCCGGGTAACCCGGCTCATCTATCAAACCGGCGACGACGTCATCCAGCCCGACCCGGGAGGCGATAGCGACACCGTTCCACCGGCCGTCGCCGTGATGGGCGACGGCATACCCGCGCTCGACCAGCGCCGGCCGGACCAGTTCATCGAAGGCATCCGCCGGAAGTTTGGTCTCTTGCAGGCACACCACGTCAGGCGCACGCGAGTCCAGCCATGGCAGTAGGCGAGGCAGCCGTGACCGCACCGAATTCACATTCCACGTGGCCAGCCGCACCCCCCTACGCTATCGCCACCCGGATGCGCCGCTGGTGCAGTACCAACTCCCGGAACTGGTGCAACACCGCCGCCGCCGGCGCATGCAGCCACTCACCCTGCAGCGGTAACCGGATCTCCGGCCGCTCGGCGTGCGCGCTGGAGACGAAGACTGGTTCGGCGTCGAGATCGGCCAACGGAACCACGATGACGCCAGCCGTAGTGCTGTACTCGCCAGCCCACACCACCACGGGTGTGATCACTTGTGGCGCCCTGGTCCGGAAGTCGTCACCAGGGTCAACGGGATAGTCATCGAGCAGCCCGAGCACCGCCTCCGGCGGCAGGTGGATCCCGAACTCGTCGGCGAGCTGCCCGCGGGCGGCGGCCGGCGCCGACTCCCAGCGGCGCGCCCACTGCCCTGGCAACGCAAGCTGACCAGCGCGCACAGTGAGGCCATCGACACGCCGAGTGAGCAGCACGGCCAAGCCGTCGCAGGTGGACACTATCGGCACCGCCAGCGCGGCCCGCTGGGCGCCCCAGCGCCGGACGCGGCGGCGCCGGAAGCGCCGCAATGCAGACCGGATCTCCGGTGGCGGGACCATTTGATCACCCATCCCTTTCCGGCACACCCCAACTGGGGCACGATTGTGCACCCAGACGGAGGACTCGCCCTTACCCTGGGGGCCTCAGGATGCGCATCGACCATGGTCAACGCGGCAAGCTCTCCCAGAACAGCAGCTCGTAAGCCTGCAGCAGCCGAGCTGCCCGGACGATGCCGGCCGGGTCCGTGCCGTGCGCCAGTTCGGCGTCGATCACCGCCAGGCTCGCTCGCTCCAGCTCGGTCGCCGGTCCGGCGAAGTACCTGAAGAAGGCGCGATCTGCCTGGCTGAGCTGGTAGTTAACCAGCAGTGCATCAGCCATCCGAGCGCAGCACCTGCCCCAGGCATCGAGATTAACCAGGAAGGCGCCCGCTACTTGCGCCGCGGTGCCGTCGCGGGCCAGGCGAGCCACGTACGAGGGGTACACCTGACAGCCTGGTACCGGCTCGTAGTCCCGCTGCGCCGCGTCATCGAACCCGACCGCGGCAGCAAACGCGTCCAACTCGCCGAGTGCGGTGCGCTCCCCGGCGGCCAAGCCGGCGAAGTAGTCATGGGCTGGAGCAGCGGCAAACCGCTGCGCGAGCATCTCGAAGCTGCGCAGATCGCTGGGAATGATCAGCAGTTGTTCCCCCGCGAAGGCGCGCAACGCTCCGGTTGACAGCCGCCCGGCCGACAGCTCCGCCAACCACGAGTTGGCTTTGATCCGTTCCTCGACGTCAGCCAGGTCCTGGCGGATCCGGGCGCATAACGCCTGCGCCTCCATAGCGATATTCCCCTTCTATCCTATTTGGGCGAATGCTGGAAGCTCTGCCGGGGTCGTTCGTGTAAAGATCGCGCTATGGAATGGCCCCTGACCTGCACCCCCACCGGGTATCATGGCAACCCACCAGCTCAAGACACCAGGGACGGCCTTCTGGTACCCCGGGGGGCTACGGCGTGGCCTGACTTTCGCGCCTTCGGGGGTGGCACCTCACAAGTGATAACGACTTGGTAACCCGCTGAGGTAACCTGCGGATTACCGCAGATGGGTGCACGTCGTCCCGATGCGTGTATCGAGTGAGTAATCGAGACGACGGGAGGTGCTCGTGAGCGCTAACCACCTGCCAGAAGGGTCGAGCCCCCGCCAGCAAGGTCTTTATGACCGGGCCTATGACCATGATGCGTGCGGCGTTGCCTTCGTGGCCGACCTCGCCGGGCATCGCGATCACGCGATCGTGCGTAAGGCGCTGACTGCGCTGCGCAACCTGGAGCATCGGGGAGCCCGCGGCGGCGAACCCGATACCGGCGACGGCGCCGGAATCCTGCTCCAGGTGCCCGACGACTTTTTCCGGCACGTGGTCGACTTCGAGCTGCCCGCACCCGGCCAGTACGCCGTGGGGACAGCGTTTTTGCCCGGTGACAAACCCGGTAACAGCTCTGGTGACCAGGCTACAGAGGTGATGGCTGGTATCGAGGCCATCGCGACCCAAGAGGGCATGCGCGTGGTCGGCTGGCGCGACCTCCCGATCAACCCCGAGGGTGTAGGACCGACCGCCCTGTCGGCGATGCCCGGATTCCGCCAGCTGTTCCTCGCGGGTAACGGCAACCAGTCAGGGCTCGCCCTGGAACGGCTGGTGTACTGCGTGCGCAAGCGCGCCGAGCATGAGCTCGACGTCTACTTCCCGAGCCTGTCCGGGCGCACCATCGTCTACAAGGGAATGCTCACCGAGGAGCAGCTGGTGAGCTTCTATCCCGACCTGTCCGACGAGCGGGTCACCAGCTCGCTGGCGCTGGTGCACTCCCGGTTCTCCACCAACACCTTCCCCTCGTGGCCGCTGGCGCACCCGTACCGCTACGTGTCCCACAACGGTGAGATCAACACCCTGCGCGGCAACCGGAACTGGATGCGTGCCCGGGAAAGCAAGCTTGACACCGACCTCATCCCCGGCGATCTGAAACGGATTTATCCGATCGTCACCCCGGGGGCGAGCGACTCGGCGTCGTTCGACGAAGTGCTCGAGCTGTTGCACCTGGGCGGCCGCCCGCTGCCGCATGCCGTGCTGATGATGATCCCGGAGGCCTGGGAGAACCACACCGAGATGGATCCGGCCCGCCGGGCGTTCTACGAATTCCACTCCACGCTGATGGAGCCGTGGGACGGACCTGCGTTGATCGCGTTCACCGACGGCACTGTCATTGGCGCCGTGCTGGACCGCAACGGGCTGCGCCCGGCTCGCTACTGGGTCACCGAGGACGGCCTGGTCGTGCTGGCCAGCGAAGTTGGCGTGCTGGACATCGATCCCGCCACCGTGGTCCGCAAAGGACGGTTGGAACCGGGCCGGATGTTTCTCGCCGACACCGCAACCGGCCGGATCGTCAGCGACGACGAGCTCAAGGGTCAGCTCGCCGCCGAGCACCCCTACGCCGACTGGGTCGCGCGGGGGCTGGTGCACCTGGAGGATCTGCCCGAGCGTGATCGCGAGGTGCCCAGCCACGACTCGCTGGTACGCCGCCAGCACAGCCTCGGCTACACACAGGAAGAGCTGGCGGTGCTGCTGACGCCGATGGCGCTCACCGGTGCCGAACCGATCGGCTCGATGGGCAACGACGCCCCGCTAGCCCCGTTCTCCGAGCAACCCCGGGCGCTGTACGACTACTTCACCCAACTGTTCGCACAGGTCACCAACCCGCCGCTGGATGCGATCCGGGAAGAGCTGGTGACCTCGCTGCTGGCCCAGCTCGGCGCCCAACCCAACCTGCTGGTAGCCAACGAGGACTCCTGCCGGCGCATCGTGCTGCCCTTCCCGGTGCTGGACAACGACGAGCTCGCCAAGATCATCCATATCAACGATGACGGTCAGTGGCCGGAGTACCAGTCGCACACGGTCAGGGGCCTGTATGACGTGCACGGGGGTGGCCAGGCACTGGTGGCGCGGATCAAGGAGATCTGCGTCGAGGTCAGCAAAGCGGTCACCGACGGCGCTCGGCTGATCGTGCTCTCCGCCCGGGGCGTGGACGCAGATCATGCGTCGATCCCCTCACTGCTGCTCACCGGCGCGGTGCACCACCATCTGGTGCGCGAGAAGACCCGCACCCAGGTAGGGCTGGTCGTCGAAGCGGCAGACGCCCGCGAGGTGCACCACATCGCGCTGCTCATCGGCTACGGCGCTGCGGCCGTCAACCCGTACCTGGCGATGGCCACCGTGGAGGACCTCATCGATCGGGGCCTAGCTGGTATCGATGCCAAGACCGCTACCCGGAACCTGATCAAGGCGCTGGGCAAGGGTGTGCGCAAGACGATGTCGAAGATGGGCGTGTCCACGGTGGCCTCCTACACCGGTGCGCAGATCTTCGAGGCGATCGGCCTGGGACCCGAGGTCATCGACTCCTGCTTCACCGGCACCACCTCCCGGCTCGGTGGGGTCGGGTTCGACGTCCTGGCTGAGGAGGCCGCACGCTGGCATCTCAAGGCGTTCCCGCGCGACGGGGTGCACGCCCCGCACCGGGAACTGCCGATCGGCGGTGACTACCAGTGGCGCCGCGAGGGCGAAGCGCACGTGTTCAACCCCCAGACGGTGTTCAAGCTGCAGCACTCCACGCGGGCTGGCCGCTACGAGATCTTCAAGGAGTACACCCGGCTGGTCGACGACCAGTCGCAGCGGTTGATGACCCTGCGCGGACTGTTCGCCTTCCGGGAAGGCGTGCGCCCGCCGGTCCCGCTGGACGAGGTCGAGCCAGTTGAATCGATCGTCAAGCGATTCGCCACCGGCGCCATCTCCTACGGGTCGATCTCCAAGGAGATGCACGAGGTGCTGGCCATCGCAATGAACCGGCTGGGCGGTAAGTCAAATACCGGGGAAGGCGGCGAGGACCCCGACCGCTACACCCCCGACCCGAATGGAGACTTCCGCCGCTCCGCGATCAAACAGGTAGCTTCCGGCCGGTTCGGGGTGACCAGCGAATACCTTGTCAACGCCGACGACCTGCAGATCAAGATCTCGCAGGGGGCCAAGCCCGGCGAAGGTGGTCAGCTGCCTGGCACCAAGGTGTACCCGTGGATCGCCAAGACCCGGTACTCCACCCCGGGGGTGGGGCTGATCTCACCGCCGCCACACCACGACATCTACTCCATCGAAGACATCAAGCAGCTCATCCACGACCTGAAAAACGCCAACCCGCAGGCTCGGGTGCACGTCAAGCTGGTCTCCGAGGTCGGGGTCGGCACGGTGGCCGCCGGGGTAGCCAAGGCGTACTCCGACGTCGTGCTGATCTCCGGGCACGACGGCGGTACCGGAGCCTCGCCACTGTCGTCGATCAAGCATGCCGGCACGCCGTGGGAACTGGGCCTGGCCGAGACCCAGCAGACGCTGATCGCCAACAAGCTGCGGGACCGGATCGTCGTGCAGACCGATGGGCAGCTCAAGACCGGCCGCGACGTGATGATCGCCGCGTTGTTGGGTGCCGAGGAGTACGGCTTTGCCACGGCGCCCTTAGTGGTGTCCGGCTGCATCATGATGCGGGTCTGTCACCTGGATACCTGCCCGGTGGGAGTGGCCACCCAGAACCCGACGCTGCGGGCAAAGTTCACCGGCAAGGCCGAATACGTCGTCAACTTCTTCGAGTTCATCGCGCAGGAAGTCCGCGAATACCTGGCCGAGCTCGGGTTTCGCACCCTGGATGAGGCCATTGGACGTACCGAAATGCTGGATATGCGCCCGGCGATCGACCACTGGAAAGCTGCCGGGTTGGACCTGTCGCCAATCCTGCACGTGCCCGAACATGGCCCGGATACCCCCCGGCACCGGATCAGGGAACAGGACCACGGGCTAGACAAAGCGCTCGACAACACCCTCATCGCGCTGGCTGAGGGGGCGCTGGCCGATGGCTCACCGGTGCACCTGGACCTGCCGGTGCGCAACGTCAACCGCACGGTGGGGACCATGCTCGGCTACGAGCTGACCCGGCGGTGGGGCGGGAAAGGATTACCCGACAACACCATCGACATCACCCTGACCGGTTCGGCCGGCCAGTCGTTCGGGGCTTTCCTTCCTCGCGGGATCACCTTGCGCCTGATCGGCGATGCTAACGACTACGTCGGCAAGGGCCTGTCCGGCGGGCGGATCACCGTCCGCCCGCACGCCGAGGCCCAGTTCGTCGCGGAGCACAACATCATCGCCGGCAACGTGATCCTCTACGGCGCGACCGGCGGCGAGCTGTTCCTGCGCGGGATCGTCGGGGAACGATTCTGCGTACGTAACTCCGGCGCGCTGGCCGTCGTCGAAGGCGTCGGCGATCACGGTTGCGAGTACATGACCGGCGGCCGGGTGGTGGTGCTCGGAGCAACCGGACGCAATTTCGCGGCCGGGATGTCCGGTGGCACCGCCTACGTGCTCGATCTGGTGGTCGGCCGGGTCAACCAGGAGATGGTCGACCTCGACCCGCTGACCGACGAGGACCGGGCATTCCTGGCCGACGTGGTGGCACGGCACCATGCCGAGACCGGATCCGCCGTAGCGCACGCGCTGCTTACCGACTGGGACACCGCGGTAGACCGGTTCAGCAAGGTCATGCCCAAGGACTTCAAGCGGGTGCTGGCCGCCCAGGCGGCGGCGCAGCGCGACGGCCGGGACGTCAACGAAGCCATCATGGAGGCCGCCCATGGCTAGACCGACCATCAGCACGGAGGCCGCCATGGCCAGGCCGACCATCAGCACGGAGGCCGCCATGGCCAGGCCGACCATCAGCACGGAGGCCGCCATGGCCAGGCCGACCATCAGCACGGAGGCCGCCCATGGCTGATCCCAAGGGTTTTCTCACCACCCCGCGGCAGGGACCACCACGCCGCCCGGTCGAGCTGCGATTGCGGGACTGGCGCGAGGTCTACGAGGAGATGGACCGCGGCACGGTCGAGGCGCAAGCCGGCCGGTGCATGAACTGCGGGATCCCGTTTTGCCATGTTGGCTGCCCGCTGGGCAACCTGATCCCGGACTGGAACGACCTGGTCTGGCGGTCGGACTGGGCACAGGCCATCGAGCGGTTGCACGCGACCAACAATTTTCCCGAGTTCACCGGCACTCTATGCCCGGCGCCCTGCGAGTCGGCCTGCGTCCTGGCCATCAACGACGACGCGGTGACCATCAAGCAGATCGAGATCGAAATCATCGACCGGGCGTGGGACGAGGGCGGGGTGTACCCCGTGCAGCCCGAAGTGCGCACCGGTAAGAAGGTCGCGGTGGTCGGATCGGGTCCGGCGGGGTTGGCCGCCGCTCAGCAGCTGACCCGGGTCGGGCATGACGTGGTGGTCTACGAGCGGGCGGACCGGATCGGTGGATTGCTGCGCTACGGCATCCCCGAGTTCAAGATGGCCAAGCACCGGCTGGATCGCCGGTTAGACCAGATGCGGGCGGAGGGCACCGAATTCCGGGCCGGCGTCAACGTCGGGGTGGACGTCAGTGCGGAGGAGCTGCTGGCCGGGTTCGATGCGGTGGTGCTCGCCGGCGGGGCCACCGCGTGGCGTGACCTGCCGGTTCCCGGCCGCGAGCTGACCGGGATCTACCAGGCGATGGAATACCTTCCCCCGGCTAACCGGGTGCAGGAAGGTGACCTCGAGCGATCACCGATCGACGCTGCCGGCAAGCACGTGGTGATCATTGGTGGCGGCGACACCGGAGCAGACTGCCTCGGTACCGCACACCGCCAGAGCGCCGCCTCGGTAGTGCAGCTGGAGATCATGCCGCTGCCGCCGGAAACGCGTCCGGAGCACCAACCGTGGCCCACCTACCCGATGATCTACCGGGTCTCCTCGGCCCACGAGGAGGGTGGTGAGCGGTTGTTCTCGGTGAGCACCCAGAAGTTCCTCGGCGACGACGACGGCCGGGTGCGCGCCCTACAGCTGGGCGAAGTGGTGTTCGAGGCCGGCAAGTTCGTTCCGGTGCCCGGCACCGAAAAGGAGCTGCCGTGCGATCTCGTGCTGCTTGCCATGGGCTTTGTCGGCCCGGAGAAGGGCAAGCTGCTCGAAGGGCTCGGTGTCGAGTACGACGCCCGCGGCAACGTCGCCCGGGACGCATCGTTTATGACCAATGTGCCTGGCGTGTTCGTCGCCGGTGACATGGGCCGCGGTCAATCCTTGATCGTGTGGGCCATCGCCGAAGGCCGCTCCGCTGCCGCCGGCGTGGATCGCCACCTCACTGGCCGCGACGTCCTGCCCTTCAGCATCGCCCCCACCGACCGCCCAATCTCTTGACCCGTCCTTAACCGCAGTCTGGATGCAGACTGCTGTTTTGGAGGCCCAAAAAACCGCAGTCTGCATCCAGACTGCGGTTGGTGGGCCCGGTTAGAGGGCGAGGTCGGCGAGCAGGAGGGGGTGGTCGCTGCCAGCGGCAATCGCCTCATCAGTCAGGCGTTGCACGCTGTGGACTTCAAGATCCGGCGTGGCCCAGAGGTGGTCGTTGTCGATGCTGAGCACCTGCTGGAGGTGGTGCACTGCACCCCGGCCAAGCAGGGGGTCGGCGCCCTCGAACATGGCAGGGCCGGCGTCAACGCCGAACACGACAGGACCAGCCACGCCGGCAAGCCACTTGGCGATCCCGGCGTGAAAGGCTTGCTGTAGCGACGCGGCGGGTTGGCCCGAGGGATGCCGGCCGTGGAAACAGCACACGGTCACGATGTCACCGCTGGACAGCGCGGCCTGTGCCACCACGGTGCGCCACAGGAACCCGACCCGCACCGGTTCCTGGACGTCGAACGGCGCACTGTCCAGCACCCCGGAATCGAGCAGCGCCGTGGTAGGGCCCCCCAGGATGGCGCAACCAAGCCGGTACTCGCTGGCCCGCGGAGTGCTCAAGTCGGTCGACAGCGCGCCCCAGACAAAGTGCCGTTGTTTGCGGTGCATCCGTTCATGGGCCGACGGGTGCGGCATCAACGCGCGGTACACCGGGCGGCCGATCTCCTGGAGCAACGCGAGGTCAGGTTTGAGCCGGCGGATCAGGTCGACCTTGGCGTCCAGGAGACCTGTCGGCCGGGAGTCGACGTTCCAGCTCACCACCCGGATGCGCAGCGACACTAGCCCTCCGCACCAGGCGCGCGGTGCTCGGCGACCCGGTAGACCTCGGGCACGAATCCCCACACCGATCCCAGCCGGCCGGGCTCGAAGTCCTCGCTAGTCCGCTTGCGGTAGGACGTTTCGAGGATCGAGTTGTCGTCAGTACCCTGGGTCATCGCCAGGCACGGCGCCCGGTAGGCGCAGCCCTAGCAGTTTTCCCAGGATGGATTCGGGTAGATCCGCACCGCCGGGTCGGTCATGTCCTGCATTTCCAGCGCCACCCCGACGCCGTGGCGGGCGATTTCCACCTCGGTTCTCGGCAGATGCGTGCGGCGAAACGATTCGGTGCTGCGCTGCGTGATGATCCCGCCTGGCCCCGGCACCGCACGGACTTTCACCGCGGGGTTGCCAGCGCTTGGCGGGCCGGTATCCGGCAGGGTTAGGCGGAGCTCGTTGTAGATAGTGCCCTCGAGCTTGGCGAGGAAAGCCAGTTGCCACGCCCAGCTGCGGGTGAGAGCCTGCTCGTCCAGCCGGAGTTCATCGAGATCTGGCCACTGCGAGCCGGTGATGACACGGTGCTCGACGAGCCAGTACAGGTCATGATCGTCAATCACTGCCAGGTCGATACGCACGCGGTACTGCAGCGGGCGCCCATCATGTGTCGTCAGCCCGCGATCCGGGTCGTCCGGGTCGGGCAGGTTGATGTCGAACTGCGAGGCGACCCCGATCGGGGTGAACCGGTCAAGATCACGGGTCCACTCGAAGTAACGCGGCAGCAGGTCCTTGCCCAGCTCCACATGCCGATCCCAGTCTTGGGCCTCATCGTCGGACAGCTGACGGCTCTGCGTGTAGGCGTTGCGCTGGCGGCGCATCGATTTCTCGAAACCGGCGACGGCTAGCGGGCGGACGATTTCCCGGTTCCACGCCCACATGCCGGGAAAGTAGTAGACGTCTAGCGCGTCGTGAATGGCTTCGCTGAAGCTGAACACTTGCGCCGGTTCGGTGGGCTCGTAATTGCGCCGCTCCCGGGCTCCGAGATCCCAGGCTCGCCGGCACTGCCGGAACAACCTGCTCTCCCACGGCCGAGCCACATAGTTCACGCCCATGTAGTTCGCGCCCACGGCCACCTCCTGCCGCCCCTGCGAACCTGAGGGTACCTCGGACTCCCAGCGCGTTCCGGATGCAGACTGGGGTTTTTCGGACCTCGAAAACCGCAGTCTGCATCCAGACTGCGCTCGGGATCGGAGGCTTGGGGTCAGTTGAGGCCCAGGTGGCGGGCGATCAGCAGGCGCTGGATCTCGCTGGTGCCCTCACCGATTTCGAGCACTTTGGCGTCCCGGTAAAACCGGGCTACCGGGTACTCGTTCATGAAGCCGTAGCCGCCGAAGACCTGGGTGGCATCCCGGGCGTTGTCCATCGCAGCGTTGGACGAGACGAGCTTGGCGATGGCCGACTCCTTCTTGAACGGCTGGCCGCGCAGCATCCTGGCCGCAGCGTGGTAGTAGGTCAACCGGGCGGTGTGTGCCCTCGCCTCCATATCAGCGATCTTGAATTGGATCGCCTGGTAGCTGCCTATGGCGTGACCGAAGGCGTGCCGGTGCCTGGCGTAGGCGACGCACTCGTCGATGCAGCCCTGGGCCAGGCCGACGCCAAGGGCAGCGATCGCGATACGACCCTCATCGAGAATGGACAAAAATTGGGCGTACCCGCGACCGCGCTCGCCGAGCAGGTTGCCCACCGGTACCCGGCAATCGTCGAAGTACAGCTCACGGGTGTCCGAGCATTTCCAGCCGACCTTGGAGTAGTTCTTCGACACGGTGAAGCCCGGGTGCCCTGCCGGAACCATGATGGTGGAGATCTCCTTGCGCCCCCCGTTGACACCGGTGATCGCGGTGACGGTGACTACAGAGGTGATGTCGGTGCCCGAATTGGTGATGAACGACTTCGATCCATTGATCACCCACTCGTCCCCGTCGCAGCGGGCGGTGGTGCGGGTAGCGCGGGCGTCGGATCCCCCACCGGGTTCGGTCAACCCGAACGCCCCGATCCGCTTGCCGGTGCACAGGTCCGGCAGCCAGTGCTGTTTCTGTTCCTCGGTACCGAACCGGAAGATCGGCATCGTGCCCAGCGACACGCTGTCTTCCAGGGTGATGGCGACCGAGGAGTCCACCCGCGCCAGTTCCTCCAGCGCCAGGCACAGCGCGAAGTAGTCACCACCCATCCCGCCGTAGCGCTCCGGAAAGGGCAGCCCGAACAGGCCCATCTCGCCCATCTTCGCCACCAGCGCGTAGGGGAAGGTCCCCTGCTCGTAGAGGTCGGCGATCACCGGAGCGACTTCCTTGCGCGCGAAGTCCTCCACCGTGGCGCGCAGCGCGGCGTGCTCTGCACTCAATTCCATTTGGCCACTTAGTTCCATGGGGACAGCCTCCCTGGGGCCGGTGACCCCAGAGGGTCGACGACCACCACCACTGCGTCGCGCTCAACGGTCTCTCCGGCGCGGGCAGACAGCTTGCGCACCACTCCCTCGATCGGCGCGGTGAGCACATGCTCCATC
This sequence comes from Actinomycetota bacterium, assembly GCA_021324675.1. Classification (GTDB taxonomy): domain Bacteria; phylum Actinomycetota; class Actinomycetes; order Mycobacteriales; family Pseudonocardiaceae. The sequence continues at coordinate 59,574 of JAJPIR010000312.1, forward strand.
TTCATCGCTTCCAGCACGAGCAACCGTGCGCCCGCGCTGACCTGCTGGCCCTCGACGACGTCGACCACGGTGACGGTGCCGGGCATGGGCGCGCGCACTGCTCCATCCACGCTTGACTCGGTGGGCTGAGCGGCGGCCAGCGGCGGCTGTTCGCGCAACTCCCAGCTGTGCCCGTCGCGGCCCAGCCACACCACCGCCCCGTCGGCCGCGCAGGTGTAGCGGCGGGTGATCCCCTCCAGGGTGACGGCAAGGTCGCCGCCCTCCCAGCGCGCCGACGCGCGGCCCACGGCACCGTCGCCCACCACCACCTCAGCAGCTGCAGCGCGGCCCCGGATCCGGACGTCGACCGGGTCGTGCCCGCTGGCCTCGACTCGCCAGCAGGTCCAGGCTGGCTCGCCGAGGCGCCAACCGCCGGGCAGGGCGAAGGGATCCACCACCGGCCCGGGGGGCTCCAACGCCAGCAGCGCGCGCAGCCCCGCCGCGGCCAGGACGTCGCCGGACGGTTCGGCCGGCTCCGGGACAACACGCTCCACCAGTCCGGTGTCCAGCGTCCCGGCCTGCACGCCGGGATCGGCGAGCAGCGCCCGGAGGAAGGCCACATTGGTGCCCACACCCAGAATGCTGGTGGCCGCCAGCGCGGCGTCCAACCGGCGCAGCGCGGTGCCGCGATCCGGCCCGTGCGCGATGACCTTGGCCAGCAGCGGGTCGTAGTGGCTGCCCACCTGCTCCCCCACGCGCAACCCGGAGTCCACGCGCAAGGCCGGCCCGGTGGGAGGCTCGTGCAGCAGCAGGACCTGCCCGCCGGTGGGCAGGAAGCCGGCCGCAGGATCCTCGGCGTAGATCCGCGCCTCGACAGCGTGCCCGTTGACGCGGATGCCGTCCTGCATGAAGTCCAGCGGCTGCCCGGCCGCTACCCGCAGCTGCCACTCCACCAGATCCAATCCGGTGACCAGCTCGGTCACCGGATGCTCGACCTGCAGCCGGGTGTTCATCTCCAGGAAGAAGAAGCGGTCGGGCGTGGCGGCTGGCACCAGGAACTCCACCGTCCCGGCACCGGTGTACCCCACCGCTTTGGCCACGGCGACCGCGCATTCACCCATCCGGGCCCGGGTCGCCGGATCCAGTACCGGGCAGGGTGCTTCCTCGACGATCTTCTGGTGCCGCCGCTGCAAGCTGCATTCGCGCTCACCGAGGTGCACCACGTTGCCACGCGCATCGGCCAGTACCTGGACCTCGATGTGCCGGGACCTGGCGATCAACCGCTCGACGAGCAGCGTCGCGTCACCAAAGGCGCCTCGGGCCTCCCGGCGAGCAGCGGCGATCGCCTCCGGCAGGTCCTGCGGGCGGTGCACTACCCGCATGCCCTTACCTCCGCCACCGGCAGACGGCTTGAGCAGCACCGGGTAACCGATCCGGCCGGCAGCCGAAGCCAGCTCAGCGTCATCGCCGCAACCATCGTCGCTACCTGGCACCACGGGTACCCCCGCAGCGGCCACGGTGGCCTTCGCGCGGATCTTGTCCCCCATCAGCTCGATCGCCTCTGCGGGTGGCCCGATGAAGACCAGTCCGGCTGCACTGCAGGACCGTGCGAAGGCTGGGTTTTCGGACAGGAAGCCGTAGCCGGGATGCACGGCTTGCGCACCGGTGCGTGCGGCGGCGTCGAGCACCGCCTCGGCACGCAGGTAAGACAAGGCTGCCGGCGCCGGACCGATCCGAACCGCGACATCTGCCTCGCGCACATGCCGTGCACCTGCGTCGGCATCGCTGTACACCGCCACCGACCGGATGCCCAACGCGCGCAAAGTGCGGATCACCCGCACTGCGATCTCGCCGCGATTGGCCACCAAGACCGTGTGGAAGATACGCGAAGCCTGCTCGCAGGGCTGAGCCATGACCTCCGAAGCCTGCGTGAGGCCTGCTTGCAGGGCCGAACCATCACCATCGCAGGGCTGAGCCATGACCTCCGAAGCCTGCGTGAGGCC
>JAJPIR010000042.1 GCA_021324675.1 Actinomycetota bacterium
ATGCAGACCGCGGTTGCAGCGCAGAGCGTGGTCACGCGTCGGGTGCCGATGGCTGCGCACGCTCGGCCTGAGGGTGACAAGTTTAGGGCCGATCCGCCGTGGCAGCTCACCCTGAGGAAGGTGCTCCGCCGGGATCTGACCCGAGAAGGCGAGGCTTCACCGCGGGAACGTGGAGACGGTAAGGACAGCCTGGCCGCACGATCGGGCTTGCTGTCCAATCGTTGCCGTGAACTCGACGCCAGCTACGTGGCCAGGCCATCCGGAGGTCGATCTCGTCGAGTTCACGGCACTTGCGGTAGCACGGCGACACTGGTCGATCCTGCCCGGTGTCGCCAGGCGTTACCGGCTGCTCAGCGAAGCGTCCAGCCAGCGGCCGGTCGGGTCGCCAAAGGCCTGGTTGGCCCGATCCCAGATGATTTCGCCGCGACGGACGGTGAGCTCGACGCGGCCGGTCATGGTCCATCCTTCGTACGCTGACCAGCCACACTTGGATAGCACATCCTCGGCGCGCACCATCCAGACGGCATCCGGATCGAGCAGGATGAGGTCCGCGTCCAACCCGGGTTTGAGCCGACCTTTGCGTTCAGCGAGCCCGAAAAGGTCGGCTGGGGACGCGGCGATGAGCTCAGCGACACGGCTGACGTGGAGATCTGGCGGGTCTTCCGGGAAGCGCCGCCGCATCCCGGTGAAGATCGCCGGTAGGAGCTCCTGCACGCCAGGAAGCCCCGGCGGCGCATCAGCTACCGGGCGGGATTTCTCTGCCCGGGTGTGCGGGGCGTGGTCGCTGCCGATCGTTGTCACCCCGCCACTGCGGACGGCATCCCACAGCCGCCGTTGATCCGCTTCATTCCTGATCGACGGGCTCAGCCGGGTGCGAGCGCCGAGCCGGCTGGTGTCCTTGTCAGTGAACGACAGGTGATGCGGGGTCACTTCGAAGGTCACCGGCAGCCCTGCGTGCGCGGCGGCGCTGAGCAGGTCCACTTCCTCCGCTGACGAGACATGCAGGACGTGTGCCGCGGTCCCGTGGCGGCGCACCAGCTCGATCACCCTGGCCACCGCCACGATACTGCCGGTACGTGGACGGCGCGGCTCGTAATCGCGGTACTCCCGTGGGGGTCCCGACCATCCGTCGAGCAGTTCGTGCACCGCATCGTCCTCGGCGTGCAGGGCGAGCCGCAACTCGGCCTTCGCGGCCGTGGCGAAGACCCGATCCAGGACATCGGGCTCGCGGATGACGTGCGGCGCGGTGTGGTGCCCTGCCATGAATACCTTCGCGCTGACGGCCTGCCGCGGCGTGCAGGTAGCCAGCAGCTCCGGCCGCGCTCCGTCCACCCCGAGGTGGAAGCAGAAGTCGACCACCGAGGTACCCGCTATCCCGGCGGCCTTGGCGTCGGCATCAGCTGGATCGAAGAGGGGCGGTACGGTATTCGGCATATCGATCACGGTTGTGATGCCACCCGCGGCGGCTGCCCGGCTGCCATGCGCCCAGTCCTCTTTGTGGGTCAGGCCGGGCGTGCGGAAATGTACGTGTGAATCGATGAGCCCGGGCAGGATATAGCAACCGGCAGCGTCGATCACTTTATTCGCGGGCCTGCGTTCATCGTGCGGCACCAGCTCGGCAATCTTGCCACCCTGTACAGTCAGCCCGCCTCGACGAACACCATCGGGCGTCACCAGTCTTCCATTCACCACGGCCAAATCCGCCACTGGTAATTCCTCGATCACGGTCACGCGGACTTCAGCGCGCTGAGACATTGCGCGCTGACCAGCTCTCGGCATAGATCGTTGGTGGGTCCCATGAGCGAGATGGCTCGCGCGTCATGGCCTAGCCGGTTGATGGGATGATCACGGAGGAACCCCGTGCTGCCGAGCATGCCGTGGACCTCGGCGACAACGCTCTCGCCGATGGTCGAGGCAAAAAGCTTGCTGTACAGGGTGGTCATCCCAGGGTCAGCGCCATCTTTACGGCCACTGCGTTCCACGATGGCGCGGGCCGCTTCGATGCGGGTGGCCAGGTTGACGATCCGGTGCCGGACGGATTGCTGGCTGGTGAGCCCGCGCTTGTTCACATGATCGAGAAGGATTTCGAAAGCCGCCTCCGCGATTCCGACACTGACCGCGCCGAGCGTGGCTCCGGACTCGCGGACCGTGCTGATTATCCGCGAAGCCTCTCCTTCCGGACCGAGCAACGCTTCCGCGCCGACCCGGCAGGATTGCAGCTCGACAAACCCGGTTGCGCTGGCCCGCATCCCGACCAGGTCGAGAACATCAGTGGGAACCAGGCCGGGGTTTTCGGCCTCGACCAGGAAAAAACTCTGCCCGGCCGCGCCGTAGGACAGTGACTCGCCGGTGTCCTCACCGGACTGGGCAAGGATGAGATAGAGGTCGGCAATACGTGCCCCGGTAGCGAATGACTTGGCTCCGTCAAGCAGCCAACCACCGTCTGGCTGCCGTTGCGCCGTTGTCGCGATCCGCCGCTTATCGGCACCTGAGCCGCTTTCGCTCCACGCGGAGGCCAGAAGGTATTCGCCCGAGGCCACCCGGGGCAGCAACGCTTCCTTCTGTTCCTCGTTTCCCCAGTCCACAATGCGGGCACTGACCGCGAAATGCTGGAACAGGATGATCGCCATGCTGGCGTCCACGCGCGCGATATCCCGGACAACCTGGTTGACGCTCGCGGCGTCGTGGCCCATGCCGCCGTATCTGGCCGGCACGACGAGACCGAGGACACCGCAGCTGCGCACCGCAGCAAGCGCTTCGGGCAGTGGCATCCCGGTGTCACTTGCGGTGCTCGTCAACCGTTGGAGAGTGTCGATCAGTTCGTCGCGTAGCGGTTGATCGAACTGCAGTTTGCCGGCAGTGGCAGGCACGCTGAAACCTCCTTCAGTGCAAGGTGACGGAACGGTGCGATGTCGAGCGCGCCGAGGTGGTGGACGAACTTCCGGTCGATACTGACCCAGCTCACGGTGTCATCGAGGGAGCTCCCGCTGGTAATGGCGGACACGGCTATGGCGCCACCGGGGGTGTCGAGCGTCACCACGCCCGGCAAGCAACCCGCCTGCCGCGCCAGCACGTACGGAATGGTGTGCTCGATCGCGGTTGCCAGGCCCAGGCAGGTGATCCCGGTGAGTGCGAGGGTGGGATGCCAGCTCGGTACCGAGATCGCGCGCACCGCGATCCGCCCTGGCTGGTACTGGCCTATTGCTGCGATCTTGGGGAAAGCGCCGGCCGCGGGCCAGTTGAGCAGGTCGGCCGCGGCCGATTTCAAGGCTGTCAGCCGCGTAAACAACGCGTGATCGTCGGCGAAGAGTTCATCCTGCGTGGTCACGCCCACATCGGCCGCGGAGACGAAGACGTACGGGTTGCCCATGGAGATCATCGAGACGGGGATCCGAGCGCCGGCCAGGGGCAGCTCGTTGCTGACCGCGCCACAGAGCAGCATGTCGCCGAGTGGCTTCGGTTGCGGATGGACGAAATGAACGGTGAAGCAGCTCGAGGTGCGGTTGACTTCGTCCACCTCAGCCACGACGTTGTCACCGTTGTTCAGGACATTGACGCGGAACCGGCCGCCGGGCGTCAGCCGGCGCACCCATCCCTGACGGCTGGCAACCATGATCGAACTGAGAATGGAATGGCCGCAACTGCCTCGGAAGTCAAAATCATCCACAGCACCTGGCAGGACCTGGACGAACCGGTAGTCCAGGTCGTAGAGCGGATGTGCAGACGGCGCGATCAACGCGATTTTGAGGACCGACTCCGCGCCCGACGTGACCATCCACTGGCGGGCTTGCGCCAGCTTCTCCCGCAGCACCTCTTCTGCCTGCGGTAGGGGCCTGCCGTCCAGTACCAGTGTGGGGCAGGGGCTGCCTTCGGCGTACGCCAGATGGCCGATCATCGCGCTACCTCGATCCGGTGTTGCGCCGAAGTTGCCAGGGTTATCGGATCTCGCCCGTTCGTGGCCGGGTACGCACCCGACCACCCAACGCCGAACTGATCGATCCACAGGGTGTAGATCAGCAGTGACCACACCGCGAGGGCAGCCTGTTCAGACGGTCTGGATGCCTGCTCGGCCAGCAGGCCGTGCACTGCCAGCGGATCAAGTAGCCCCTCACGGCGCAGCTGCGCGGAACTGAGGACGTCGCGGGCGAAGGTCATCAGCGGTTGGCCGTCCCGCAGCATCGCCACGATGGGCAGGGTGAACGGTTGCTTCGGCCGCTCAAGCACGGAAGCCGGCAGGTAGGGACGTGCCGCGGCATACAGCACCCGCTTGCCTTGATCGCCCGACACCTTGTGCTTGTCGGGCAGCGACCGGGCCAACCGCACGACGCTTGGCTGGCAGAAAGGCAACCGGGCCTCAACGCCATGCGCCATGCTCAGGTGGTCAACCCGCCGCAAGTGATAGGCCGGCAGCCGGGACCCGATCTCGAAGTCGCTGATCGCTTCCAGGCGGCTGGTACCTGACTCGCGCAGTTGCGCTGCGATACGGGCGGCCGCGCTGCCCTGGTGCACCAGGTAATCGCGGTACTCGGCGGAGTACAGGCGTTCGCGCAGGCTAGAAGGTATTGCGGCCAGCGCCTCAACGTACCCGGCCACCCAATCCACGCCAGGCGCAGCGGCGACCGCAGCCTTGACCCGCGAATAGCCCCCGAACAGCTCGTCTGCCGCGTCGCCGGTGAGGGCCACCTTGAAACCCGCGGCACGAACCTGCTCGAACAACGCGTAGGTGCTGAGCGTTATCGGGTCGGCGTTCGGTTGACCGAGATGCCATACGACCTTGGCCAGCAGGTCGGGGAAGGTCGCAGGATCGATGAGCACCTGATGATGGTTGGTACCCGATCGCTTGGCAACCTCGGCGGCGAAACCGCGCTCGTCGGCGGGCCATTGCCCGGTGTAGGCGATGTTGAAGGTGTCCAGGCTGGGCACGGCCTCGGCTGCCAGCGCAGTGACGAAGCTGGAATCCAGCCCGCCGCTGGTGATGGCCGAGATGGGTACATCGGCAAGTAACAACCGCCGCACCTGTTCGCTGAGGACCTCCCGCACTGTGATGCCCGCGGCAGGAAATTCAACCCTTTGACATGACGGGGCTGGACTGGGCCGGCGGCTCACCTGGAACCCCGCCGTCCGGGTCAGAGTGGCTAGCGCAGCCGGGGGCAACACCCGGATGTTCTTGAATGTTGTTTCCTCGCCCATGGGTGTTTTGGTGGCGAGGTAGGCGTCGAGGCCAGGCAACCACGGCTCCGGATCGACACCTGGAAATGAAAGCAATGCGGGTATTTCAGAAGAAAAGTACAACCGACCGTGGCCAGGATCCCAAGAATAGTAGAGAGACTTCATTCCACTGTCGTCGGTAGCCAGCATCAGCAACGGTGTACCGCGAAGATCCATGATGGCTACCGCGTACATGCCGTCCAGATGCGCGCAGAACGAGGTATTGTATTCGAGGTAGAGCGCTGGAATCACCGAGCCATCGCAGCCATCGGTGAAGCGATATCCCCGTTTCGCCAACCTGGCCCGAAGTTCACGATGATTGTAGATCTCACCGTTGAAGACAACCAGGATAGCGCCGTCAAGTTCCGTATAGGGTTGATTTCCACCGTCAAGGTCGATGATAGCCAGGCGATTACTGCCAATTCCCCAGCCGTCGCCACGTACGCTGGACTGAGCGTCTGGACCACCGTGCCGTTGCAGCAATGAAACAGTACGGAATTCGTGGGGACTCACACACGCATCGAAGAAACCGAAAATACGGCACACAGCGGGCGACGCCTCCATCGGCACTGTCGGTGGGCAGATCGTCACAGCTAGTCTATGCTGACGAGCGGTAAGATCGCCGTCTATTTTCACCGTATTGGGGGTGAGCAATCGGCTCACGCGGCACTGGTGGACCTTAAGAGGATGTCTCAAATGGCGATTTGGTGAGACAGAGGCGATGTGTGGCCCCGCGATGCATGGATTTTTGCCCCTGATTCGGCTCTGCCCGCGGAATTCATCCCGGTCATCGGGTTCCGTTTCTCATCCTGATGCATGCGCCGGCCACGACTGCGCGAGACCAGTCGATCAGTCCTTGACTGTTGAGCTCATCGAGCGCGGCGTGGTGTAGACGCCACCAGAGTCCGGCTTGGGTCCACTGGGTGAACCGGCGATGGGCGGTGGGCACCGTGACACCGAAACTCGGCGGAAGATGTCGCCACGCACAGCCGCTGGTCAGCACGAAGACGATCGCGGTGAACACCGCCCGGTCATCGACTCTGGACCTCCCACCGCCCTGCGGGCGCGGCTTCACCGGCGGGATCAGCGTTTCAACCAGGTCCCATAACTCGTCCGGAACCAGCCGCCGGGCCAACTCGTCCACCACGGCCCTTGATCTTGACCGGCGATGCCGCATGATCCAAATGAGACACGCGGTAAAGCTACTGATGGTGCGGAAGCGACACCTGGCAACGCAGTTCCAGGCCTTGCCGAGATCGCTCGCGCCGGCCACTGCCAACCCCACGCTGACCACACCGGGGTGATCCACCGACCGGGAACGTTGAAGACGTATCCGGTCTGACGACCCCGACTCCGGCAGCCGACCGGAATTGCGAAGCGCAATTAGCCTATTCTGGTGGCGGATCGCGATAAGGCGCTCGAACCGGTGATCCGATCGCCTTGACAACGTGGCGGCGCTGTGCTGCCACATGTAGCAGATGCCGTACAAGGGCAAGCCCGGCGAAAATCGACACCAACCCGCACACACCAGCCCATCCGAGATGGACGTATACGCGCACACCCAGCCATGAACCGACCGTGCTCCCCAAAAAGCAGCACGTCATATAGGCCGTATTGAGCCTGCTGCGGGCGGTGGGCGCGACGGCGAAGACCCGCACCTGGTTGGCAACCTGGCTGCATTGCATTGCGATGTCGACGAACAGCATGCCAGCGGCGAGGGCGACCAGCCCGAAGGCACCCCCCAGATCTCCACCCAGCAGTACCACGGTGGCCATGATGCTTCCGACGATGCACACCAGATTCACCGGATCAGAACCACGGCGGTCGACCCAGCGACCGGCGAGCGGCGTGCAAAATACGCTGCCCGCACCAATCAAGCCGATCAGCCCTACGGTCTGACCCCCGAGCTTGTAGACCGGTCCGCTGATCAGCAGAGCCAGGCTGGTCCATGCTGCACTGAAGCCTGCGAAAAGGGCTGCCTGGTAAACGCAGGAGCGGCGCAACTCCGGTTCAGTACGCAACAAGCGCAAGGGCTCGGCAAGAAGGACTGCATATCGCTGCTGCGAGGAAGGGCTCGTCGCAGGCATCGTGGCGGCCAGGACGGCGGCGAGAAGGAAGGCCAATGCCGCGGCGATGAGGTATGGGGCGCGCCACCCTGACCACGCGCTCAGAGTCCCGCTGAAGGTCCGTGCCAGGACGATTCCGGTGAGCAAGCCGCCGAGCAAGGTACCTATCACGGTGCCGCGCCGGTTCTCCGCGACCGAACCGGCTGCCATGGGGATGATGATTTGCGGCACCACGGTGGCAAGGCCGATGACGGCGCTGGCAGTGATGAGAACCGGGAGCGCCGCCGCGGTACTTGCCACGGCCAGCCCGAGACCGGTCAGGATGAGCAAGGTGACGATCAGGGGCCGATGCCGCCGCCGGTCGCCGAGTGGTACGAGAAGGAAGATACCCGCGGCATAACCGAACTGAACTGCGGTCACCACCATTGCAGCAGAATCCGGGGAAACATGTAATCCGGAGGCGATGAGCGGGCTGATGGCCTGTGGAAAGTAGATATTTGCCACGCCTACACCGCAGGTGACCGCCAGAAGTAAAATCATCCCGCGTCCCAGTTGTATTTCTGGCTCGTGGCGGGACAAGTGCACTCCTTATCATTCGGTCAGTGCGATCTGGTGAGCAGAGCAGAACGACCAGCGGGGTTGTACGCGTGCTAAACGCCCGCATCTTACTGACGCCGTAGACTCGATGAGCAACCGTGGTCCACGGCTACCGGAACGGTTACCGTGTCCCGTGGACTTGCGACCACCTGCAACTGTTTGACAATTATTTGTCGTTGCGGTTGTGACCTGGCGGACAGCCGGCGCTTAGCTCCGGTGAGAGGTCTGGGTGGGTATCTGGCCAGGGGTCGGTGCGGGTGGCTTCGCGTCCTGTGTTGGCTTGCAGGCGGGCAGACGAGCGGAGTAGATGGAGTAGCCGTCGAGGTGGCGAGTGACTGCGGTGGCGATCAGTGTGGCGGCCATCATCGGCAGCATGAGTTGGAATCCGCTGCCTGTCAGCTCGACGACCAGGGCGAGTGCGGCCAGGGGCGCTTGCATGGCGGCACCGAGCATGGCCGCGGCGCCCATGACGGCGTAGGCGCCGGTGGGCGCAGTTGGCCAGATCAGTGACCAGACGCTGCCCAGCAAGCCGCCGAGGGCAGCTCCGGTGCTCAGGGTGGGCGTGAACAGGCCACCGGAGGCCCCGCTGCCCAGGCACAGGGCGGTGACGAGCGGTTTGAGCAAAAACAGGGCGAGCAGCAGCAGTAGGCCGGTTTGGCCGAGGAATGCGTCCTGGGCGATGCCCTTGCCGTTGCCGAACAGCTGCGGGTATCGCAGACCGATGGCGCCGAGGATCGCCAATGCCACCAGCGGCGCGACCAGCGCCGGCCATCCGGTGGGGCGCCGGTGACTGACCCAGGCGATGAGCCGGATGAAGCCGACGGTGATCAGCCCGATCACCGGTCCGGCCAGCAGCGCCCAGATGAGTTCGGCGCTGGTGAACGGGTAGGCAGGGGTGCCGCTGTAGGTGGCTTGTGCCGGGAGGTAGATCCGCGCGGTCAGGGTGGCGATCCACGAGCACGCCAGCGCCGGTAACACCACCGGCAGGGTGATGCGTGCGCACAAGACCTCGGCGGTGAACAACGCCCCGCCGAGGGGCACGTTGTAGACCGCGGCCAACCCGGCACCGGCGCCGCACGCGACGAGCAGCCGACGCTGGTCCGGCGACAGCCGGGTCCACCGACCCAGCAGGCTGCCGGATACGGCTCCCATCAGCTTGGGTGCGGCTTCCCTGCCCAGGGAGGCACCCAGACCGACCACGATCTCGGACAGTACTGAGGTGCCGATGCTGCGCGGGAACGACAAGGTGCCGTCGCCGCACCACACTGCCTCGTCGGCGTCGGATTTCTGGCCCCTGGTGTAGCGGCGCAGCAGATACCATCCCACGCCAGCGATCACACCGGCCATGGCCAGCGCGAGCACCCGGCGGCTTGCCGAGACATGCTCGACGCCGGCCTCGAAGCTTCCGCTGTGATAGCTGTACGCCAAGTGCTCGACGGTGAACAGGATCAACATCATCACAACGCCGAACAGGCCAGCTCCCACGCCGGTGAGCACGACCATCACCCACAACAGCGGGGTAAGCGCCGCCGGGCCGTCGCCGATCGCGTTAGGCTGCTCGGTGGCACCCCGGCCGGAGGCGATCCGCCATCTGATCACCGGCACCGGCACCCGGACGCGGTCGGTTGGCCGCTGGACACCGCGGCAGGCGTCTACGGTTCGCCGGCTCGGCATCAGGAAAGCTCTGGGACGTGCCACGCTACTCATCCCCGCCGTCGGTAGCACAGATCCAGCCGTCGCTACCAGCGTCGGCAAGCACCCCTGCCATGAAGGCCCGAACTGGGGATGGCACGAGGTCGGCCTGATGGGCTTGAACGGGGGATGACCGGTCGTGGAGGAGCACGAGACAAGGTTGCTCTGTTAACGATTAAATCTGCATAAGATAATTTCTGTATACGTACTAGTGCGAGGTGCAACGGCTGCGGATCCTCCTCATCCCCTCCCGCCGACCGCGGAGCTTGGTTGTGCCGGCCCCGAGAACCGCCGCGGCGCCGAGTCTCGGGTTGCAGCCAGCGGGGAGCGATGCGGTGCCTGGCGAGCGGCCTCGCGGCGCGGATTTTCGCAACGGATGCCCGTCTGGGAAATGCAATTTCACTACCGGATGGCACCGAGCCGGTTGCAATTCGTGCCTCACTTGGTTGCACCACGCCCAGGCGGCACGCCAGATCGGTCCAACCAGTAAGTATCCGCCGTTGCCCGCCACAGCACGACCGGTCGGCGCAACCAGCGCCTGGATAACAATGATCTAACCTCTTGTTCGTATGGTCAGACGGGCTGGCCAGTGCTGCCGACCAGTACCGACCATGGACAAGAAGGAGCACAAGATGGGACAAGGATTCTTCTGCCTGGCAGCGTGAGAGATTGACACGTTGCAGCCGGCAACCAGTGTGCGCAGGCCCAATAATGCGGCGCGACGGGTAGGTGGCGGTCATGACTCAAACGGTTCCCAACTCTGCACCAGTTACAGCGTCCGGGGAATCCGCCCTGCTTCCCGTAGCCACCAGCACGCCAGAGACGACGCCGGACTTCCGGCAGCAACTGGCCAGCGATCGAACGCTGCTGGCCTGGTTACGCACCGCGATCTCGCTCGCTGGCTTGGGATTCGTCGTCGCCCACTTCGGGCTGTTCCTGCACCATCTTCACGGGGGCACCGAAAGCCAGCACCAGTCCACTCCACGATCCCTCGGCATTCTGTCAACCAGCCGCGTCACCGGTGTTGCGCTGATCGGCCTCAGCGCCATTGTTGTCCTTGTCGGTATCACCCAGTACCAGTTCACCGCTCGGGTCCTGGCCCGGCACCGCGAACTTTCTCCAGGGCCGCGGTGGCCAGCCCTTGCCGCAGCCACCACGTGCATTGCCGCAATTCTCAGCTTGGCGGTTTATCTCATCACCGAAACCTCGATTTAGCCACACCTACCCGCTGCAAGTGGCGGCCGTTGGCAGCGATCCTGCACTGTCGGGAGGTCTCGGTTTCCACCTCCCAACACGGCCAGCTGCTCCTGATCGTTTGCGATCGAACTTCACAAGGATTGTCCGGATCACGCCGTAGCCTGTGTGGTGCTGGTGAATTCCGGGGTGGTAGTCACGGTCGTGCGAGGTGGCGGGGGGGATGCGTGGGTCACTGGCGGCTGGTCACCGCGGTGTTCACCACAATCGTGGTGAGCTTGGGCCTGCTCATCGCCAGCTGCGGTCAGCGTGCTCCGGTTACCGGGCTGCGGACCGCGCCGAGTAGCGGACCAGCTGCGGCGCCGGGGCCGGGTGGTTCCGGCGTGCCGGCCGGTGGATTGTTTGCTGAGTTGCCGCCCGGCTCACCGCTACCCTCAGATCAGGATTGCGCCGCCCGGGTACAGCGCAATCCCTGGGAGCCCCGTCCGCAGAACAGCCAGGCAAATCACGCCGTCCCCCCGGTGCCGTACCCGCTGCCCACAGCCAGCTGGTCCAGCCCCGCAGCGGATCACCTGAAGGAACGGGTGGATGGGCAGTTCACCGGCACCACCGATGAGATCATCCAGTGGGCCTCATGCAAGTGGGGCTACCCCACGGACGTCGCACGCGCTCAGGCCGTCGATGAAAGTAAGTGGGACCAGTCCTACCGCGGGGACCGAGGCGTCAGCTACGGGCTGTTTCAGGTGAAGTCCACCGTCTGGACCGGCACCCTGCCCTGGTCTCAGGCCAGCACGGCCTACAACGCAGACTGGGCGATGGGCGTATGGCGAGCCTGCTACGAGGGTCTCATGCACTACGGAGCGCAAACCCGCGGTGACATGTGGGGCTGCATTGCGACCTGGTGGTCTGGTCGCGGGCTCAATGCTGGTGGACAGCGTTACGTCCACCGAGTACAAGCCGATATGTCGACGGCCCCCTACCTCTCTTGGCCGAGTACTGATGGTGGCCAGCCTCCCACCCCATCGCGGACCTAGCTACTAGCGAGTAACTAGCCCTAGTGTGGATGCCGTGATAGCAGCACGATTGGTGATCGGCCTAGGGCTCACCGTCTTGACCCTCATTCTGGCCGCTCGCCGGGTGCGGTGGCTGTACGACCTGATCCGCTCGGGGCAGCCAGACCGCGGCCGCGCCGCGGACCTGGGCGCCCGGCTGCGAACCCAGCTGACGGAGGTGTTCGGGCAGCGCCGACTGTTGAAATGGACGGTCCCCGGCCTGGCGCATTTCTTCACCTTCTGGGGCTTCGTGATCCTGCTGACCGTCTACATCGAGGCCTACGGATCACTGTTCACCCCTCACTTCGCCATTCCGCTGATCGGGCATTCACCGGTGCTGGGCTTCTTGCAGGACGCCATCGCCCTGGCGGTCCTGATTTCGATCATCGCGTTCGCGATCATCCGAGTCCGCCAGGATCCCGAGCGCAGGCAGCGGTCGTCGCGCTTCTACGGCTCGCACACCGGGGGCGCCTGGCTCATCCTGTTCATGATCTTCAACGTGATCTGGACGTTGTTCCTGTTCCGCGGCACCGAGGTGAACACCGGCAGCTTCCCCTACCGTTCCGGGGCATTCGCCTCGGAGGCGGCCGGCGCGCTGCTTGCCCCGCTGGGCTCCGGGATCAACCAGGTGCTGGAGACCGTCGGCCTGCTCCTGCACATCGGCGTCATGCTGGCGTTCCTCATGATCGTGCTGTACTCGAAGCACCTGCACATCTTCGTCGCACCGATCAACGTCGCGGCCAAGCGGATGCCCAAGGCGCTGGGTCCACTGCTGCCCATGGAATCCCGCGGCAAGCCGATCGACTTCGAAGATCCCGATGAGAACGACATCTTCGGCCGCGGCAAGATCGAGGACTTCACCTGGAAAGGCATGCTGGACTTTGCGACCTGCACCGAGTGCGGTCGCTGCCAGAGCCAGTGCCCAGCCTGGAACACCGGCAAGCCACTGTCCCCCAAGTTGGTGATCATGGATTTGCGTGATCACCTGTTCGCCAAGGCGCCCTACCTGCTCGGTGATCAGAAGGTACCGGAGGACATCGAAAACGTAGACGTGCTGGCGCTGGCCGCCAGCAACGGGCATCACGTGCCTGAGTCGGGGTTCGGCCGGGTGCCTGGATCGGGTCCGGAGCAGGCCGCCCGGCCGTTGGTGGGCCCTGCAGAAACCGGCGGGGTGATCGATCCCGATGTGCTGTGGTCGTGCACGACCTGCGGGGCCTGCGTGGAGCAGTGCCCGGTGGATATCGAGCATGTCGATCACATTGTCGATATGCGTCGCTACCAGGTGATGATCGAATCAGAGTTCCCCACCGAGTTGGGCACGCTGTTCCGCAACCTGGAAAACAAGGGCAACCCGTGGGGGCAGAACCAGTCGGCGCGGATGGACTGGGCCAAGGGCCTGGACTTCGAGGTGCCGCAGCTGACCGAGGAAACGCTGCCCGAGGACGTGGAATACCTGTTCTGGATCGGTTGTGCCGGCGCCTTTGACGACCGCGCGAGGCGGACCGTGCGGGCAGTCGCTGAGCTGCTGCACCGCGCTGGTGTCAACTACGTGGTGCTGGGCGACGGTGAAACCTGCAACGGCGACCCGGCCCGGCGTTCGGGCAACGAGTTCCTGTTCCAGATGCTCGCCCAGCAGAACGTCGAGGTGCTCAACACGGTGTTCGACGGCCGCGGGCCAGGCCGCCGCAAGATCGTGACCACCTGCCCGCACTGTTTCAACACGCTGGGGCGGGAGTACCCGCAGCTGGACGGGCACTACGAGGTGGTGCACCACACGCAGCTGCTCAACCAGCTGGTGCGGGAAGGCAAGCTCACCCCGGTTCCTGGGAGTGACGGACCCGCCGTCACCTATCACGACCCGTGCTACCTGGGTCGGCACAACGAGGTGTACTCGCCGCCGCGCGAACTGGTCGGTGCGTCCGGTGCGCAGCTGACCGAAATGCCGCGGCACGCCGACCGGGCGCTGTGCTGCGGCGCCGGGGGTGCGCGGATGTGGATGGAGGAGCGCATCGGCAAGCGGGTCAATCTGGAGCGGGTCGACGAGGCGATCGCCACCCAGACCTCTGCAATCGCCACCGGATGCCCGTTTTGCCGGGTGATGCTCACCGACGGCCTCACCGCCCGTGAAGCGGGGGGCGCGGCGGGTAAGACCACCGAGGTGCTTGACGTCGCCCAGCTCCTGCTGGCCAGCGTCAAACGCGGCGACTCGAGCAAGCCGCCACCGTCAGGCAGTTCCGACTCCTGACCGCCCGTCGTCGAGATCGTTGAGATCGCGGCTTGCGCGGTGGGTGTCGGTGCGCTGGAAGTTGAGGTAGGCGCGAGAGGGCGTGGGGCCTCGCTGGCCCTGGTAGCGCGAGCCCACACCAGCGCTGCCGTAGGGATGCTCGGCGGGGCTGGACAACCGGAACAGGCACAGCTGGCCGATTTTCATTCCCGGCCACAGCGTGATCGGCAGGTTGGCCACATTCGACAGCTCTAGGGTGATGTGGCCGGTGAAGCCGGGGTCGATGAAGCCTGCCGTGGAGTGCGTCAGCAAGCCCAGCCGGCCGAGGGACGATTTTCCCTCCAGCCGCCCCGCCAGATCATCGGGCAGGGTGATCTCCTCGAAAGTCGACCCGAGCACGAACTCTCCCGGATGCAGCACGAATGGCTCGTCCCCCTCCGGCTCGACCAGCGACGTCAGCTCATCCTGCTGCTGCGAGGGATCGATGTGGGTGTACCGGGTGTTGACGAACACCCGGAAGAAACGGTCCAGCCGCACATCGATGCTGGAGGGCTGGAGGAGCTTCTCGTCGAACGGCTCGACACCCAGGCGCCGAGCATCGATCTCGGCCCGCAGGTCACGGTCGGACAGCAGCACGGCGTCACACTAGCCGGATCCTTGATAGCCAGCAGGTGCCTCGGCCAGCTCGGGCGCATGCTAAGCTCAGCGCTACTGCGGGTGTAGTTTAATGGTAGAATGAGAGCTTCCCAAGCTCTAGACGCGGGTTCGATTCCCGTCACCCGCTCCATTAGAAAACCCCAGTTCAGAGCCATTCTTATCCTTTCTCATCACCGGCGCCGAAGATCCGCGTGCCACACACGTGCCACTAACTGACCGGGACAAGAACGCCGGCCGAGTCATCGTCCCCTTCATCATCTTCGTCACTGGACGCCACACGGTGCGCGTTAACTAAACCGCTGAGTCGGTCTGCGATAGCCCGATCCTCAACCGTAGTAGCGTGCTGATAAATCATCGCCGCACGCGGACTGTCATGACCCATGCGCGTCATCAAGTC
>JAJPIR010000035.1 GCA_021324675.1 Actinomycetota bacterium
ATTACCACGCTCATGGCCCATTTCATGGCGCCACACCCACCATGCTCGCGCCATAGATCATGACTGTAGGGCATCCGTGATGGCAGGTAACGCCCGGTGCAGTTCCCGTTGCCAATAGGGCCAGCTGTGCGTGCCGGGTCCGTAGGCATCTACCGTGGCCGGGATCCCCAGATCGCGCAGGCGGTGAACAAAGGCGGCATTCCCCGGGGCCAGCTGTTGCTCGGTCTGACGGACCTCCTCGGCTGGTGTCCCGCCGGCATCCAGCGGGCCTGAATTTCCGTTGCCGTAAGCGACGAACAGGGAAACGCCCCGCAGGTCTGCTGCTCGGTCGAGGGGATTGTGCTGGCGCCAGATGTCAGCGTGGCGGCTGCGGTCGCCCCATACTTGTGGCGGAGGCTGCCAGTTCGCGGTGTCCAGGATTCCGCTGAACGAGGCGGCCGCGCGGAACAGATGTGGCCGGTGGGCGGCGTAGAGCATGGCGCCCAGACCGCCCATGGACAGCCCCGCCACCGCCCGTTGATCACTGGCCCGCCAGTCCCGGTGCAACGTGTCAAGCAACTCCACGAGATGGAAGGTCTCCCAGGCAGGTGGTCCCCCGCGGCCGTAGTTGGACCAATTTGAGTAGTAGCCCTGTGTTCCGCCTTCGGGCATCACAACTAGCAGGGGTAAGCCGGCCGCCACGGCGGCGACATCGGTGGACCGGGTCCAGCATCGGTAGGTGTCTGGGTCGTTGGCCCCGTGTAGCAGGTAGAGGACTGGCCAGCGGCGGTGCGGGGCGGTATCGAAGCCGACCGGTACCAGCAACCGCGTCGTCACCGTGCCCACCGATGGCGAGTCAATCACCAGGTCCCGGGTTCGACTATCCACCGTGGTGATCGAGACCACGCGAACAGCCTTGCCGGGTGCGGCGACCCAGGACTCGACTGGCGCTGCGCACACTGCGGCGATCACAGCGTTAGCAACCAGCAGTGACATCAGCTGCAGCCACCGCATGGGTCCTCCGATCCCGGTACCGCAGGCATACAGCCTACCCTCTATTGACTTCGTCTGAGCCCTGTATAGACTTTAGCCATGCTATTGGGTGGCGCCCGGGGGTGGCTGGCCGTGGGCGCGGCGGGCGTTGTGCTCGCGGCGGCGACGTTGGTGGGCTGCGGCTCGGATTCCCCTGGCCCGGTTGTCCTGCATTTCGACACTGGAACTCAGGGTGTCAGCCAGTACCGGGCCGCCGCGGCGGCTTGCAGTAAGGCCTCGGGCGGCCGGTACACGATCGAGCAGCGGACCCAGGACACTGGCGATAGCAACGGGCAGCGGCTTGCGCTAGGACGCCGACTTGCGGCACATGATCCCAGCCTGGACATCATGGAACTCGACGTGATCTTCACGGCTGAATTCGCCGAGGCGGGGTGGATCTTGCCGTTTCCGGCGCAGGTGGCGCAGCAGATCGAGCAGGGCACCCTCACTGTTCCGGTGCAGACGGGGATGTACCGGGGAAAGCTGTACGCCGCACCCTTGTCCAACAATATCCAGCTGCTGTGGTACCGCAAGGACCTGGTGCCTCGCCCGCCGAGAACCTGGGACGAGATGGTGCGGATGGCCGACGACCTCGCGGTCCGGGGGTTGCCGCACTACATCGAGGTACAGGGCAACCGATATGAGGGTCTGACGGTGTGGTTCAACACGCTGCTTGCCAGCGGTGGCGGTGCGATCGTCGGAGACAACGGCGAGGTGCAGGTGGCCCACGGTGATGCGGCCCGGCGGGCCTTGGCTGTCATGGCCCGGGTCGCCACCTCCCCTGCCGCGGACCCGTCGCTGTCGGTGCGTGATGAGAACGACGGCGAGTTCGCGATGGAGGCGGGCACTGCGGCATTCGAGGTCAACTACCCGTTTGCCTACTCCCAGATGCAGGCGGGGCAAGGCACCTTCATTGACCAGCGGGGGTTGCCCACCAGCCGCGACACCGGCCGTCGCGTCAAGGACGTGTTCGGTTGGGCTGCCTACCCTTCGGTGGTGGCGGGCACGCCGGCGCGGGTGACCATCGGGGGTATCAACTTCGGCGTCAGCGCCACCTCACCGCATCCGGCCGAGGCGTTCGAAGCGGTGCAGTGCCTGCGTAACCGGGACAGCCAGCTAGCTCAGGCGGTAGCCGTAGGACGGCCACCCACGCTGGCTGCCCTGTATGACGACCCGGCCCTGCAGCACAGTTACCCAGAGTGGCAGTCGATCCGGGATTCGCTCGACGATGCCAGCACGCGGCCCAGGACGCCGGCCTACAACAGCATCTCGATTGTGATTGCCGACCTGCTCAACCCACCAGCGAAGATCAATCCCAGCGCGCTGGTGCCGCAGCTAGCCGATCAGATCACCAAGGCGGTCACCTCGCAGGGATTAATACCGTGACAATCACTGCCCGGTGGGGTAGCCGCGACACGGTGTTCATCCCAGGCCGGGCGGAACGCCGCCTGGCTGTGCTGCTGTGCACACCAGCAGTGCTGGCGATGCTGACCGTCGCCGGTTACCCGATCGGCTACGCGATCTACCTGTCGGTGGAACGATTCGACCTGCGCTTTCCCGGCCAGCACGGTTTCGTCGGGCTGGCCAACTACGCCGCGGTGCTCGGTTCGGGCTACTGGTGGCATGCGGTCACCGTCACTTTGATCATCACCGTGGTGTCGGTACTGATCGAGCTCGTGCTTGGGGTGGCGCTGGCGCTTGCGATGCATCGCACGACCGTCGGACGGGGCGTGGTGCGCACCGTGGTGCTGATTCCCTACAGCATTGTCACCGTGGTCGCCTCCTACGGCTGGAAATATGCCTGGACGCCGGGCAAAGGCTACCTGGCCGCTCTGCTGCCCACCGGCACCGCGCCACTGACCGATCAGGTCGGCTCGCTGGCAGTGATCATCCTGGCCGAGGTGTGGAAGACGACGCCGTTCATGGCGCTGTTGCTGCTCGCTGGGCTGGTGCTGGTGCCCGAGGACCTGCTCAAGGCGGCGGCGATGGACGGTGCCGGGCCCTGGCAGAGGCTGGTCAGGGTGATCCTGCCGATGATGAAGCCAGCGATCCTGGCGGCGGTGTTGTGGCGCTTTTTGGATGCGTTTCGGATCTTCGACTGTATCTACATCCTGACGCGAGGTTCGAACGGGACGGAGTCGGTGTCGATTCTGGGCTACGACAACCTGTTCGTCGGGTTCAACCTGGGTATCGGCTCGGCGATCAGCGTGCTGATCTTCATCATGGTGGCGATTTTGACCGGGGCGTTTGTCAAGATGGTTGGCCTCGCGGCGTCCGGCGTCGAGGCTGGTGGGAAGGAGGTCGTGGGTGATGCGTAATGGCAGGGGCCGTAAGGGCTGGTGGGCGGTCGCTGACATCGTGATTGTCGGCTACATGCTGATCCCCGTGCTGTGGATCGTGCGCCTGTCGTTTACGCCGGTCACCG
>JAJPIR010000237.1 GCA_021324675.1 Actinomycetota bacterium
ACAAACAAACATGGCACTAACAAAAACAGCACACTGTTGAGTTCTCAAAGAACAAACACACACCATCACCAACCACCGAAGCGGTTAGATCCGGGATGGCTCACTCCAACTTACCCGTCTCGTACTCACCGGCCTCAAGAGACCCCGTACGATCTGGGCTCCCATCGAGCTTAACACCTGCCCGAGTGGGTCTCCCCACCGGCCTGGTCTTTGCTCTCAGTGTGGTTAACGCACTGAGGGGTTCATCCATTCCGCTGTGGAGCGAGGAAGAAGGTACGGGTAACGCACCGCAGAAGTCAAATCGGCGTGTCCCCCGCTCACTCGGCCACCGCTGGGATCCGTGTCACTGCACACGTACCCCGGCGGTATGCCGCCGGCCGCGTCGCAGCACTAGCCATCCACCGGGTAGCAGATCGGATTCCGTGGGTGTCCAGCCCTCATCTCCGACCCTGATGTTGTTCACCGACGCGCCACCTTCCCGCACTGTGCGGCGCGCAGCACCCTTGCTGCCGGCAAGGCCGCTGGCTACCAGCAAATCGACGATTGTGGGCCGATCGGCCAGTTGGACCTGTCCTGTCGGCGCTTCCGCCATGGCGGCATCGAGCGTTCGCTCATCCAGATCGCGCAACTCTCCCTGACCAAACAGCGCCCGGCTGGCCGACGCGGCACGGCGGGCCTCCTCCGGACCATGCACCAGTGCGGTGATTTCGGTAGCCAGCACCCGCTGTGCCTCCCGGGCCTGCGGTGTTTCGACCGTGCTGCGCTCCAGATCTGCGATGTCGCCTGGCGATAGGTCGGTGAACACCTTGAGATAGCCGATCACATCGCGGTCGTCAGCGTTGATCCAGAACTGGTAGAAGGCGTACGGGCTGGTCAGATCCGGGTCCAACCAGATTGCCCCGCCTTCGGTCTTGCCGAATTTGGTGCCATCAGCCTTGGTGATCAACGGGGTGGCCAGTGCGTGCACAGCGCGATGCTCCACCCGATGGATGAGGTCCACCCCAGCAGTGATGTTTCCCCATTGGTCGCTGCCGCCGATCTGCAAGATGCAGCCGTAGCGCCGGTAGAGCTCGAGGTAGTCCATAGCCTGTAAAAGCTGGTAGCTGAACTCGGTGAAGCTGATTCCGGCTTCGGAATGCAGACGCGCACTCACGGCCTCCTTGGCGAGCATGCGGTTCACCCTGAAGTGCTTGCCGATGTCGCGGAGGAAGTCGATGGTAGGCAGCGGCTGGGTCCAATCCAGGTTGTTCACCATGGTTGCCGCGTACGGTCCTGCGAAATCGAGGTAGGGCTCGATCTGAGCTCGAATCTGCTTTACCCATCCGGCCACGACGTCCTTGGTGTTGAGCGTCCGCTCGGCCGTCGGTTTCGGATCTCCGATCAGCCCGGTAGCTCCCCCGACGAGCGCGAGCGGCCGATGACCGGCGCGCTGGAACCGACGCAAGGTGAGGATCTGGACCAGGTGACCTAGATGCAGGCTCGGCGCGGTGGGGTCGAACCCGCAGTACAGAGTGATCGAGCCGGTGTCGCAGTCCCGGCGCAGCGCGTCGAGATCGGTGCTCTCCGCGATCAGATCGCGCCAGCTCAGCTCGTCAAGGATGTGCGCATTCACCTTCGCATCATCCCGCACACGCCGCACCGGCCACCCGATGCCGGCGGTAGGCCGATACCGCGGGGTTTCCGTGCACCCAGAATCGCCAAGGCCGGTCGTACGCTGCCGCGACGCCCACCCGTGGGCCGGTTCGGATCTGTCCGGCAGGGACCGGGTCGCCGGGCAGGAGTCGCACCGGCGACGACGGATCCACGAGGTCCAAGCCGTTGTGCTCCCGGCGCAACCCCAGCAGTGTCGCCAGGCGGGCAGGTCCACGGGCGAGCTCGGCGTCGCAGCGTGCGGTGGGACGGCGCAGCCGGGCGGCGCCGAGGCCGGAGACGACCTCCGCGGCGCGTAGGAGCACAGCACCGGGCTGCCCGTCGGGCAGGCAGGAGATGTTCGCGCAGAAGTGCATCCCGTAGACGAAGTACACGTACAAGTGGCCAGGAGGGCCGAACATCACTGCGTTGCGGGCGGTACGCCCCCGGTAGGAATGCGCCGCGGGATCGTCTGCGCCACGGTAGGCCTCTACCTCGACCAGCCGCACCACCACCTGTCCCTCCGGACTGTCCGCGGCTACCAGACAACCCAGCAGGAACCGGGCGACTGCCAGCACGTCCACCGCGAGTTGCTCGCGGTGGACGGTCACCAGTGTCACGTGGTGATCCAGCTGCGGTGCTGGAGCACGGCGTGTCGAGCGCGCTGGAGCTGCTCGGCGACCTGTTCTGGAGCGGTGCCGCCGTAGGCGTCGCGGGAACCGATCGACCCCGCGACGTTGAGCACCCGGCGGACGTCGAGCGTGAGCTCGGGATGGACCGCTGCAAGCTCCATTTCAGACAGCTCCGCTAGGCCGACGCCGCGTGATTCGGCCAGGCGTACGCAGGCGCCGGCCGCCTGATGAGCGGTACGGAACGGCACCCCCTGGCGGGTCAACCATTCGGCGAGGTCGGTAGCGAGGGTGAACCCGGCCGGGGCCAGCTCGGCGAGCCGTTGCGTCCGGAAGGTTAAGGTGCCGATCATGCCCGCCATTGCAGGCAGCAGCAATTCCAGCTGGTCGACCGAATCGAACAGCGGTTCTTTATCTTCCTGCAGGTCCCGGTTGTAGGCCAGCGGCTGCGCCTTGAGGGTGGCCAGTAGCCCGGTGAGGTTGCCGATCAGCCGGCCGGCCTTGCCTCTGGCCAGCTCCGCCACATCGGGATTCTTTTTCTGCGGCATGATCGAACTGCCGGTTGAGTAGGCATCGTCCAGCTCGACGTAGCCGAACTCCGCCGTGGCCCAGAGGATGATCTCCTCGGCGATCCGGGACAGATCAACGGCCAACATCGCCAGCACGAACCCAGCCTCGGCGGCGAAATCTCGCGAGGCTGTGCCGTCGATCGAGTTCTCCACTGGCGCATGGAAGCCCAGTTCGGTGGCCACCGCAGCCGGATCCAGCCCGAGCGACGAACCGGCCAGCGCACCCGAGCCGTACGGCGAAACCCCGGCCCGAACGTCCCAGTCACGCAGCCGCTCGACATCGCGCAGCAGGGCCTGAACGTGCGCACCCAGGTGGTGGGCGAGGAGCACGGGTTGGGCGTGCTGCAGGTGGGTGCGGCCGGGCATCGCGGCTTCTGGGTGCGCCTGCGCCTGGTCGAGTAAGGCGTCGATCACGTCCAGGGTGCCCGCGGCGATCCGCCGGGCAGCGTCGCGCAGCCACATCCGCAGCAGCGTGGCCACCTGGTCGTTGCGAGAGCGGCCCGCGCGCAGCCGGCCCCCCAGATCAGGGCCGGCGCGTTCGATCAGGCCGCGCTCGAGGGCGGTGTGCACGTCTTCATCTTCAGGGACCGGGACGAACGCACCGGATTCGACGTCCGCGTCGAGACGGTCCAGCGCATCCAGCATGGCGGTCAACTCGGTGTGGTTGAGCAGACCAGCCTCATGCAGTACGCGGGCATGGGCTCGGGAGCCGCGGATGTCGTAGCGGGCCAGGCGCCAATCGAAGTGAGTCGAGGCGCTCAACGCGGCGAGCGCGTCAGCGGGTTTGTCGCTGAACCGGCCACCCCAGAGCCCGGTCACGACGACAGCTCCCGGTGGGTGGCCAGCAGATCTCGTTGTGCTGCGATCTTTGATGGTAACCCCCACAGCTGCACAAAGCCCTTGGCTAGGGACTGGTCGAAAGTGTCGCCCGCATCGTAGGTGGCGAGGTTGAAGTCATACAGCGAGTGTGTGCTGCGCCGTCCGGTCACTGTGGCCCGGCCGCCGGCAAGCTCCATGCGGATATCACCGCTCACGTGGCGTTGGGAGTCGGCGACGAAGGCATCTAGTGCCCGCTTGAGCGGGGAAAACCACAGTCCGTCGTAGATGAGCTCGGTCCAGCGCTGCTCGACGTGGCGTTTGTACCGGGCTAGATCGCGTTCCACGGTGACGTTTTCCAGCTCCTGGTGCGCGGTAATGAGCGCGATGGCCCCGGGTGCCTCGTAGACCTCCCGGCTCTTGATCCCGACCAGACGATCTTCCACCAGGTCCAGTCGGCCGACGCCGTGTGCCCCTGCCCGCGAGTTGAGCTGCTGGATCGCTTCGCGCACCGTTACCGGGTCACCGTCGATGGCAACCGGGACACCGGCCTCGAAGGTGATCACCAGCTCATCCGGAGCCTTCCATTCGGCGGGATCGTTGGTGTAGGCGTAGACGTCTTTGGTCGGGGCGTTCCACAAGTCTTCGAGGAATCCGGTCTCCACTGCCCGGCCCCATAGATTCTGGTCGATGGAAAACGGCGAGCGCTTCGTGACGTCGATAGGAAGGTCGCGCTCTTCGGCGTAGGCGATTGCTTTTTCCCGGGTCCACGCATAGTCGCGGACGGGCGCGATAACCGCCAGGTCGGGCGCAAGCGCGCTGATGCCGACCTCGAAGCGCACCTGGTCGTTGCCCTTGCCGGTACAGCCGTGGGCGACGGTGGACGCGCCGTGGTATTTCGCTGCCGCAACCAGATGTTTGGCGATCAGTGGTCGGGATAAGGCAGACACCAGCGGGTAACGGTCCATGTACAAGGCGTTGGACTGCAGGGCTGGCAAGCAGTACTGCTCGGCGAACTCGTCCCTCGCATCGGTCACCACAGCTTCCACCGCGCCGCAGGCCAGCGCTCGCTGGCGGATGGTCTCCATATCCTCGCCGCCCTGACCGACGTCCACCGCCACCGCGACGACCTCAGCCCCGGCCTTCTCTCCGATCCACCCGATGGCCACGGAGGTGTCCAAGCCACCGGAGTACGCCAAGACGACTCGCTTCATTCGTTCTCCCTTCGGGCGGACCCGTGACTGGGGATGCGAGCTATAACTCGTATCGCCACTTACGGGTGCGCCAGCGCCTCGATCCGGTGGGCGAGCTGGTTGCCAGTGAGCGGTTCCCGGGCGACGACCAGGATGGTGTCATCGCCGGCGACGGTGCCGACCACCTCGGGCAG
>JAJPIR010000270.1 GCA_021324675.1 Actinomycetota bacterium
CTTCTCACAGTGGCTGGCCTACGAATACACCGAGACAGACCCCGCGACGATCACTTGAGTCCCTGGCTGGACGTCGGAGTACGCACCACGTAACGCCTCGGCAATCGCCGCAGCATCCGACGCAGGGCACACCCCAACCAGCGCGCCACCTCCCCCCGCGCCGCTGATCTTCAGCGGTAGCCCCGCCGCACTCCGGGCCAGCGAGCGCAACCGCTCGATGAGCGGAGTCGACATCTTCTGCAGATCCCGCATAGCTTGATGGGCCTCGGTCATGGCATCGGTCAGCGCCTTCAGGCGCCGTCCCCGGATCGCGTCCCAGACCTGTCCGGATGCCGCGTCCGACCGCTCGATGTAGTCCGCGAGCACCGGATCTGAGGCCGCATACTGCGCCCGGACCGAACTAATGTGATGCGGAGTGGATTTCGGCGTCCCGGAGTCGACCACTATCAGTGACCATTCAGCGGGGAAATCGACATGGTCGATCAGTTCCGGTAGGCCGCTGGGCCGACCATCGAACAGCGTCGCCCCACCCCGGACGATGGCCAAATGATCCATCCCCCCGCCATTGCATATCGCGAATTCGAACTCATACGCCCACTGGACGACGACCTGCGAAGGCACCGCAGTGACGGTGGTGATTTCCGCAACAAACGCCTCGAAAAGTGCCAAGATCAAAGCGGTGGACGAGGCCAGCCCACTAGCGAGGGGGGCCTGGCTCCACACTCTGACCAGTGGCGGATCCGGCGCCAGACCCGGAATGCGCTCTCCCAAAAACCGCCAGATACCGTGCGTCCACTCCGACAGTGCCGTGTCCGAGCCAACTTCGGCCGCTACGCCGCCGTTCACCTCGACAGTCGTGAACAGATCGAGGGCCACGCAGGCCGATCGACCCCGCATCCAGTCCAGGTCTTCACCCGACAAACAAGCCCGAACAGGCTTAGATACGCAGACCACGGGTCCGACGCTCACTACATCCCTGCCCTCACGCCGCCGAAGTGCTGAAGTGGCTTCCAGCCGACCTGGCACAGATCGGCGTCATCAAAGATTGTTGGGTCGAGGATCAGCCCAGCAGCGTGCGGTCGGCCAGCGAGAGCCGGTCTGAGGCGAAGTTCTGCTGGTGCCAATACGGGTACGGCAACGGAGTTGCGCTGACTTCGTCAAGCTGGGCCACTTCGTCGTCGGACAAGATGAGCTGTGCCGCAGCAAGGTTATCGGCGAGTTGTTGTCCGTCGCGCGCGCCGATAACCAGTGAAGTCACCCCCGGCTTACGCAGCAGCCAGGCCAGCGACACCTGAGCCGCGGACACCCCGTGCACCTCGCCAATGCGCACGGCCACCTCGACAATGTCGTAAAGCTTGCCCTGGTCATGTACCGGCGGCTCATTCCACTCCGTCAGGTGCCGCGAGGTCCCCGGCAACTCCCGCCCGCGGCGAAACTTGCCCGACAGCAGGCCACCGGCCAGCGGACTCCACACCAGGACGCCAAGACCCTGATCGATCGCGGCCGGCACCAGTTCGTGTTCGGCCTCCCGAGCCTGCAAGGTGTAGTGAATCTGCTGCGAGACAAAGCGTTGAAAACGGTAGCGCTCAGACACCGCCAGCGCCTTCATCAAATGCCAGGCCGAGTAGTTCGAGCAGCCGATATAGCGGACCTGGCCCTTGCGGACGAGCGTGTCCAGCGCATCGAGTGTCTCCTCCAGCGGCGTCTGACCGTCCCAGCCATGGACCTGGTAGAGGTCGATGTAGTCGACCCCAAGCCGGCGCAGGCTGCCCTCACATGCCCGCACGATGTG
Source organism: Actinomycetota bacterium (assembly GCA_021324675.1). Lineage (GTDB taxonomy): Bacteria > Actinomycetota > Actinomycetes > Mycobacteriales > Pseudonocardiaceae. The sequence continues at coordinate 1,793 of JAJPIR010000270.1, forward strand.
CTCCCGCGACAGCCCCGCCTCGTTCGGGCCCTCACCCATCGGCATCCGCACCTTGGTCGCCAGAAGGACCTCCTCGCGGCGGCCCCTGACCGCTTGGCCGAGGATCTCCTCCGAGGCGCCCTGCGAGTAGACATCGGCAGTGTCGATCACGTTGACACCATGCTCCAGGCACAATCCAATAAGCCGTCGGGCCTGCTCCACGTCGGTGTTGCCCACATTGGCAAACCCACCTCGGCCCCCGAACGTCATCGTTCCCAGGGCGATTACCGAGACCCGCAGACCCGACCGGCCCAGCTGCCGGTACTCCATACCGCCATACTCGGTGATCAGCCATGTGCATGCAACGAACGCACCGCACCCTCACGGACCGATTACAACGGCCAAGAACGCAACCGTGACAGCAGGAGATAAGCGCTTGACCTGATCCCTGGTGCCGAAGCGACCCGTTCCCCGATGGGGCCGAACAGGCCGGGCGACTTGGGTGCGTCGGCGTGAGCCTCGTCGGCACCAAGGCGATGCCGTGAAACGAGCTGGACCTGGGCCGACAACGCCAGTTGCGAGCCGCCCGTCACCGACCCCGTTGCGTCAGCGCACACCGCTCCCGCACCAACCACCAGGCTCAACCCCCGCAACTCTTTCGATAGAGTCGAACACCTTCGAATTGATCATTTTCTACTTGATTACGACCGGGTTCACCGGCGAACCAGTAGCCTGGACAACCTTGAGTGGCGCTGCCACGTAGAGGAACGTCCACTGGTTATCCGCCGCGCAGTCTTCGGCTAACCTGTTCAAGTCGATAATCTCGGTGAGAACCACGCCGAGATTTCGCATCAGTGCGCAGTGCAGCGCCAGCACGACGCCACTGCTAGGTTCGAGAGTCGTCTCGTTGGAGATGGTGTCAGTGACCAGGTTGGGGATCTCCATGTCCTGGAACCACCGGACTAGTTCCAGCGAGTAGGTAAGGCCAGGCTCGTTGAAGTCTTTATAAAATTGTTCGCGACCCGCCTCGTAGAAGGCATCAAGAAAACCGGTACGGACCAGCAGGATATCACGATTTTCGATCTTGACGCCCTGGCTCGCGGCGCACGCTTCGAGGTCTTCGTGGGTAAACGTCTCACCTTTTTCCAATGCAGCCTTGCCTCGATAACGGGCCATGTCGAGCAAGATACCGCGACCGACCACACCTTTCTCTGCGATCGGTAGCACCCCAGCCTTTCTCATCCCTCCAATTGTGGTCCTGGCGTCATAGCCATTCCAGATCTTGCCGCCGTACCAGACATGGCCAAGCGCATCGCAGTGGCCACAGCCATGCAGGAAAGTTTCTATATAGTCGTCCGCGTAATGCACGTCACCTGGAAGCCGCGGAGCGTCGCCCTTATCCCAGCTACTCTCGTCCGTCAGCATGGATACCCTGGCCCCGGTCCGGCCCTGCGAAACCGGATCACCCTTAGGGTTGTTAATCAACCGTTGCAGCGTGATGACTTTGCCCTGCTTAACGTGTCGGATACCCCGCATCACTTCAGCGGGAGTGAGGTAGTTAAGTGAGCCGATCTCGTCGTCCGGACCCCACTTACCCCAATTAGAGGGGACATCTTCAAGGAACTCACCCATAGAAGGAACTTCGACCCGAGCCACGGCCTCTCCAATCCGCTTTGCGGTAACACGGGCAGTGAATAACAAACACCGTTAAACAAAACTACTGGAATCGCGATGCACTTGGCGTCGACTGGTCCGCGCACGGCAGCAGCGCCGAATAGGGTCCCTTTTCTCGCTCCGAGAAGGGCGCCGCAATACCGCCGAGTCCCCGAAGCAAGATGGCGGTTATCTCCGCAACATCGCCGACGATCGCATACGCATAACCCAATTCGCGCATTGCCTCACAGGTTCGAAGCATTAGAGCCGTGAATATCCCGTTCCTCCGATAGGGCGCGGCAACTCCACCGGGTCCAATGAATCCACGAAACGTCACCTCAAAGCACAGGAAACCGACGATCATCTGGCCCTCATCTACGGCGATAAAACATGTGTTCGGCGTCCTCGACACCGCGACTCCCGTCTCGCCATTCCAGTACGGGTTGGCGAAGTGTTCATCGACCCATCGGAGCACAAGAGGCGCCTCGGGCGGAAGGATGCGCCGGATGACAATGCTGCGCGCTTGCAGCTTCTCCAGGTGCCGAGCTGGGGAAGGAAGCGAATACAGCGGGACGACGATGTCGGTCATGATGGATCTTTCCGATCGGATTAGCATGACGTCAGCGGATGGCGCCGAAGAGCTCATCCACAGCGGTGACCAGCAGCGTCGCTCGACGGTGTCATCAGACATGATCGTCGACGGTACCGGTGCAACTGCGGTATCTGAGCTTCCGGTAGCTGGTGGGATGTGGCTTGGGCTTTTGCCTGTGTGCGCCAACCGGTCCCTTCCACGGTGATGGCCTGCATTGTTGCTTAGCGGCGGTTGCCGGTCGTGACGCTACAACCGCTCTATCTCTATGGGTACCGAATAGGTCATCCACATGAGGTCACCATGGGTGC
>JAJPIR010000188.1 GCA_021324675.1 Actinomycetota bacterium
CTTCGCCACCGGCCAGACCAACCCCGACGGCACGCCCATTTTGGCAACCGCGCCGAACATCTTCATCCAGCGCTACCTGAGCATCGTCGACCAGGCGGGCGTCAGCACGTCCCTGGGGCTGTGGGGGCGGAACTATCTCGAAGCCAACATCGGCTACCTGCGCAGTGTTGGACACGCGGACCGTCCCGGCGGCACGCTGCGCTTCATCTTCCCGATTGGCACCAAGTTCGCCTTCACTGCCGAGGGCGGAGTCAACGAGACGATGCTCGGCGCCGCCAATTCCGGCCGCGCGGTGTTTGGCTTCCAGTTGGGCAACTTCATGCGGCCGAAAGATTACCTGGCCTCATCGAATCCCGTGCCAGTGGATGTACCGCGCGTGAGGTATGAAGTGCTGTCCCGACGCATCCGCGTTGGAAGCTCGCCGCCAATAGCCGATGCAGGACCCGACCAGATCGGCGTACCTGCCGGCACCATTACGCTCAACGGCTCCAATTCACGCGATCCGAACGGCCTGCCCTTGACCTTCCAGTGGGTACAGGAGACCGGCCCATCGGTAGCTTTGTCGTCGCCGAACTCCGCCGTAACGACGTTCAGCGCAGCGGCCGGACAGGTCTACGTTTTCCGTCTGACCGTCCGGAATACCGATAACCAGACCGCTTCGGCCCGCGTTCGCGTGACGACCGCCGCAGAGGCTCGCGCACAGATCCTGTTCTTCATCGCCGATCCGAGCACCATCCAGGGAGGTCAACCCACCACTCTCTCCTGGAGAATCACGAATGCCGAGTCCGCAACGATCACCCCGGGAATCGGGCCGGTGAACGCGCAATCCGGCACTCTTCAGGTGACGCCGTCGGCCACGACTACCTACACTCTGACTGCCAGAAACGCCACCAGCCAGGACACTGCCACGGTCACCGTCATCGTGCAAAATCCATTGCCCAAACTCCTGGTCTGCACCGCGGTCCCCATGACCATCAATCAAGGCGAATCTACGACGCTGTACTTCAACTCGATCAACGCCACGAACGTGAGTATATCGCCGGGCGTCGGATCGGTCGGTAACAGCGGCTCTGCCGTGGTCAGCCCAACTGCGAACACCACCTACACCATCACGGCAACCAATGCCGTTGGTTCGGATACCTGCAGCGTCGGTGTGCAAGTGACGCCCGGAAGCGCCCCGCGCATTATCCGCTTCTCGGCCGGGCCTCTCAGCATCCAGGGCGGCGGTACCTCGACGCTCGTTTGGCAGGTCGAAAATGCCACCGACGTCAGCATCGCACCGGGCATAGGCACGGTTCCGCTGGTGGGTACTCGCGACGTGAACCCGACCCAGACCACCACGTACACCATCACAGCGTCCAACAAATTTGGGACTGTCACCGCTACCGCGACTGTGACGGTAACGGCGCCGCCCGCTCCGATCATCACTTCATTTACAGCGAACCCGCCGGCGAGTCCGTCTCCGGGCAGTCCGGTGGTCCTGACCTGCCTGGCTCAAAACGCAACACGCGTGACGATCTCGGGCGTCGGCGACGTGCCTGCGAGCGGCAACTTGACCGTCAATCCACAGGCCACCACTACCTACACGTGTACCGCCAGCAATAACTCCGGAGGCCAGGCGTCGCGCACCCTTACCGTGACTGTGAATACGCCCGGTGGCGGCACTCCCGGCGGTCCGGTGGTCATCATCACCAGCCCCAGCTGCCAGGGCGCGGTGGTCGGCGGCAACGTGTCTTCCAGCACCTCCTGCCAGACCCTGGTACGGACCTTCGACCTCAACCTGAGCGGATCCACCAGCCCGCTCGGCAACACGCCACTGACCTTCTTGACCACATCGCGCAACGTTCAGGCGGCCGTGATCAGTCCTGCATCACCGACACCCTCCATACAGTTGCCGAATTCAAAGGGCGATTACCTGTTTGACATTCTCGTGACCGACAGCAAGGGGAACCAAACCACTGTCACGCTGGACGTAATTTACCTGTAGTTTCGATCTCTCTCGTGTCATCTGCCGGCCGGAGCCCTCGTGGTTCCGGCCTCTTTTTTCGGATGACTACGAGCTGCCGATCAGTACGCCCGTCAGAAACACCAGCACGCCGCCCAGTCCCACCTGCAGCGCCGCCGATAGCGGAGACGTTTCCATATAGCGGTGCCGGATCCAGGAGATCACCCCGAGTTCCACAATCACTACGACCACCGCTGCAATCAGCGCCGCGTGAAAATTTGGAATCAGGAACGGCAGCGTGTGACCAATGCCGCCCAGGGCCGTCATAAACCCGCAAACCAGGCCGCGCATCCACGGGTGGCCTCGTCCGGTCAGACTGCCGTCGTCGGAAAGAGCCTCGGCAAAGCCCATGCTGATACCCGCGCCCAGCGAGGCCGCTAATCCCACGGCGAACGCATCCCAGGTGTTGTGCGTCGCAAAGGCAGCCGCAAATACGGGCGCAAGCGTAGATACGGACCCATCCATCAAACCCGCCAATCCGGGCTGCACGATCTGCAGCACGAACAGCCGGCGATTGGCTTCCTCTTCTTGCCGCTTCACATCGGGTCGCAGCTCGGTGCGCTCGAGTTCAATCGCGCGGTCCTCGTGCGATCGCTCTTCTTGAGCCAGGTCATCGAGTAGCTGGCGTACGCTTGCGTCCTGCGCTTTGGCCGCCGCATGTTCGTAGAATCGCCGGCTCTCCACCTCCATGGCGCTCGCCTGATCGCGTACCGTGTCCAGCCGCAGTGGCTGCATCAACCACACCGGCCTGCGACGAACAAACCCGCGCACATCGTCGCGCCGGATGAGTGGGATGTGCTCGCCGAACTTATGCCGGTATAGTTCGATCAGCCGGTGCCGATGAGAGGATTCCTCCTCGCGCATCCCGTCGAAGACAGCGGCTGTCGCCGGAAAGTCTTTGCGCAGCCCTTCGGCGTACTCGGCGTAAACTCGCTCATCTTCTTCTTCCAGCGAGATCGCGAGCGCAAGAATCTGACTTTCCGATAAGCTTTCAAAGGTTCGCATAATTTTCACTATGGCGACGGCCGCCCGTCTGGTTTTGTTTCAGGCTCGCAGCCGGATGAAGAACCACACCAGGCTGGCAGTGAGCAATAACGACGCAGCTACTGGTACTCCGC
>JAJPIR010000120.1 GCA_021324675.1 Actinomycetota bacterium
GTCACCCAGCAGCGGTCCGGGTGGGGGGACGACGAGGGCGGCGCCGGCGGGCAGGGACATACACAGCTCCAGCACCGAGGCGTCAAAGCTGGGCGAGGCGAACTGCAGCACCCGATCACCCGGACCGACCTGGAAATGCTCCGCCTCGGCAGCAGCGAAACCGGCCAACCCAACGTGAGTGACCACCACGCCCTTGGGACGCCCGGTGGACCCAGAGGTATAGATGACATACGCCGGATGCGCCACCCGCAAGGCGGTGGTGCGCTCAGCGTCAGTCACGGCGTGGTCGAGCATCGCCGCGGCGGCAGCGAGGGTCTCCGGGTCATCCAGCACCAGCAAGCTGCCTTCGGAAACCGGAGGCAACCCGGCTGCTTCCGCGGTGCGGGTCAACACCAGTACCGGGCGGGCGTCGGTGAGCATGAACGCGATCCGCTCGGCCGGGTACGCCGGGTCGATCGGCAAGAACGCGGCACCGGTTTTGGCCACGGCCAGTTGGGCGATCACGATGTCCACCGAGCGCGGCAGGGCCAGCGCCACAATCCGCTCCGGACCCGCGCCATGGGAGATCAGCAGTCGAGCGAGCTGGTTGGCTCGGGAGTCCAGCTCCGCAAAACTGATCACCTGGTCTTGGGTGATCACGGCCGGCGCATCGGGGGTGCGGGCGGCTGCGTGCTGGATCAGCTCGGGCAGCACCATCACCGGCACGTCCCGGTCGGTGTCGTTCCACTCCACCAGCACCTGGTGGCGCTGCGCTGCGGACAGCAAGTCGATGTCGCCCCAGCGCACGCCTGGATCGGCGGCCAGTGTCGTCAGCACGCGAAGGACGCGCGTGGCCAATTGCTCGATCGTGGTCCGATCGAACAGGCGCGGGTCATAACCCAGATCGATCTGGAGCTGCCTGTCCGTCCCGTCGACAAACGCGCGCAGGCTCAACGGGAAGTTGGTGGTATCCCGACCCTGGAAAGCACGGATCCGCAGACCCGGCTCGCCCTCGCGGGGCTCCTGGAACGGATAGTTCTGGAACACCGCCACGCTGTCGAACAGGTTGGTCCCCGCCGGCAGATCACTCCACGCCTGCAGCTGGGTCAACGCCACGAAATCGACCTGCCGCGACGCCGACTGCTGATCCTGCAGCTCACGCAACCCCGCCAGCGCCTCCTGCCGGCTGTCGATCCGGACCCGGGCAGGCACGGTGTTGATGAACATGCCGACCATGGATTCGACGCCGGCCAGCTCGGCGGGACGCCCGGACACGATGCTGCCGAACACCACATCCGGTTCACCGCTGTAACGCGACAGCAGCAACGCCCAAGCGCCCTGCACCATCGTGTTCAGCGTCAATCCCGCTCGCTTGGCCACCGACTGCAGCCGACCCAACTCGTCAGCGGGCAGCGTGACCAGCACCGACTCCGCGGACTCGGCCCGATGCACGGCCAGAGGCGGCCGGTCATAGGGCAAGCGAGTAGGCGCATCGAACCCGGCCAGCACCGTCCGCCAGTACTGCTCAGCCAGCTGCTGGTCTTGCTCACTCAGCCAGTGCAGGTAGTCCCGGAACGGCCGCCGGGTGGGCAACACGGGCGTGCGATCCAGGGTGATCGCCGTGTGCTGTTCGCGGATCTCGGCAACGATCTGGCCTTGGCTCCAGCCGTCGAGCATCACGTGATGGGAAGTCCAGACCAACGCGACCTCATCATCGGGCAGGGTGGCGATGACCAGGCGCAACAATGGCGCAACCGTCAGGTCCATCCCGGCGGCGAGCTCCTGGGCGGCTACCCGCGCGAGTTCCTGATCCTGCTGCTGCTCCGACAGACCGCGCCAGTCGGCGTACCGGATCGAGACGGTGGCCTGGCGGTGCACGATCTGCAAGGGCTGGTCCACCCCCTCCCAGACCACTGCACTGCGCAACGCCGGGGTGCGATCGACCACGCGCTGGCAGGCCAGACCGAGCGCGCGGGCATCGGGCACTCCAGACAGGCGCATCCGGAACTGATCGAGATAGGCGGCCGAGTCGGTGTCGACCAGACTGTGGAACAGCATCCCGGCCTGCAACGGCGTCAACGGGTAGATGTCCTCCACCCCGCGGCCGTTACCAGCAAGACGATCCACCTGCTGCTGGTTGAGCGCGGCCAGTGGGAAGTCACTCGGCGTGCAGCCTCCCGCCTCAGGGTGGGTGCAATGCGCCACGATCTGGCGCAGCGCCTCCAGCAGCTGGGTAGCCAGGCTGGTGATGGTGGCTTCGTTGTGCAGACTCTCCGAGTAGGTCCAGGCCAGTTCCAACTCGCCGCCGGTGACCACCCCGGTGATATCCACCAGATACGACCGCAGCGCATCCGGCGCGTGATCCGGCGCCAGCCCGGCGTGCACGCCGCGATACAACCCACCGCCGTGCTCGGGTGCCACATTCCACTGGCCGTGATAGTTGAAGCTGATCTGCGGCTGCGGATCAGCCTGCAACGGGCTATCCGGGGTCAGGTAGCGCAATGCCCCGTAGCTGAGTCCCCGGTGGGGGA
>JAJPIR010000220.1 GCA_021324675.1 Actinomycetota bacterium
CACCGCTCAAGATCAACATTAATACCAGCAGGAGCTTTACCAGCAAGATCCGCCCGTACATGGTGGTAACCAGCTCGGCGGGACCCCCGACATGCTTCCACGTCAGCCAGCAACCCGAAAGGATCACTGCGGCGACGGTGGCAAGGGCGAGGAGGCTGAAACGTTGCCAGATGCGCGCCCACCACAGCGATGCATGCCGGCCCAGGGTACGACGGGCTCGACTTAGCAGAACGAGGCTGGCCAAGCCGCCCGCATAAGTGCAGCCAGCGACGATGTGGGTTTCGGTCAGGACAAGGTTGAGCACATCGTCGAACGTTTGCCCCTCCAGAGTCGTGGGCAACGAGTTCGCCACCACCGCCGTCACTGTGATCGGTACAGCAGTGGAAGCGACACGGCTAAGATGATCTTGCACGTGGGGGATGAGCAGGGACGCGAGTAGCACGGCGACCACGACGAACAGAATGTTCTGGGTCAGGATTAACGTGCCCGACGACACCCACGAGCCGGGCTTTGCGGGTTGGATGAGGAACTGCCAGATCCGGGCGGGGGCCAGCGCCTGCCCGAATGACATTGCCGTGTCCGCACGGGCCACCCGCCCCGCAAGCTGAAGGTAAGCGGCCACCACCAGCACCGGGCCGCACCAGGCAAGCTGCATCGCACTGCGCCGCCGAATGACCGCCACGGCCGTGCTGGCCACGTCTGATGTCCGCAACCCCGGACGCGTGACCACGAGATAGGTCAACGTCCCTCCGAGAACCGCGGCCAAGCCGAGAAAGTACGCAAAAGCACTGAGCACTCGCCACCAGGGGGGCCATGACGCCGCCGGAGGCGATACCGGGGCCAACATAAGGATCGAAACACCCATAACGGGCATCAGATTAGGTATGCCTTACCTATAATTCAAGGCACGGCCTGTATCTTACGGCGGTCAGCCCTGCCCTGTACGGCAACCGGCCCAACCCCGGCGCGGCAGCGCTGGCACGGCCGACCAGCTGCCGACCTGTGCTCTGCGCGCTGCCACCCACCGGTCGAACCCAGGCAATCCTCGCCGCGCCATCATTCGGCCCACAGGCCGCGGCGGGCACCGACATCTTCCGCGATCGGCATGACAGGCCCGGAAAGATCGTCACCCACTGGATCGTTCCCGCTCAGTTCGCGAGTGGATTTATCAGATCGGGCCGTCCTCGACACAGGCGAGACTTGACTCCTGCGCAGTCCGCGCGGAGCTTCCTACGCCAGCAGCCCGCCATGTTCGGTGATGTAAAAACCGTCTGGATACATATAAAAGTACTCGAGCCCGAAAAATGTCAGCGTGATGTCGTGGTCGACAACAGTGACATTCGGTTCCTCTGTACTGCTGACGAGAGCAAGGGTGACAGTACTATTACAGGGAAGTTCGTGAATGGTTTTCGTCCCCGTCAGAATGGCCGCATAGACATGTATGCACTGTACATGCCCACTCGAGTCCTGCTGTGTAACGGTGACAGCGCCAGTAGCGGCATTCGCCGTACCGGCAGTTAGCGTGGAACACAACAACGCGGCCGCAATGCCGACTCCGCCAGCGATCAATCGGCGAATCATATAAGCCTTCTTTCTCGAACTGGAATTGTTCGCGACACCACTTTGGGACCGAACCGGCGCCCAATTTCCGTAGCGTGGGTGGCATACATGAAGCAAATAAATACGGTTATGGAACAAGGGACTACGGCAAAGCTCACGACGGATGGCTAGACGTGCCTCCACGAAGGTGGCAAGGCCGAGACCGTGGCACTCACCTCGGGATAGGGATGTTCAGCCGTCACCGGCACAGGGCCCGAGCACCGGCCAATGGCGCTGGTTCGGCACCGCACCCGTCTGGAGCGGGCTAGCCCTGCGTGATCACCAGCATGACCGACCGTAGGTATCCCGGCAGTGACTGATGTCAGGTCCTGACGTTGGACCGAGCGGTTGTCAAGAGGTGCTCCAGCGCGCTTACCCAGGTCTGCACCATGGCGCTGTCGTCAACCCTGCTGTGGGCGGTGCCGAGCAAGTTGGGAAGCAGCCGTGCTGAGATCAGGGCACCCAGCCCGATCGTCGCGATCGCGTCAGCCTGTTCGGACGAGACAACCGATCCAGACCGGTCGATGATCCACTCAGCGAACTCGCGGTAGGTGAGATCGACGACCTGGGCGACGGCATCGGTGAGGATTTTCGGTCCGTGCCGAGCCTCGCTGGCCAGCAGCCGCAGTAGTTGAGCTTCCTGATCGAGCTCGGCGAGGACATACCGGGCGGCGATGGTCAGTTCCGTGCGCAGATCTCCGAGGTTGGCAAACAGCCGGCGAATGTCGCGCAGGGCAGCGAGCCGGCTCAACTGCCGCTCGACTCCGGCCGTCAGGAGCGCTTCCTTGGAAGGAAAGTGGTGATAGATGCCGCCGGCACCGGGACTGAGCCCGGCCGCTTTCTCGATGCGGGTGATGCTGGTACCGCGGTAGCCGTGCTCGCTGAACAGCTCCATCGCGGCGTCGATGATGCGATCCCGTGTCGCCACGGTTGACTGATCGCCCATGGCGCCTAAGTATTTACTTAAGCATGTCAAGCGTCAACTACAGGAGCGGTGATGACCGCATATGGTCGGAGTCGGCTAAGCCGCACGGTTCCGCTGGCCGGGCTGGCCGGCCGGACCGCTGGTGAGGCGGTAGTCGCCGCCCTGCGCAAACGGTTGACCGGCGAGGACAGCGCCGAGTTCCACAAGCGAACAAGTGAGCGTTACGCGGCCATGCTCGGCCATTCGAAGGGTGTGCTGATGAAAGCCGGGCAGGTGCTGTCCTTCGTGGCACTCGGGTCGCTGGTTCCCCCGGAGCGCCAGCGTGTCTACCAGGCGGCGATGGCGCGGCTCCAAGCCGATGCCCCGCCGATGGCGCCCGAACTGGCCGCTGCGGTGGTGGAGGCCGAGCTCGGCGCGCCCCCGGAGAAGATCTTCGCCGAGTTCAACCCGCGTGCGTTCGCAGCAGCGTCGATAGGGCAGGTCCATGAGGCACGGCTGACCGACGGGCGGCGGGTGGCAGTCAAGGTGCAGTACCCGGGGGTCGACCAGGCCATCCGCGCTGATCTGGACAACACTGAGCTGCTCGCCACGTTCCTCCAGCTTCTCGGAGCGGTAGTGCCCGGTTCCAACCGGCTCGATGTCCGCGCAGTGGCCCGGGAAGTGGCGGACCGGATCGGTGAGGAAATCGACTACCGCATCGAGGCCGCCCACCAGACCGACTTCGCCGACGCGTACCGCGACCACCCGGTCATTCGTATTCCCGAGGTGGTGCCCGAGCTGTCGACGGGCCGGGTGCTGACCATGGATTTCGCCGACGGCATGCGGTGGTCGGAGGCGGTACAGGCGGATCAACAGATGCGGGATCGGTGGGGCGAGGTGATCTACCGGTTCGCTTTGGGCAGCCTGCGTATGGTGGGCATGTTCCACGCCGACCCTCATCCGGGCAACTACCTGTTCCATGGCGACGGCACGGTGACGTTTTTGGATTTCGGTTGCGTCAACCGGTTCTCCGCAGAACAAGTAGCGCTGATGCAACGGATCGTCGCGGCCGCGATCGCCGACGACGCCACAGCCTTGTGGGACACCTTCGTCGAGATCGGCTTCCTGACCGCCTCCGACGCACCCACGCCGGCGGAACTACTCGCGTGGTACCGGGACAAGCTGCAGCCGCTGGTGGCCGATCAACCATTCACCTATACCCAGGATTTCGCCGCGTCTGTGGTGCAGGGCTACTTCGACCGCCGGGGCGCGACCGGGTCAGTCCTCCGCCGCGTCGAGCTGCCCCGCGAGTACGTCTTCCTCACCCGCATCGACCTCGGACTCACCGCCTTGCTGGCCGAACTGCAAGCCACCGGCCCCTGGGCAGCGATCCGCAGCGAATGGGACGAAGAGGGGCCGCCTGCCACCGAGATCGGCAAGCTTGATGCAGCCCATTGGGCGCGGCGCGGACTCCGGCTGGGACAGCCGTCATGATCTTCCCTGTTGATCCGTACCCGACCTATCGCCGGCTGCGCGAACAGCACCCGGTGTACTGGGACAGCGACCTGGACGCTTTCGTGGTCACTTCCTACGCCGAGGCGAACGCCGTGCTGCGCGGTCCAGGGTGGAGCAGCGATCCGAACCGCAACCCGGCGCTGGCCGCACGGCTCGAGCGCGGGGACTTCGGAAACCAAGCACTGCGCACCACCCTATTGGGGATGGACCCGCCGGAGCACACCCGGCTGCGGCGGCTGCTTGCCCCAGCATTCACCGCGCGGGCCATTGATGCGCTGCAACCCCGTATCTCGGCAGTGGTCAAATCTGCCCTTGCCGACCTCACCACGGCGGATGAAGTCGATGTCATCGCCGATATCGGCTATCCCATCCCGCTTGCCGTGATGTGCGAACTGCTCGACGTTGACATCGAGGGCGCGCAGCTGTTGCGTACCGAGACTCCCAAGCTGGTGGGAATACTCCAGTTCAACCCAGACGAGGAGGCGGTCATCGCGGCTGAGGAAGCCACCACCAGCCTCGCACTGCACCTTCTGCCCCTCCTCGGCGACCGCCGTCACCGGCCCGGCGCGGATCTGGCCAGCCAGCTGCTGTGCCTGGAAGACGACGGCGACACGCTCGGACTCGACGAAGTGCTGGCCACCTGCATCCTGCTGCTGACCGCCGGGCACGAAACCACCGCCAACGTGATCGGAAATGGCGTCCTCACGCTGATGGAACACCCCGACCAGCTTGAGTTGCTCCAGCATGACCAAGCGCTGATCAAGCCCGCCATCGAGGAGATACTCCGGTTCGAGTCCCCCGCCAAGATCGTCGGCCGGACCAACCTCGTTGACCGGCAGCTAGGCGAACAGACCGTCCTCGCCGGCCAGCGCGTGCTCGTTCTGCTCGGCGCGGCGAACCGGGACCCGCAGCAATTTCCCGACCCGGAGAGCTTCGACATCACCCGGACTCCTGCGCCGCATCTTGCTTTCGGTGCAGGCCCGCACTTCTGCCTCGGAGCTGCCCTGTCCCGCGCGGAGACCCAGGAAACCCTACGGCAACTGCTCCCCCTACTGACCGGGTGGCAACTCGCACCTGAAGCTCCAGCCTGGCGGGTCTCCGACACTTTTCGCGCACTCGAAATGCTGCGCCTCGTCAGCCCCGCGACTGGAGTCTGACGAGGCGCAGCGCTGTCAGCTGCCCGGCCGGCCACCACCCCGGCTAGGCATCGGCCGATCACCGACTGCAACGTCACAGGCCGCGTAAGCCAGCAGCCTTGTCGAGTTCAGCGTTGGCAGCGGTGCGGCGTCCGCTGTCACCAGCAGCGGTATCACGACCCTGCTGGCCCAGAACCTTCACCGAAGTGGTGCTGGTCTTCGGGCATCTGGGTTGATTGCGGGCGCTGTGGGCGCAACGGCTCAGGTGCGATCGATCGGTAGTTCGACGACGCGCCGCACGGCATCGCATCGCGGGCAGGAAGCGGCGGGCTGCGATCGCAAAGCGGCGGGCCTCGCTTGTCGCGAGACCCGCCGAGCAGCTAATCGGTGGTTAGTCGTCCCAACACCAGTAGCGGCGACGCTGCCGCCAGTCCCAGGCCCAGTGCCCGCGGTGGTGGCGACGGTGGTCATCTTCCCAGTGCCCGCGGGCGGCGGGCTGCTGGCGCTCGGTGCTGATCGGCGTGAACACCTCAGCTACTCGCATTGCGATCCTCCCTCATCAACGCGGGGACCGGATACTCCCCGATGTCCCCTATAGGCGTATCGGTGGGTGGGGGTTGCGGATTTCTCGTTGGCGTTCATTCCCAGGCAATTTTCAGCTATTCCCAGACAAATTCCAGGAAAGGTAGCTACCAGTGAACATAAGCGCCAAACTTTCCCAGGAAATTTCCAGCTTACGCCCAGGGTGAACTCCCAGGAAAGCCGGGCACCAGGGGGCGCCGGTAACATCTTTCCAGGAAACTTTCAGCCATTTCCGAGGCAAGTCCCAGCAAAGGTTGCCGTCGGTGAGCGAGCACTGACTCCAACCGTTTCGATTCGACAACAAGAGCTGTTAGCCTGCGCGGCTCTGCTGTCGAATTTCCGCGTGATCTCGCGCGATGCGACTGACACCGGTGTCACCCTCTATGCAATTCACTTCAGCCAGCCGCGCACTCGAGTTCTGTGTAACGGTGTCCGTCGTTCATCCATTGCTGATCAGATGGTCAATCCAGCCAGGTCTGCTCCACCTACTACGGGTCGGTGAATCAGGAAGGAACGCACCCATGAATTCAGCGTTACCTCGTCGGCGCGCCGTCGCCGGGGCCGCCGCGGTGGCGACCGGGCTAGCCATGCTTATTGCCGGCCCTGGCGCCGGATCCGGCATAGCTGCGGCAGCGGATGATACCGCGACTCCGATTAAGCACCTGGTGGTCATTTTCCAGGAAAATGTCAGCTTTGACCACTACTTCGGTACCTATCCCAACGCCACAAACACCAGTGGCCAGCCCTTCTCCGCAGCTCGGGGCGCGCCGTCCGTCAATGGATTAAGTGGTCCTTTGCTCACCAACAATCCCAACGGTGTCAATCCAAGGCGGTATGATCCCACCAACATCAATGACGTGCTGACCTGCGATCAGGACCACAACTACAACGACGAACAGCGCGCCTTCGACAACGGTGCAATGGACAAGTTCGTGTCGACCGTGGGCACCGGCGGGGGTACAAGCCCGGAGGGCGCCAAATGCGTCGCCGGTGATGTCATGAACTACTACGACGGCAATACGGTCACCGCGCTGTGGAACTACGCCCAGCATTTCGCGATGAGCGACAACTCCTTCGGCACCACCTTCGGGCCGTCCTCTCCCGGCGCGATCAACCTGGTGTCAGGCAACACCGGAAATGTCGACATGACGCACACAGTCAATAATCCCTCGATTGCCACCGCTGCCACACCCAATGCAGATCTCACCCCTGACGGCAAAGGTGGGTTTTCGCTAACCAGCGACGCACAACCGTACTGGGATGACTGCTCTACCCGTGATGCCGTCGCCATGAACGGGCAAAATATCGGTGACAAGCTCAACGCCGCCGGGCTGTCCTGGGGATTTTTCGAAGGCGGGTTCCGGCCCACCACGTCCTACTCCGACGCCCTGGCCGCCACCGGACACGCCGGTCAACCCACCGCCACATTCATTCCCGACCAGTTCAAAAACGCAGGATTCCAAAACTCCGTGCCGCACTCGTCAAACCAAGGCATCTGCGACGCCGTCCATCCAGTCGGGGCGGGGCTGACCAGCCCGCTGACTCCGGGCACCGGGCAATACGGCTACAAAGATGACTACATCCCGCACCACCAGCCGTTCCAGTACTACGCCTCCACGGCTAACCCGCATCACCTGACACCACCCACCGATTCCAGCGGCGACGTCACCCCCGCGGCCCTGGCGACAATCGGCAAAGATACCCAGAGCTACTCCAGCGGTGTGCCGCAGTTCGACACCCCCAACCACCAGTACGACATCAGCGACTTCGACCAACTCGTCGCGGCCATCGGACGCGGACAACTCCCACCGTCGGCGCTGCCTGCGGTCAGCTTCCTGAAGGCACCGGGCTACCAGGACGGGCACGCCGCTTACTCCGACCCGCTGGACG
>JAJPIR010000182.1 GCA_021324675.1 Actinomycetota bacterium
CACAACATGCTGGTTAAGGACCCGGCCGAAATTCCAAGAGCGATCGCGGAAGCCTTTCACCTGGCCGCTACCGGCCGCCCGGGGCCCGTGCTGGTGGACATTCCCAAGGACGTGCTGCAGGAGCAAACCTCGTTCGTATGGCCACCTGAGCTGCGCCTGCCTGGCTACCGGCCCACCACCCGGCCGCATGGCAAGCAGATCCGCGAAGCCGCCCGGCTCATCGCGCACGCCCGCCGCCCGGTGCTCTACGTGGGCGGTGGTGTGATCAAGGCACGGGCCACCGCCACGTTGCGAGAGTTGGCTGAGCTCACCGGGGCACCGGTGGTCACCACGCTGATGGCGCGCGGTGCCTTCCCGGATTCACATTCGCAGCATCTCGGGATGCCGGGTATGCACGGCACGGTGGCCGCGGTCGCGGCGATGCAGCGCTCTGACTTGCTGGTGGCGCTGGGCGCGCGGTTTGACGACCGCGTCACCGGGCAGCTGTCGTCATTCGCGCCGGGCGCCGCAGTTGTGCACGCGGACATAGATCCTGCCGAAATCTCGAAGAACCGCAGGGCGGACGTGCCCATCGTCGGCGACTGTGCCGACGTGATCAGCGAGCTGATTGACGCGGTGCGCGCCGAGTTCCAGAACACCAGCCCGGAGCTGGACGCATGGTGGCGGCAGCTGCGCAACTGGCAGCAGACATTCCCGTTGGGTTATGACCGCCCGGTCGACGGGATGCTAGCCCCGCAGTACGCGATCGAACGGATCGGCGCCCTCGTGGGCCCGGACGCGATCTACACCGCGGGGGTAGGCCAGCACCAGATGTGGGCGGCGCAGTTCATCAAGTACGAAAAGCCGGGCAGTTGGATCAACTCCGGCGGCCTGGGCACCATGGGTTTCGCGGTACCGGCGGCAATGGGTGCCAAGCTGGGCAGGCCCGATGTCGCGGTGTGGGCTATCGACGGTGACGGCAGCTTCCAGATGACCAACCAGGAGCTGGCCACCTGCGCGATCGAACATATCCCGATCAAGGTCGCTGTGATCAACAACGGCAGCCTGGGCATGGTCCGGCAATGGCAGAACCTGTTCTACTCCGAGCGCTACTCCCAGACCGATCTCGGCACTCACTCTCGCATCCCGGATTTCGTCAAGCTCGCCGAGGCATTAGGTTGCGTGGGCCTGCGCTGCGAGGCGGAGCCAGATGTCGACAAGGTGATCAAGCAGGCGATGGAAATCGACGATCGCCCGGTCGTGATCGATTTCGTGGTCGGCAAGGATGCCCAGGTGTGGCCGATGGTCGCGGCCGGTACCGGCAACAATGACATCATGGCGGCGCGTGACATCCGCCCGCTGTTCGATGAGGACGGGTCATGACCACGCACACCATGTCGGTACTGGTGGAGAACAAACCGGGCGTGCTGGCCCGCGTCGCCGGGCTGTTCAGCCGCCGCGGGTTCAACATCCATTCGCTGGCGGTCGGACCAACCGAAAATCCCGACATTTCCCGGATGACCATCGTGGTGGCCGTCGACGAACTGCCCTTGGAACAGGTCACCAAACAGCTCAACAAGCTGGTCAACGTCATCAAGATCGTAGAGCTCGATCCCGCGGCGGCGGTGCAGCGCGAGCTGTTGCTGGTCAAGATCCGGGCCGACACCACGGTGCGGTCGCAGGTGCTCGAGACCGTCGCGCTGTTTCGGGCCAAGGTTGTCGATGTCTGCCCGGAGGCGTTGACCATCGAGGCCACCGGCACAGCTGACAAACTCGACGCCCTGCTGCGGATGCTCGAACCCTGCGGCATCCGGGAAATAGCCCAATCCGGCATGGTCGCCCTCGGTCGCGGTCCCCGCGCCATCACCGCTGGATCCCTGCGCTAACGCCCGACCCTCCACCCGACCAGGTCGCGTTCTGGATGCAGAACGCTGTTTTGTGAGCCCGAAAAACCGCGTTCTGCATCCAGAATGCGCTAAGCCAGCCAAGGAGCAAGCAGATGAGTGCCGAAGTGTTTTATGACCAGGATGCTGATCTCGCGGTGATCAGCCGGCGAAGGGTCGCCGTGATCGGCTACGGCAGTCAGGGGCATGCGCACGCGCTGAGCCTGCGTGATTCTGGAGTCGATGTCCGGGTCGGCCTGCCCGAGACATCGATGTCGCGCCCGAAGGCCGAAGATGAAGGCCTACCGGTGGTCACGCCTGCGCAAGCGGCCGCCGAGGCCGACGTCATCATGGTCCTCGCTCCAGATACCAAGCAGCGCCGCATCTACGCCCAAGACATCGCGCCGAATTTGGACTCTGGGGATGCGCTGATGTTTGGGCACGGCTTCAACATCCGGTACGGATTGATCGAGCCGCCGGCCGATGTGGACGTCGCGATGGTGGCACCGAAGGGTCCCGGGCATTTGGTGCGCCGGCAATTCGTCGACGGCAAGGGAGTGCCCTGCCTGATCGCAGTCGAGCAGGATGCCACTGGCGGTGCCCAGGCATTGGCCTTGTCCTATGCCAAGGCGATCGGCGGCACGCGCGCAGGTGTGATCAAAACCACCTTCACCGAGGAGACCGAGACTGACCTGTTCGGTGAGCAGACGGTGCTCTGCGGGGGTCTGACCGCGCTGGTCCAGGCCGGGTTCGAGGTGCTCACCGAAGCGGGCTACGCACCGGAGGTGGCGTACTTCGAGTGCTTGCACGAGGTCAAGCTGATCGTCGATCTGATGTACGAGGGCGGGATCTCCCGGATGCGCTACTCCATCTCAGACACCGCCGAGTATGGCGACCTCACCCGCGGACCGCGGATCATCACGCAGCAGGTGAAGGACGAGATGCGCCGGATCCTGGCCGAGATCCAGAACGGCAGCTTCGCCCAGGAGTGGGTTGCCGAGGACGACAATGGCCGGCCTAATTTCACCAAGCTGCGTGCCGAGGGCGAGCGCCATCCCATCGAGCAGGTCGGCGCACGCTTGCGGGGCCTGATGTCCTGGATCGATCGCCCGCTCACCGACACCGCCTGAGCTATCGGTATCGGGCAGCAACGTCGGGACGCTGAATTACAAACGATAAAGCAGTCCGAGCGCTCCAGTCGCAGCCAACCGTAACCGGGTGACGACGAGCCGGACAAGGCGCCGGTGCGGACTTACCACGTCGTTGTGGAAGACGGTGAGTTCGTGCTGCGCCTCATGGCCTGACCCGCGTGGCTCGCAGAAACCTGCGCCGCGCTGGGCCCACGGGGCGTCTCGTAAACTGGGCGATCGTGACCACCTCGACTCGACCTGTAGTCCTGATCGCCGAGAAACTTGCACCATCGGTGCTGGAAGTCTTCGGTGACGAGTTCGACGTTCACCACGTCGACGGCACCGATCGCGAAGCCCTATTCGACGCCCTGGCGGACGCCGAGGCGCTGCTGGTGCGCTCGGCTACCCGGGTAGACGCTGAGGCGCTCGGCCATGCTCCCCAGCTGAAGGTCGTCGCCAGGGCAGGGGTGGGCCTGGACAACATCGACGTCCAGGCGGCCACAGAGCGCGGCGTGATGGTGGTCAATGCACCTACTTCCAACATCGTCTCAGCGGCTGAACACGCCGTTGCGCTGCTACTGGCGGTGGCTCGCCGGATCCCGGCCGCCGACGCCAGCTTGCGCAGCGGGCAATGGCAGCGCAGCGCGTTTAGCGGTGTGGAGCTGTCCGGCAAGACCGTCGGTATCGTCGGTCTGGGCAAGATCGGTCAGCTAGTGGCGCAACGGCTGGCAGCCTTCGGCACCGATCTCGTCGCTTATGACCCCTACGTGTCCCCGGCCCGAGCTACCCAGCTGGGCATCGAACTGGTCAGTCTGGACGAGTTGCTGTCCTGCGCGGACGCCATCTCCATCCACCTTCCCAAGACTGCCGAGACGCTCGGGATGATCGGCGCTGACCAGCTCGCCAAGACCAAGCCGGGAGTGCTCATCGTCAACGCTGCCCGCGGTGGCCTTGTCGACGAGGAGGCATTGGCCGAGGCGGTGCGTAGTGGCCAGGTCAGCGGGGCCGGCATCGACGTTTTCAGTACCGAGCCGTGCGCCGCTAGCCCATTGTTCGAACTTCCCCAGGTGGTCGTCACGCCGCACCTGGGCGCATCCACCGCCGAGGCGCAGGATCGAGCGGGTACCGATGTGGCGCGCAGCGTGGCCCTGGCGCTACGTGGTGAGTTCGTTCCCGACGCCGTTAACGTCATCAGCGGTGGGGTGGTGGGCGAAGAGGTCCGGCCCTGGCTGCCGCTGACCCAGAAGCTGGGTACCGTGCTGGCGACCCTGACCGCACGCACGCCTGACTCAGTGACCGTCGACGTTCGCGGCGAGCTGGCCGCCGAGGACGTCTCGGTCCTGCGGCTTGCGGCGTTGCGCGGCATCTTCACCGGTGTCGTGGACGAGCAGGTCACCTTCGTCAACGCGCCGCGGCTGGCCGAGGAACGCGGCGTCGCCACCGCTGTACGCACCGCGCCGGAAAGCCCCACTCATCGCAGCGTGGTGACCGTGCGGGGAGCCTTCGCCGACGGCACCGGCTACTCGGTTTCCGGGACGCTGGCCGGCCCTGCTCAGGTGCCCAAGCTGGTCGAGGTCAACGGCCGCAACTTCGACTTGCGGGCCCAAGGAGAGGCGATCTTGCTGGAGTACCCGGATCGTCCCGGTGTGATGGGCATTGTCGGCACCCTGCTGGGCGAAGCAGGGATCAACATCGAGGCTGCCCAGATCAGCCAAACCACCGCGGGCACCGATGCGATCATGATTTTGCGGGTGGACAGGCGGGTTCCCGCCAGCGTGCTGACGGCGGTCGAACTGTCGGTAGGTGCCCGTACGGCTCGCCCAATCACCTTCGAACCAGGTAGGTAAGACCGTTATCAACCTGGTGTGCCATCAGCGGGCCGGGGTGGGGTGCCGCTGGTAGCGCGGGCTGGCCCGGCAGTCCATGATGTTGGCAGGCATACCCGTTCGGGTGTCCCCGTTTGGAGTATCCGCCGTACGGCGCTTCTGTAGCTGCGAGTAGCCTGCCCGCTGCGGAGGGTCCCCATGGCGGGGGGCTCGGGCACAGGAGGTGGCTTATGCGGCTCGCGGTGATCCCTGGCGACGGAATTGGTCCGGAGGTGATCAGCGAGGCGCTCAAGGTCTTGCACGAGGTCGCTCCCGAAGCAGAGACCACGCCTTACGATCTTGGCGCCGCGCGCTGGCACGCCACGGGTGAGTTGCTCCCGGAGTCCGTGCTGGCCGAGCTGCGCCAGCACGACGCAATCTTGCTCGGCGCCGTCGGGGATCCCTCGGTGCCCAGCGGCATTCTCGAGCGTGGGTTGCTGCTGCGCCTGCGTTTCGAGCTGGATCACCATGTGAATCTGCGCCCGGCGCGGCTATACCCGGGAGTGCGCAGCCCTGTTGCGGACCCGGGAAGCATCGACATGATCGTGGTCCGGGAGGGCACTGAGGGCCCCTATGCGGGCACGGGAGGGTTGCTGCGTAAGGACACTCCGCAGGAGATCGCCACTGAGGTCAGCGTGAACACCGCCTTCGGTGTGGAACGGGTGGTGCGCGACGCATTCGCCCGGGCTTCGGCCCGCCCGCGCAGGCACCTGACCCTGGTGCACAAGACCAACGTGCTCAGCTATGCCGGATCCCTGTGGTCGCGAATCGTGGAGGAGGTGTCGTTACAGCACCCTGATGTGACAGTGGCCTACCAGCATGTCGATGCAGCGACCATCCATCTGGTCACTGATCCAGGACGGTTCGATGTGATCGTCACCGACAACCTGTTCGGCGACATCCTCACCGACCTCGCCGCCGCCGTCACCGGGGGGATCGGCTTGGCGGCCAGCGGCAACCTCGATGTCACCCGCCGTAATCCCAGCATGTTCGAGCCGGTACACGGCTCCGCTCCGGACATCGCCGGGCAGGGCATCGCTGACCCGACCGCGGCAGTGCTGTCGATCGGGCTCATGCTCGCCCATCTAGGCATGGACGAGGCGGCCCGCCGGGTGGAAGCTGCCGTGGCCTTCGATCTCGCGACCCGTGATCATTCCCACCCAGGCGGTACCCACGCCATCGGCGACCGCCTGGCCGCCCTGGTCTCGTCCAGCCAACGCGTCGAGCGCGCCGGCCTCTAGCCTGCTTCCCATCCCGGCATCGAGACATATCGGGCCGGGGTCACAGCACGTCGAACTCGCCGTCCTTAGCGCCGAGCACGAACGCCTCCCACTCAGCGGGCGTGAAGATCAGTGTTTCGGAGTCCACGGGATTTGCCGAGCTCCGCATCGCCACGTACCCGTCCTGCACGAACGCGATCTCCAGATGGGGCCCTTCCAATTCCTCGGAGCCTGCAGCGCGCTGCCACACCGCATTCGACAGGTCGATCGTGCCGCGAATGTGCTTCTTGTCGTCGACGATGTCACTCATGCCGATCACGGTAGCGACTCGCTGCGAGGATCACCTGCGGCACCCGGGCATTTGCCCGGACTTAACGAATCAACGCAGCCAGCGCATCAGCGGGGCTCGGCATGGCGTGGATCTCGGCTTGGATACCGGCCGCGGCACGCCGGAAGGCCGGCTCAGCCATCAAGCACTCGGCGGCCGTGGCTACTGCCCTGATGGACACTTCGTCAGGGTGCAGCGCAAGTGCCGCTCCGGCGGACTGGCATGTTGTGGCGTTCAGGAACTGATCAGCGCCCTGCGGCAAGATCAGTTGCGGTAACGCGTGGGCCAGGGCGCTGAGCATGATTCCTGCACCGCCGTGCGATACGACCAGGTGGCAGCGCGGTAACAGCAGGCTGTGCGGGATGTAAGGCTCGATGAGCACGTGTGACGGCTGGGGGCCGAATCGTTCCGGATTCGTGCCGGGACCGCTGGTGACGACGAGGTTCAGCGGCAGCTCCCGCAGGCCGGCAATTGCGGCCTCGAGGACACCAGGCGCCTCGTTAAAGACCGTGCCGAGGGTCAGATGAATGGTTCGTGATCGTGGGAGCGCGGCCAGCGCCTCAGGCAGCCGCTCGCCCGGCGCCGGCTCACCCGCGGCTGGCCGCAGCGGCTGAGTGTGGGTTGCGCCTGGTTCGCCATCGGTGCGCAGGCTTGGCGGGCAGATGTCCAGGTACGTGCAGGGCCTGCGGCCGTCAGCGACCTCCGGAACCTGCCACTCCTCGCACAACCGCGCGAACCCGGGCATGACCAGCGCCCGCAGCTTGACTGACGCCAGCCCCAGACCGTGAACGACGTGGCGAGCGCCGGTATGCGCCGCGGCGATCGCGCCAGCCAGCTCGGTCTCCTCGTGCACGACGATGTCGGGTTTCCACTGCTGTGCCCGTGGAACCAGTTCAACCGCACGCTTAGCCGCAGACTCGACGAACAGCATCGGTGCCGCCAGGGGCGCCCGTTGCTCGGGTGGCAGCTGCGCCAGGTTCGGGTAGGCCGCGTGTACCCCGGCCTCAGCCTCGGCCCGGCTGGGGCCGACCATCCAGGTATCGAAGCCGCGGCGTTCGATCTCGGTTACTAACTCAGCACCGGTCACGAAGGTGACCTCGTGGCCGGCGTTACGGGCTTCGCGGGCTAACGGCAACATCGTGTTGACGTGCCCGTAGGCCGGAAAGCTGGTGAACAGAATTCGCATGGTGTGCTCCATGTCCCGGGGCTGCTGCGCCTGCCGCTAGACCATCGGCCATGCGAGTTGGTCACGGATTGGCGACGGCTTGGGGTCAGGTTGTACACGCCGTCACGCGGCCTAATACGGCATCACCGCGCCGCAATGTGCTAGCGAGCCGTTGTTTTGCTCGGTGACACTGGGAATTGGATTGCATGCCGCTACCGGCTGGCGGGTGCGGCACGGCAGGGGAGATCCGACCCCGCTGCGATAAGCCCGATTTGCCTGGTACTCTCGATCATGTTCGGCAATGGCCTCCGGATGTTAGCGCTGGGGCATGCCTCAATTCCAAGACGCCGCATGGGGGAGGCGTTGGTGAAAAGCAGCAGTCGCCGGACGATCCCGGTTACCTGCACGACGCATGGGGGTGGCAGGAACTTCTGCAACCTGCTGATGACCAAGGAGAGCGACGGAACCATTGTGCTCGACCCACATGTCGCCAACTGTTGTGTGCTCAGGCTCGATTACGCCGCTGCCAGCGCGGTTCTCGACACCCTAGGGGAGTGGCTGGGATGACTGGGCATCGAGCTTACGCACACGCGGTAACGCCATGGTGGTTGGAGATCTGCCGCCGGGTGTGCCACACTGCGCTCGTGGCACACCACCTTGGTAACGTCATTATTGCTGAGCGCGTCGGGTAACCAAGCACCATCACCCGGCGCGCAGACCTCTCGCATCCCGCGGGGGGTCTTTTTTGTTGGATAACCAGCACACCCGTATCCCCTTGGAGCCTCGACGATGCCCCGCACCAGCCCCGCCGGTACCCCCCTCGGTGACGAGTTCCATCTCTACGACACCACGCTGCGCGACGGCGCCCAGCGCGAGGGGATCTCCTACTCGGTGGCTGACAAGCTCGCCGTTGCTCGCTTGCTGGACACGCTGGGTGTGGGTTTCATCGAGGGCGGCTGGCCGGGCGCGCTGCCCAAAGACACCGAGTTCTTCGCCCGGGCCAGGGCCGGGGAACTCACTTTCCAGCACGCCGTACTGGTGGCCTTCGGCTCTACCCGCCGCGCGGCACTGAAAGCTGACCAGGACCCACAGGTGCAGGCATTGCTGGCGTCCGGTGCTCCGGTGATCACGCTGGTCGCCAAGTCCGACCGCAGGCACGTGGAGCGGGCGTTGCGCGTCGACGTCCCCCAGGCATGCGCCATGGTCGCCGATACCGTGGCATTGCTGGTCAGCGAGGGCAGGCGAGTGTTCCTCGATGCCGAGCATTTCTTCGACGGCTACGCCTTTGATGCCGACTGCGCGCTACGGGTGCTGGAATCCGGGATGACCGCCGGTGCTGACGTCGTGGTGCTTTGCGACACCAACGGTGGCCAACTGCCACTGCAGCTCGCCGAGACCGTCGCCGAAGTCGTCGCCCGCACCGGCTTCCGGGTGGGGATCCACTGCCAGGACGACACCGCCTGCGCGGTGGCCAACTCGGTCGCAGCGGTCCAAGCCGGAGCAACCCATGTGCAATGCACCGCGAACGGGTATGGCGAGCGGGCGGGCAATGCGGACCTGTTCGCCGTCGTCGGCAACCTCGCCACCAAACTGGGCATGCCCGTCCTTCCCGAGCACGGGATGGCCGAGCTGACCCGCGCCTCGCACGCGCTGGCCGAGATCGCCAACCTCGCGCCCGACACCCACCAGGCTTACGTCGGGAAGTCGGCTTTCGCTCACAAGGCGGGGCTGCACGCAAGCGCGATCAAGGTAGACCCAGAGTTGTACAACCATCTGGACCCCGCGGTCGTTGGCAACTCGCAGCGCGTGCTGGTGACCGAGATGGCCGGTCGGGCCAGTATCGAGCTCAAAGCAGGCGAGCTCGGCCTGGACCTGGCCGGCCGCTCGGCTGAACTCGGCGTGATCACAGCCCGGGTCAAGGAACTTGAGTCGCGAGGCTGGTCCTTCGAGGCTGCCGACGCTTCTTTCGAGTTGCTGCTCCGTCACGAGATCGACGAGGTGCCGCCCGCGCCGCCGTTTGCTCTGGAGTCCTACCGGGTGATCATCGATCACACTCCGAACGGCACGGTCGTTGCGCAGGCGACGGTGACCGTCCACGTCGCTGGCGAAAGGGTGCTCGCTACTGCGGAAGGCAATGGACCGGTCAACGCACTAGATGGTGCGCTGCGCCAGGCGCTGAGCGCCCACCTGCCGTGGCTGGACGCCGTGGAGCTATCCGATTACAAGGTCCGCATCCTGCCGGGTACATCGGGTACCGATGCGGTGACGCGGGTATTGGTGGAAACCAGTGACGGGAGCGGCACCTGGACGACCGTAGGGGTGCACGGCAACGTGGTGGAAGCCTCCTGGCTAGCGCTACTGGACGCATTGACCTACGCGGCACTACGCCACCACGGCGTTGCCCGCACCGGTTGAGCGCAGCGTTTACCGCCGCCTAGCTGCGGGAACCCGTTGTTTAGTAGATAGCTGCCGGGCACGAGCACGGCGTCGCGCTGGTCACTGTCGCCAACCGCATGGCCAGCGTCACGAAAAGTCGCCGAGCTGGCCTACGCCTCCGCGATAAGCGCAACAACGGGAACGCCGACCGATGCCAAACCAACGCGAATTTCACGGTGTGGAGGCCGGGCAGCGCCGCTCTGGGGGGTCGGAGAGCACGCTCACCGTCATTGTCGCGATGGCAGCTAACGCGTCGATCGCGGTGATGAAAGCGATCGCGGGGGTGCTGACCGGATCAGCTGCGATGCTCGCCGAGGCCGCGCATTCGGTTGCGGACACCACCACGGAGGGATTGCTGCTAGCGGCGCTGCGGCACTCGGAGCGGCCGGCCGACCGGCGGCACCCTTTCGGTTACGGCAAGGTGCGCTTCTTCTGGTCGCTCATCGCGGCGGTGTCGATATTCGTCACCGGAGCCCTGTTTTCTGGGTTCGAGGGCGTACGGGCAATCCTGGGCGAGGGCGAGGACCAAACTCTTGCCTGGGTGGCGTTTGTTGTCCTGGGACTGTCGTTTGCGATGGAAGGCGTGTCCTGGACGCGGGCAGTGCGCCAGATCCGCTACGAACAGGCCCAAGAGGGTCTGCAGTTTCTGGAGTACCTACGCCTCACTGACGATCCCACCGTCAAGACGGTGTTCCTGGAGGACACCGCCGCGCTGATCGGTCTTCTGCTCGCCTTCGCTGGCGTCGGGCTGCACATGCTTACCGGCTCTGCGCTGTGGGATGGGTTGGCTTCGCTGCTGATCGGGTTCCTCCTGGCGGCAGTGGCCTACCTGCTGGGCCGTATGAACATGCGGTTGCTCATCGGACAGCAGGCTGATCGGCGGCTGGTCCGCGCGGTATATGCCCGGCTCGGTGCGGCGCCCGAGGTCCAGCAGGTGGTCGATCTGCTGACCATGCTGACGGGTACCGACAAGGTGTTGGTCTGTGCCCGGGTGGATTTCGTCGATTCCCTGTCTGCTGCCGAGGTGGAATGCGCGTGCGCGCGCATCGATGATGAGCTGCATCAGGAGTTCGCCGACCTCGATGAGATCTTCATCGAGCCGGTGCCGCGGACCTACCCTGGATTGCGGGCGCGAGTGATCAACCGGTACGGCGCGGCGCTGCGCGAGCTCCGCGACGATTCGGGGCCGTCGATACTCTGAAAGACTCTGAAAGCGACGGCATGACCCGCAACCGGCGTCCAGCGGGTCTCCGGCGTGGTTTGATCGTGGGGTGGGGAGGCGTGGGCGACTTGCCGTCACCGAGGCGGCGGCGTGGTGGGTATTGCTCTTCGCCGGCTACCTCGCCTTGATTTCGCAGCGCTCGGCTGCTGAAGCCATCTTGGGGGCGTTGCTTAGTGCCGCTGGCGGCAGCGCGGCCGTGCTGGCGCGCCGGGTAAGTGGCTCGTCGTTCGCGGTACCGCGAGGTTGGGTGACGGGGCTAATCCGGTTACCGAGGGCAGTGCTTGCTGATACCTGGTTGCTGGTTCGCCTGATTTGGCCCGGATCCACGGCGCGTGCACCCGAGGTGGGCAGCCTACAGACCGTGGAGCTGGCTGGTCAGCCCGATGAGCGCCGCGACATCAGCTGGCAGGCGGTGGCCGGGTTGCTGTTGAGCCTGAGCCCGGGAAGTTTCGTGGTAGACAGCAGCGCTCAACCTCCCAGGCTGGTGATGCATAGCATCCGTCCCAGCTCAGGCCTGCTGGAAAGGTCACTGCAGCGATGAACAGATGGCTGGTGGCTGCGGCCGTGTTGCTCGTTGTGGGGATGCTGCCGGCGGTGCTGGTTGCCGGTCGTGGAGACGTCCTCGACCGGTTAGCCGGGTTGGGGATGGCCGGTGTGGTCGCCACGCTGGACATGCTGTTGCTGTCCGAGGGTTACCAACGCACCTCCTACGTAGACGCCGGTCTGGTACTGGCCGCACTGTCGCTGACTGGGTCGCTGGTGTTCGCCCGGTTGGTGGTGCGGCAGTGACCGTGCCAGCCGGTGTGATCACTGCGGTGGAGATCGTGTTGCTCGCTGCGGGAATCGCTGGGGTGGCAGTAGGCTGCTTCGGCCTGCTGATGGCCCGCGACACCTACCTGCGGCTGCACTATCTGGGCCCAGCGTCTTCACTTGGTACACCGCTGATCATCGCCGCGCTGCTCCTCCATGAAGGGCTGAGCTTCTCGGCGGTCAAACTGATCCTGATCGGCGTGCTGCTGATCGGTAGCGGCGCGGTCACAGTCGCCGCCTTCGGCCGGGCTGCCGCGCAGCGCCATGGACTAGTCGACACGGAGCCACCGGCATGATGCTCCTGATCGCGCTTGCGTTGGGGCTGGTCGCGGTGACCGGCACGATGGTCGCGTTGACTCAGCAGCCGGCCCGGCAGGCGGTCACGCTGTCCGTATTCGGCCTGACATTGGCGATCTTGTTCATGACCGTACAAGCACCCGATGTGGCGCTGTCCCAGCTGGCGATCGGCACCGCCGTGGTGCCACTGATGATCATGCTGACGATTCAGAAGGTCGGCGGCTCGCGGTGAACCGCCGGGCGCGTCTGGTGCTGTTCGCCGTGGTGGCGCCTGTCTTTGCGGTCTTGTTCTTCCTCGCCGTCCGGGGCCTGCCGAGTTTCGGCTCGGAGTTCCATCCCTATGCCGACCGCGCGGTGGCGGTAGCCACCGGGCAGCGCGCGACAGCCAACGTGGTGTCGTCGGTGAATTTCGACCAACGTGCGGTCGACACCCTGGGGGAGGAATTCATCCTCTTCGGCTCGGTGGTCGGCACGATCGTGCTGCTGCGCCCGGCGCCCGAGGAGCGGGACGCCGGCCTGCGGCCGGCTGGCGGGGTGTTGCCAACCACACGGTTGGCCGGGTACCTGCTGTTGCCAGTCAGCGTTCTGGTGGGACTGTATGTGATCGCCCACGGCCAGCTCAGCCCCGGAGGCGGATTCCAAGGCGGGGTGGTACTGGCCACGGGCTGGCACCTGCTCTACGTCGCCGGGCGCTATACAGCGCTACGGCGTGCCGCACCGCCAACAGTGCTGGAGATCGCCGAATCGATCGGTGCGGCGGCCTATACCGCGATCGGTCTGGCGGGTTTGGTGATGGGCGGTGCGTTTTTGACCAATTTCCTGCCTACCGGGAGCTTCAACGACCTGCTCTCCGGTGGGACCGTGCCGCTGCTCAACGGAGCGGTCGGCGTGGCGGTGGCGGCCGCAATCGTGCTTTTGCTATCCGGATTCCTCGAACAGGCGGTCGTGCTGCGGCGTACCGAAGAACCGCTTGCGGGTTCGAGCATCGGTACCGAAGAACCGCTTGCGGGTTCGAGCATCGGTACCGAAGAACCGCTTGCGGGTTCGAGCA
>JAJPIR010000275.1 GCA_021324675.1 Actinomycetota bacterium
CTGTCTGCGCACCCGCACCACCTACGACGAAGCCACCGCCTGGCCCACTCCACAACAAGATCAACAAGAAGTTGCTTGACAACTTACAACCGTGGGATGTCTAGCCCGGTCGCGCTAGCCACGACAACCGCACCAGTGCGGTACCACAATCAGCGCACCGGGCCGCCGCAAGGATCTGCAAAACCCTCGCCGTAGCCACTCATTCCTGGGCTCCCATCGCCTGCTCACGCAACGCCCGGTAGTACTGCTCGAGCGCGACCAGGTCACCGAAGAGGTGGTGATAGGAGTCCGCGTCGTCGACCGGTGAGATCCGTTGCAGCCGAGACTTGATCTCGGCGACCTGCCGCCCGACCACCGTGGCTTGCAGGTGGGCCAGCAAGCTCCCGATGTAGCGGGCGTCGTCCTCGGCGCTGCCAGTGGCTCGCAGGGTTTCTACGGCCAGTTCGGTTACCAGCGACCGGGTCGCGCAGTGCGCGGCGACGGCCTCGATCCAGTCCGGGCCTGACAGCCCGGCGGCAGTACCCCCGGCGGCCAGCACGGCCGCATGCACCTGCGCGTAACAGGGGTGGGTGAAGGCGTCAGCAGGCAAGGTGTCGTACACGGGACCGGTCAACGCGGGCTGCTGCAGCACCGCCTTGAGCACTTCGCGCTGCGCCTGCAACCGGACGTCGTCGCGGGCCGGCAGGTCGGTGCCATTGCCAGCCGGTGGCGCCTGCCGGGTGCGGCCGCCACGTCGCCGAGGTTCCTCGCCGGCGGCTTCCCGGACCCGGCGGACCACTGTTGCTTCGTCGCCCCAACCACTCCGGTAGGCCAGCTGGGTCGCATACCGGTCTCTCAACGAGGCATCTTTGATCTGTGCGACCAGCGGCACAGCCCGGCGGAGGGCAGCGACCTGGCCTTCGGCGGTGTCCAGGTCGTACTCGGCGAGCAGGGACTGCACTGCGAACGCGAACAGCGGCTGGCGACGGGCCACAAGATCGCACACCGCGGCGTCGCCTTTGACTTGGCGCAGCTCGCAGGGATCCATCTGGTCCGGAGCGATCGCGATGAAGGTCTGCGCTGCGAAACTCTGATCGCCGTCGAACGCCTTCAGCGCCGCCTTTTTACCCGCCTCGTCGCCATCGAAGGTGAAGATCACCTCACCGCGCAGCGCGTCGTCGTCCATCAGAAGCCTGCGCAGGATGGAGATGTGTTCGGCACCGAACGCGGTGCCACAAGACGCCACGGCAGTAGGCACACCAGCCAGGTGCATCGCCATCACGTCGGTGTAGCCCTCGACCACGACGACCTGACGGCGCCGGGCAATCTCCCGTTTGGCCAGATCCAGCCCGAACAACACCTGCGATTTGCGATACAACGGTGTCTCCGCGGTGTTGAGGTACTTGGCATCGACGCGGTCGTCGTCGAACAACCGCCTCGCGCCAAAACCGACCACGTCACCGCCCAGATCCCGGATCGGCCACAGCAACCTGCGGTGAAACCGGTCGATCGGTCCCCGCTGACCTTCCCGGGATACCCCCGCCTTGATCAGCTCGTCGACGGTAAAGCCCCGGCCCAGCAGGTGTTTGGTGAGCTGATCCCAGCCCGACGGGGCAAAGCCGCACCCAAATTTCGCTGCGGCGTCCTGGCTGAATCCGCGCTGCATGAGGAATTCTCGGGCTGGCCTTGCCTCGGCCGTACTGAGCTGATCGGCATAGAACTCTTGCGCATGCCGGTTCGCCTCGATCAGGCGCGCTCGGGTGCCAAGGTCACGTCGCGGCGCGGAGCCACCGGTGTAGGTCAACTGGATTCCGACCCGCTCGGCCAACCGCTGCACTGCCTCGACGAAGCCCAGGTGCTCGATCTTCATGATGAAGTCGACGACCGAGCCACCTTCACCGCAGCCGAAACAGTGGAACGTGCCGTGCCCCGGACGCACGTTGAACGAGGGCGTTTTCTCGTCGTGGAACGGGCACAGCCCCTTGAGCGCATCCGCACCTGCCCGGCGCAGCGCGACGTACTCGCCGACCACCTCGTCGATCCGGTTCCGTTGCCGGACCTCCGCGATGTCCGCATCCCGGATCCGTCCAGCCACGGGCGCCGATTCTAGGGGCAGGCACTGTCAGTGACTGGTGGCACGGTCCTATCCAGGCCGGGGTTGGCCACGTCCGTCGTGTCGGCTGAGAAATGTCCACATCAGGGCACTGGTTGTGGGTGAGCCCGTCGCTGGCCAGGCATGCCCTCGACCGGGATAGACCACCGACTCCACGTCGGTTCCACCGGCGCAGCCGGCCCATTGCTGGACGACCGCTGCGCCGTCCCGGCTACTGCGCGAATCGGTGGGGCAACCGTCCTGGGCCCGCAACCAGGACACCGCCTGCGCCACCGATGGCAGTGGTGGGTGGCCGCCTGGCTTTCCCTGGAAGGGCAGTACCTGATCCGCGGTACCGGCGGCGAGCATGACCGACACCGGCGGGGTTCCCGGTGCGCACGGTGACAGTGGCACCGCTCCGTAGGTCGCCACCGCCGTGAACAGCGTGGGATACGCGCACACGGCGCTGTAGGCCAGCTTGCCCCCGTTGCTGTAGCCGACCAGGTACACCCGTCCAGGATCGATGGGCCACCGGCGCAGCGCGTCGGCGACGATCGCAGCCAGAAACTGTATATCCGGGGTTTGGTGGGCGCCGGCGAAGCCGCAGCAACCATGGCCGGCATTCCATGACCGGTGCTGCCCGTCAGGTATCAGCAGCACAGTTTGCCGCTGTTGGGCTAGTCCGAGGAAGCCTGTCATGGCCAGCACGGAGGAGCCAGGCTGTCCCCGCCCGTGCAACACGATCAGCAGCGGGAGTTTGCCGGCTGCTGAAGACGCTGCGAAGGACCGGTAGGTGCGCTGGACGCCGTCAACGGTGACCGTATCGACTTCGGGGACCGGTCGGAACTCGTTGGGCGCCTGCGGGAGCAGCGGCGACACCGGGTGGTGCGCCGCGGGCTCGTGTGGCACGGCGAGGACGGGGGACGCCCGCACCGTGGTCAAGACCACCCCCAGCAATGCCCCCACCAGCAACCCCACGCCAAGGATCAACTGGATGCGCCGCACGACTGGACAGTATTCCCAGTTGGTACCCAGCTGGTCTTCAGGTAGCCAGGTCAGGATGCGCGGCATGAATGCCGTCCGTCAGCTTGTCGCTGCCCGCGCCGCCGGTTCGGCGCACCGGTGCTTTCTGGCCGATGCGCGCAGCGAGCGGTCGTTGGACTTCGCCACGCTGGGCACTGCGGCGCAGGTCTGGTGCCAGGAGTTCGATACCGCCGGGGTACCGCCAGCTGCGCGGGTGCTGCTCGACATTGACGACCCGCTTGCCTTTTGCACCGTGCATCTCGCTGTGATCGCGGCCGGCCGGTGTTCGGCACCAGCCGACCCGGCGGCTCCGCCCGCCGAGTCGGAACGGGTCCGGCGTGCCCTGCGGCCTTGGGTGGTAGTCAGCGACCGGGTGGGCGCGCCGGGCATGCACGTCGATCCGGCCACCGGGCTGCCCGTCAACCCGGCGGCCCGAATCAGCCCGCTCGGTACACCGCAGGCCGGGCCGGGATCAGTCGCGCTGCTGACCTCGGGCTCGACCGGCATGCCCAAGACGGTCGTGCTCACCGATCGCCAGTTACTGCACGCCGCACGATGCGTCGTCGATCACCACGAGCTCACCAGCGGGGATCGTGGTTTCAACCCGCTTCCGCTGTTCCACATCAACGCCGAAGTGGTCGCACTGCTGGCCACGCTCCTCGCCGGTGGCGCGTTGGTCCTGGACCGGCGGTTCCATCGCACCGGATTCTGGACGTTGCTCCGCGAGCACCGGATCACCTGGGTGAACGCGGTGCCCGCAGTCCTCTCGATCCTGGCGACCGAGTGCATGCCCGTTGCCCCGCCAAGCTTACGGTTCATCCGGTCCGCGTCGGCGCCGTTACCAGCAGCAGTGCGTACACAGGTGACGGCACAGAGTGGCGTTACGGTGGTGGAGAGCTACGGCATGACCGAGGCCGCCAGCCAGATCACCGCAACCCCGCTGCACGGGGGCCACCCCCCCGGATCGGTCGGCCGGCCGGTCGGGGTGGAACTGGAGGTGGTTGATCCGGATGGCCGGCGATGCGCCCCGGACGTCGTCGGCCGGGTCCGCATCCGCGGTGACAGCGTGATCCGCACCTATGCCGGCGGCATGGCCGCCGAACGCTTCGACGCCGAAGGCTGGCTGGACACCGGCGACCTCGGACGCATCGACGGCGACGGGTACCTCTTTCTTTCCGGGCGCCGTGACGACGTGGTCAACTGCGGCGGCGAGCTGGTGCATCCCGCAGAGGTTGAAGAGATCCTGCTCGGTGAGGCGGCGGTAGCCGAAGCGGCCGTTGCAGGATGCCCGCACGACGTGCTCGGAGCCGTGCCCGTGGCATGGATCCGCCCGGTCTGCGCGCTGGATCACCGGCAGCGAGTTGAGCTCGCGGGCCGCCTGCGGCTTCGGTGCGAGCAGCAACTGAGCCGGGCCAAACGCCCGGTGGAGTTCCGGATTGTCCCGGCGCTACCCCGGACGGCCACGGGCAAGGTGCTCCGCCGCCGGCTGCAGGAGTCAACCGTCTCCAGGGCCCGGCGTCCCGAGGTGTCTCCAAGGTGACCCGCCCGCAGCCAAGCAATCCAAGCCATGTTCTCGCGATCGACCTGGTTCGCGTGCTGACGTTCACCTGCGTCATCGCGGTCCACACCGTGGCCACCATTAATTCGCCCGATAGCGTGCCAGCTGGTGGGGCGGAAATGCTGCTGCATTTCACCCGCGAGGCATTTTTCGCTCTCAGCGCATTCGTGCTGATGTATCGCTACCGCGAGCGCTTATTCATCCGGCCGTTCTGGCGGCGGCGGTTTTGGCTGATCGGCGCACCGTATGTGATCTGGACCATCATCTACAGCGCGCTAGGGCTGATCACCACACCGCTTGCTCCCAGCGCGGCACTGATCCAGCTCGGGCGCAACCTGATCACCGGCGCAGCGTGTTACCACCTGTATTTCTTGATTGTGACGATGCAGTTCTACCTGCTGTTTCCCGCGTTCCGGTGGCTGTTGCAGGTGACCCGTGGCTGGCACCAGTGGCTGCTGGTTGGTGGCGCGGTACTCCAGGTAGGTGTCAACGCCGGGTTGCACGCCGCGCACCCAACCGGGTTCGCCGAACAGCTGTGGCATTTCGACGGATCGTTTGTCGGTAGCTACGTGTTTTACCTGCTTCTCGGCGGGGTGGCTGCGCTGCACGCCGACCGAGTGCAGGACTGGGTGCTGGCGCATCCGGTAGCGGTGGTCGTCGCGCTGGTGCTTACCGGCGCTGCGGCCGAGGGGTGGTACCTGTCGTCGGTACATGGCGGCGTGCCCGTCCCAATCGCTTGCGATGTGTTCCAGGCCGTGACGGTGCCCTGGTGCCTCGCTGTGATCACCGCATTGTTTGCTCTAGGCGTTGCATGGGCAGCGCGGAAAGGAACCGGCCTCGGTTCCCAGGCCATCAGAATCGGCTCGGACCGCTCCTTTGGGGTGTTCCTGGTGCATCCCATGCTGCTGTCGGCGTGGATGCTGGGCCCTTATGGATGGCTGTCCGCGCGGATGCCCGCGGTGCTGTCGACGATGCTGGCCTTTGCCGCCGTCGTCTCGGCGTCGCTGCTGCTGGTCGAGATTTTCCGGCGTAGCCCAGTCAGCCTGGTGCTGACCGGAAAGCGCCGTTTGCAGGCCCAGGCATCTGTCCATTCTGGTAGATCCGAGTCCTCTGTCCCCGCCGAGCCGGTCCGGCTCGGCGCAGGACGGATGTGAGGAGGCAGTCGTGATTGACACTCAGCTACGCCTACCGCACCTCGAGTCCAAACCGCGGCAGCGCGGGCTCACCATGGTCATCGACCCAGGGATGTTCACCGCACAGTTCGAAGATGCGATAGACAGCGTCGGCGAATTCATCGATCTGGTGAAGTTCGGCTGGGGTACCTGCCTGGTTACCAAAGACATCAAGCGGAAAATCGACATCCTGCGCAGCGCCGGTATCGACTTTTACTTCGGTGGCACTCTGTTTGAGCGCTACGCCTTGGATGGGCTCGTCTCGGAGTGGCTATCTTTGTGCCGCGTTCTGGGTGTCCGCCACGTCGAGGTGTCTAACGGCACAATCCCCATCGACAACACCGAAAAGGCGCGGTGGGTAACCCGGCTCGCCGAGGAATTCGTGGTAATCAGCGAGGTCGGCTTCAAGGACGTACGGCGCTGCGACGCGCTTGCACCCGGCCGCTGGGTCTCCCTCATCGAGCAAGATCTTGCTGCTGGAGCCTATCTCGTCACCGCTGAAGCGAGGGAGAGCGGTCGTGGCGGGATCTGCCGGGCTGATGGTGAACCGCGCCATGAGCTGATCGACGAGATCGTCGGTTCCGGCATCGACCTTGACCGGCTGCTGTTCGAGGCTCCGAACAAGGAGTTGCAAACGTACTTCCTGTGCCGGATGGGGTCGTCGGTCAACCTGGGCAACATCCGAGCCGACGACGTGATCGCGCTGGAAACGCTGCGGCGGGGACTGCGCTCAGACACTTTGCTGGTGAGGCTGTGATGTGCAACCAGGCAGATGTCTTTCATCTGGCGATCCCTGCCCACGATTTGGATGAGGCGCAACAGTTTTATGTCGATGGCCTCGGTTGCACGCTGGCCCGGCGATATGACGACCGGATCACCCTGAACTTCTTCGGCGACCAGGTCGTCTGCCACCTGTCTGACAGCATCGACGTCGTTCCCGCGCTCTACCCGAGACACTTCGGCATCACCTTCCGGGAGCGAAAGAGCTGGCAAAGCGTGCTGAACCGGGCTCGCGCACACGATCTGCCGCTTTTCGCCCCACCATTTCGCCGGTTCCACGGCCGGCCTGAAGGGCACGACGCGTTCGTCTTGCGCGATCCGTCAAACAATCTGCTGGAATTCAAGCACTATGACGATCCCGAGATGAGGTATTGAGATACCGGTGAATGCTGGGCACCCAGTGCTGCGTGCCACCGGACGGCTTGTGCATCGGTCAGCGCAGCCACCTGATCGATGATCACTCGCAGCCGTGCGCTGTCATTGCTGGCCTGGTCCCAAGCTGGGCGGAGCGCGGGATCTAGCGGCTCTGGCGCGCGATGCGCCAGAGCCGCGCACAGTTCAGCCACCAACTCTCGTTGCGCGACCTGCGTCGCCAGCCGGTGAGGGTCGCTCATGACGAACCGCAGCGCCATCGCCTTGAGCAAGGCGACCTCCGCAGCCACCCGGCCTGGGATGACCAGATCAGCACGGTAACGCCCTAACGGAGCAGGGCCGAATTCCGCCCGCGTTGTTGACACCACGGCTGACACGAAGCGCCCGACCAGCTCACTGGTGAGCGCCTTGAGCGCGACCTGGGCAGCCAGCGAGCCGTCGTAGCGTTGGAGGGCGTCAACGACCGGAAGCGTGAGCAACCCGACTGCGGCGGCCTCCAGATCTGTGGTGGGCAGCGCGCTGAAGTGTTTCGCGGCCAGCTCGGCGAGCAAGATCCGCTCCGCCGGATCGGCCAGGGTGGCTAACGAGATGCGACCGGCGCGGATCCCGTCCTCCACGTCGTGCACCGAGTAGGCCACGTCGTCGGCCCAGTCCATTACCTGCGCTTCCAGGCAGCGCATTTCGCCGGGTGCGCCATCGCGCAGCCAGGCGAACACCGCCGCGTCGTCGGCATAGAAACCGAACTTGACCCTCCCGATGCGGCGCGGCCATGGATATTTCACCGTCGCGTCCAGTGATGCCCTGGTCAGATTGAGCCCGTAGCTTCGCCCGGTCGCGGCGTCGATCAGCTTGGGTTCCAACCGGGTGAGGATCCGTAACGTTTGCGCGTTGCCTTCGAAACCACCGCAACGCGCGGCCACTTCATTGAGCACCTGCTCACCGTTGTGCCCGAACGGAGGGTGGCCGATGTCGTGCGCTAATCCAGCAGTTTCGACCACGTCTGGATCGCAACCCAGCTCCACGGCGATGCCGCGGCCGATCTGGGCAACCTCGAGCGAATGAGTCAGCCGGGTCCTGGGGACATCACCCTCGCCGGGTCCGACCACCTGGGTCTTACCCGCAAGGCGCCGCAGCGCCGCAGAGTGCAGCACGCGGGCCCGGTCCCGGGCGAACGGGCTGCGGCGCTCCGGTGCCGATTCAGGCAACACAGCCCGCTTGGCCTGCTCGGGTAGCAGCCGGGCCCGGTCGTGCTCGGTGTAGCAGTAGCCCACCACCAGGTTCACCCGAGGTCAGTACCGTACGGCCCGGCCGGAGCATGGGTGAAACGGTAATGCAGCAACGCCGCGCACTCCCGGACGATGTACTGAGCCTGGATAGTCCGAGTCTGCACGATGGGACCGCTTCGGGTGGGTGAGGTCCAGGAGTTGAGTCCCAAGTCCTCAGCCATCGTGCGGGCCCGTAAGGAGTGCCAGGGATCACTGACGATCACAGCAGTGTGCCAGCCAGCGGCGCTGGCTCGACGCGCAACTGCTTGAAGGCTCTCCAGGGTGTCGCGGCCCTCCCCGATAGGCACTACCGCCTTGTTGGGAATCCCATAGGACGTCAGGTAATTGCGGCCGGCCTCGGCTTCGGTGTAGGCGTCGCCGACACGCCGGCCACCGACCGTGATGATCAGCGGTGCGACGCCATCACGCCACAGGCGCGCCGCGTGGTCGAGTCGGGAGCTGAGCACTGCCGATGGTGTCCCGTCGTACTGAGCAGCACCAAGGACCACCACGACGTCGGCCTTGTCCCGGTCATCAACCCTGGCCACCTGCCACACCCGGAAGGCTGTGCCGCCGACGATCAACGCCCCAACAAGCACTGCACCGATCACCAAGCGGACCAGCGCAAGGGGCAATCCGCCACGGCGGTTGGTTGATTGCCGGCTCAGCCGGCCGTTGGTTGATTGCCGGCTCAGCCGGCCGTTGGTTGATTGTCGGCTCAGCCGGCGGTTGGTTCCTGGTTGCCCGCTGAGCCGGTGATCAGCCACCAATACGGCCCGCTGCGGCGGTTAACGGCCCACCTGAACGTCCCCGTCGCACCGCGATGACCTCAGCGACTAGGGACACCGCAGTCTCCGCCGGTGTGGATGAACCCAGATCCAAACCCATCGGTCCGTGCAACCGGGCCAGCTCCTCCTCGGTGATCCCGGCGGCCCGTAGCCGGCGGCGCCGCACCTCCTGGGTGTGCCGCGATCCCAGCGCGCCGCAGAACCCGCGCCCCGACCGCAACAGTTCCACCAGCACCGAATCGAAGGCCGGCCCATGGTCCAGCAAAGCCAGCACGTCCACCGCCGTGAAATCCTTGGCCGCGGCGACCGCGGGTTCCAGCTCGGTCTCCGTACGCACCGCCCAGCCCAGCAACTCACATTGCGCCGACAGGGCAGTCCCGATCGCACCGCCGCCCACAATCAGCATGGTGGTCACCGGCACCCATACGTCGACCAACACCGAGGTGCCCGCGACCTCCCCCTGCTCGGTGGTGGTCGCGCCGATCCGCGCCAGCTCCCGCATCCGGCTCAGGACGATCTCGTCCACTTCTGGTGCGCCGAGCGTGCCGACCACATCGGCCAGTCCGGCGCCTCCCGCCACCAACACCGCGGATCCATCAGCGGTGGAGGCCAACGCGCAGGGTTGCCCTTCTGCGAGCGAGGTGCCCAACGTGGCGGCTGCCGGCGACGGAAGTGGGTGTCCCAACAGCTGGGCGCCACCACTACAAGCCAAGCCGGCGGCCAGCGCATCGGGCTCGGTGACGTGTCCTTTCGCGGTAGCGGGCATGGTGACTGCGGAATCGAGCAACGGCAGCGCCACGGTGTCCATGGCGCCTTCGAAAACCGAACCCACCCGCTCTCCGTCAGCGGTGCCGGCCAAGAGCTGACCGGTGGCAACGGTGCCGAATCCATGCCGCTCCAGCACCCGCACCACCCCAGAAGAACGGCCCTGCGCGGCCCAGCGGCGCAACGCCTCACCGGCTTGCCGGCGCTGGCGGGTTTCGTCAGTACTTCCCATACTCACCATGCTGCCAGGTTCGCGGAATGAACCGGGCTCAGCAGCCGCCCAAGCGAGCCGCGAGATAGGACTCGACCTTGTCCATGGCGACCCGCTCCTGCGCCATGCTGTCGCGCTCCCGGACGGTAACCGCGTGGTCGGTTAAGGAGTCGAAATCCACCGTCACGCAGAACGGGGTGCCGATCTCATCCTGGCGACGGTAGCGGCGCCCGATTGCGCCGGAATCGTCGAACTCAACATTCCAGTTCCGGCGTAGCACCGCGGCAAGGTCACGCGCCTTTGGGGAAAGGTCGGCGTTGCGCGACAGCGGTAGCACCGCAGCCTTGACCGGCGCCAGCCGCCGGTCAAGCCGCAGCACCACCCGGCGATCCACCCCGCCTTTGGCGTTAGGTGCTTCATCCTCGGCGTAGGCGTCGAGCAGGAAAGCCATCATCGACCGGGCGACACCAGCCGCGGGCTCGATCACGTAGGGCCGGTACCGCGAGTCAGTCGCCTGGTCGTAGTAAGACAGATCGACCCCGGAATGGTTGGAATGAGTGGTGAGGTCGAAATCGGTGCGATTGGCGATGCCCTCCAGCTCACCCCACTGCTGACCGGACGAGAAACCGAAACGGTATTCTATGTCGACCGTCCGCTTGGAATAGTGGGACAGCTTCTCCTTGGGATGCTCGTAGTGCCGTAAGTTATCCAGGTTGATGCCAAGATCGGTATACCAGTCGGTGCGGTTGTCAATCCAGTACTGGTGCCACTGCTCGTCGCTGCCCGGCTCGACGAAGAATTCCATCTCCATCTGTTCGAATTCACGGGTGCGGAAGATGAAGTTGCCCGGAGTAATCTCGTTTCGGAAGCTCTTACCGACCTGCGCGATACCGAACGGCGGCTTCTTGCGTGCAGACATCACCACATTCTGAAAGTTGATGAAGATGCCCTGCGCTGTTTCCGGCCGTAGGTAGTGCAGCCCCTCCTCGGACTCCACCGGACCAAGGTACGTCTTGAGCATCATGTTGAACTCGCGCGGCTCGGTGTACTGACCACGGGTGCCACAGTTGGGGCACGGTATTTCCGACAGGTCACCTTCCAGCACATCCTTGCCGGTGCGTTCGGCGTACTCCTCGGCGAGTTGGTCGGCCCGGTATCGCTTGTGGCAGCTCTGGCACTCGACCAATGGATCGTGAAAGGCCTGTACATGCCCGGACGCGACCCACACCTGGCGAGGAAGGATCACCGAGGAATCCAGTCCGACGACATCGTCTCGACCCGTCACCATGGCGCGCCACCACTGGCGTTTCACGTTCTCCTTCAGTTCGACGCCGAGCGGACCATAGTCCCAGGCCGAGCGGGTTCCGCCGTAGATCTCCCCGCTGGGGAATACGAAGCCACGGCGCTTACACAAGCTGACGACGGTCTCGATGCGATCCGCGGGCACTGGGAAACTCCAGGGGTAGGTCACGGACAGGTGCCGCCCAGATTAGCGATCGACAGATCTGGATCCTCGATCGGCGTCACCCACGAGCAGGCTGCCCCAGCCAGTCACCTCCGCCGCGCCGTCGACCAGCGGTGAGACAATGACGGTAGCGAGTGAAAGTGCTCCAAGCACCTACTATGTCTCGTGATCGGAGTCGAGCGAAGGAGACGGCATGGCGGGTGTAACCGCGGACGCGATACCGGACCCCAGTCTCCCGGATACCGGCCTCCCAGATTCCAGCCTCGACGAACATTCACCTGGCCGACCCGCGCCCACACCGGCAGCCACCCGGCCGCGGGCGACCCTGGTAGCGGCCGGCGAGCTGCTGCGGGCGCTGTCAGCGCCCGTGCGGATCGCCATCGTCCTGCAGTTGCGTGACCACGAACGCTGCGTCCACGAGTTGGTTGACGCCCTGGGTGTCACCCAGCCATTGATCAGCCAGCACTTGCGGGTACTCAAGTCCGCCGGGGTGGTCGACGGCGAACGGCACGGTCGTGAAGTGGTGTACCGGCTCGTCGACGAACACCTGTCCCACATCGTGGTCGATGCGGTGACCCACGTGGAGGAGGAATGAGCGCGCCCCGGCTGCGCTCTACCCGGCAGCGCACCGCGGTGGCCAAGCTACTCGATGACACCGACGGCTTCCGGTCTGCCCAGGAGATCCACGAGAAGCTGCGCCACCGCGGCGAGGAAATCGGCTTGACGACGGTATATCGCACCCTGCAGACACTGGCCGAGGCCGGTGAGGTCGACGTACTACGTACCGCCAACGGGGAAGCGGTATACCGGCGCTGCTCGTCGCATCATCATCACCATCTGGTATGCCGGGACTGCGGCCGCACCGTCGAGGTGGAGGGTCCCGCCGTCGAACGCTGGGCCGAGCAGATCGCCCAAGCCCACGGCTTCACCGACATCACCCACACCGTCGAGATCGCCGGCCGCTGCGCCACCTGCGCCACGTCCTGACTCCCCCGACCCGCGTTCTGGATGCAGGCTGCTGTTTTTTGGGCCTGGAAAACAGCAGTCTGCATCCAGACTGCGACGTGCGGTTCAGGCGGTGAGCAACTCTCCCCGGACCTGGGAAGCTGTAGAGACCACGAGCATGAGCAGGGTGCCCAGCGGCACGCTGTCCAGGCCGGCAGCCGGGAAGGCATACCGCAGCATCAGGTCGGCTCCGCGCTCGGTGCGGACTATTCCCAGGGTGCCGAACAGTCCCTGCCCGGCGCGGGTGGCGACCCGCTCAGCCAGCTCACCGTCATCGACCACGTCCCAGGCCACGACGCAGGTCAGGCTGAGCATCGTCAAGCCCTCGACGAGTTCCACAGCCTGCACCGCACATGGCACATCGGAGTGCTGGAAAGTCAACGAGCCATCGTCGTCGACACAGACATCCTGAAAGCGCTCCAACGCCGTCCGGGCGGCTTCGAGTAACTCCCGCGCGCCACAGCGACTCGCTGTGCCGTTGTCGGGGCTCATTGGATCGTCCTCCTGGCAGGATGGGCGTTAACTGCAACGGTGTTGATCGCGCTGCCGAACCTGCGATCACGGTCGGCGTAGGCCTCGCAGGCTCGCCACAGGTCCCGGCGGTCCAGGTCGGGAAACAGGATGTCCTGGAACACGAACTCCGCGTAGGCAGCTTGCCAGATGAGAAAGTTGGAGATGCGCTGCTCCCCCGATGGCCGCAAGAACAGATCAACATCGGGCATGTCCGGTTCATCAAGGTAGCGGCTAAACATCCGCTCATCGATCTGCTCCGGATCGATCTCACCGCGCGCTGCCTGGCGAGCCAGCTGGCGCGCTGCGTCGGCGATCTCGGCGCGGCCGCCGTAGTTCACGCACATGGTCAAGGTCATCACGTCGTTGCCCGCGGTAAGTTCCTCGGCGACCTCCAGCTCGCGGATGACGCTGCGCCACAACCGCGGGCGGCGTCCGGCCCAGCGCACCCGGACGCCCATCTCGTGCATCTGGTCGCGGCGGCGCCGGATCACATCCCGGTTGAAGCCCATCAGGAAACGCACCTCCTCAGGGCTGCGGCGCCAGTTCTCGGTGGAGAAGGCGTAGGCCGATAGCCACTGAACGCCGATTTCGATGCATCCGCACACCACGTCCAGTAACACCGCCTCACCACGGCGGTGCCCCTCGGTGCGGGGCAGCCCGCGCTGCTGAGCCCAGCGCCCGTTGCCGTCCATCACCAGCGCTACATGCCGCGGAACCCGCCCCGCCGGTATCACGGGTGGCCGGGCCCCCGATGGATGCGGATCAGGCGCTCGAACCACCGGCCCATCCTGCCGCCTTGCCAATCAGCTCGGTCGAGGGGGGCTAGGCGCCCTCGACCGCAACCCTCGTGATCCCCGTTCAGCCAGCTGAATGCGGCTGGCGAGGACGCTCGACGAGAGGAAGGGAGCGCAGCTGGCGTTCCAGGTGCCACTGGAGGTGGGCGGCAATCAGGCCGGTGGCTTCACGGCAGGCGGCTGGTGATGCGTTCTGCGCGGCCTGCCAGTCGCCGTGCATGAGGGCATCGAGCAGGCCCAGCGTGTGGATCGACGGGGTGGCTGCGCCGGCGGGGCGGCACCGGGGACAGACCACGCCACCGGCGGGAACGCTGAATGCTTGATGTGGTCCCGGCAACCCGCACCGGGCGCATTCGGTCAATGCCGGCGCCCACCCGGCGGCGGCCATCGCGCGCAGCAGGAAGGCGTCGAGCACCAGCGGGGCCGGGCGCTGGCCGTCGGCCAGCGCCCGCAGCGCGCCCACCACCAGCAGGTACAGCCGCAGTGCCGGTTCGCCCTCGGCACCGGCCAGCCGTTCTGCGGTTTCCAGCACCGCACAACCGGTGGTGTAGCGACCGTAGTCACCGACCAGCCGGGAGCCGAAGCCGTCAACCGTCTCAACCTGGGTGATGATGTCCAGCGTGCGCCCGCGGTAGAACTGCACATCGACGTGCCCGAACGGCTCCAACCGTGCACCGAACCTCGAAGAGGTGCGCCGCACGCCTTTGGCTACCGCGCGCACCGGGCCGTGCCGGCGGGTCAGCAGCGTGATGATGCGGTCAGCTTCACCCAACTTCTGCACCCGCAGCACCACCCCGGTGTCGCGGTACAGACTCACCTACCCATCGTCGCATCTTCCCTGCACTTGACCGCGGGCCTACGCGCTAAGCCAGAAGAGTCGCCACCAGGCACCCAGACCGTGGTCACACGGTCAGAAACCGAGGCGGCGCAGCTGCTTGGGGTCACGCTGCCAGTCTTTGGCCACCTTGACGTGCAAGTCCAGATAGACCGAGGTACCCAGCAGAGCTTCGATGTGTGCCCGAGCGCGGGTGCCGACCTCCTTGAGCCGCCGACCACCCCGCCCGATCACGATCGCCTTCTGGCTGTCCCGCTCGACGTAGAGGTTCACATAGATGTCGAGCAGATCATCCCGCCCTTCCCGCGGCTGAATCTCCTCAACCACGACGGCCAGCGAATGCGGCAGCTCGTCACGTACCCCTTCTAACGCCGCCTCCCGCACTAGCTCGGCGACCAGCGTCTGCTCCGGTTCGTCGGTGAGCTCGCCATCGGGGTACAGCGGCGGTGACTCTGGCATCCGGGCCAGCAACAGATCAGCAAGCAGCGTTACCTGAAAGCCGTCGACCGCTGATACCGGCACCAGCTCGGCGAACTCGCCGACACCGCATGAGCGCGCCAGCTCCGCCAGGCCAGCAAGCTGCTCAGCCACCCGCTGAGGGCTTACCAGATCAGTCTTGGTCACGATGCCGAACACTGGCCGGTGCCGGGCAACCGTGGCCAGCTCGCCGGCAATGAACCGATCACCGGGACCGATCGCAGCGTCGGCA
This sequence comes from Actinomycetota bacterium, assembly GCA_021324675.1. Classification (GTDB taxonomy): domain Bacteria; phylum Actinomycetota; class Actinomycetes; order Mycobacteriales; family Pseudonocardiaceae. The sequence goes on from JAJPIR010000275.1 coordinate 15,327, forward strand.
GGCACGCACAGACCGACCGCGTCGACCTCCGACAAGGTGGCCCGGACCAAGCTGTTGAGCCGCTCGCCAAGCAGCGTGCGGGGGCGGTGCAACCCAGGGGTATCCACCAGGACAAGCTGCCCGTGAGGCTGGTGCACGATGCCCCGGATGGTGTGCCGGGTGGTCTGCGGCCGGCTGGAAGTGATCGCTACCTTCTGGCCTACCAGAGCGTTGGTCAATGTTGACTTGCCGACGTTGGGCCTTCCCACCAGGCAGGCGAACCCGGCCCGGAACGGGCTTGCGGCGGCTGCCGTCACGGCTAACCAGCCACCCGCAGCACATCACTGACGTCACCGCGCTGATCGACCAGCAGCACTGGAGCGGATGGTCCGAGCTCGCGAACCGCAGCCAGCGAGGTGTCATCGACCGCGCTTCCCACCAGCACTGCCGCCTCCAAGCTGGTCGCTCCGCTGGCTACCGCCGCTGCCACCGCGGCTTGCAGCGCTGTGAGGGCCAGCGAGGGCAGGGAAACGGTGACGCCGGTGTAGGTGCGCCCGTCGGTGTCCCGCACTGCGGCGCCCTCCAAGGCGCCGGTGCGGGCCAGCGCTGAGCGCGCCAACGTCACCAGCTTGGCGTCCTCTGGGTCAAGCTCAGGCACGAGTGTCGCTCGCTTCCTGCGGCGGGTCAGCCGCGATGGGGTCGAGCCGGTTACCGGGATCCGGCTGGGCGGGTACCGGGGAGACCAGTACCGTGGTGATCCGCAGCCGGCCCCGACGATCATTACCGCCTTCGGCACGCAGACGCAAACCGGCTACGTCGGCCTCAGCGCCCGGCACGGGAACCCGGCCCAACCGCTGCGCCAGTAGGCCGCCCACCGTCTCCACGTCGGAGTCAGCCAAGTCCACCTCGAACAGCTCACCCAGGTCGATCACCGGCAGCCGGCTGATCACCCGCACCCTACCGTCTTCGAGGTGCTCGACAGGCGGTCGCTCGTCGGTATCTGATTCGTCGGTGATCTCACCCACGATCTCCTCAAGAATGTCCTCGATCGTCAGCAGGCCTGCGGTACCGCCGTACTCGTCGACTACAACGGCCATGTGGTTGCGCGATACCTGCATCTCCTTGAGCAGGCTCGTGAGCAGCTTGGAGTCCGGCACGAACGTCGCCGGCCGCATCACCGCTCCCACGGTGTCGCCGCCTGCATCGTCCCGATGTTCGGCTGCTACCAGATCCTTGAGGTGCACGACACCCACGACATCATCGACGCTTTCGGCGATCACCGGGATCCGGGAGAATCCGGAGCGCAGGCACAGCGCCACTGCCTGGCGCACTGTTTTGTGCTGTTCGATCCAGACGATCTCGGTGCGCGGCACCATGACCTCGCGGGCGACGGTGTCCCCGAGTTCGAACACAGAGTGGATCATCTCAGCCTCACCGGCCTCCACGACGCCACGCTGGCCGGCCATGTCGACCAGTTCACGAAGCTCCACCTCGGAGGTGAACGGCCCCGCTGGGAAACCGCGGCCGGGTGTGATCGCATTGCCGACGAAAATGAGCAACCGGGACAGCGGGCCCAGGATGCGGCCCAGCACCCGTACCGGACCAGCTACCAGCAGGCCCACGGAATAGGGATGCTGGCGCCCGGTGGTTCGGGGACCCACCCCGACGACGACATAACTCACCACCACCATCGCGAACCCGGCAACGAGGACAGCCAGCCAGGTCGGGGACAACGCCCGCACCGCGACGACCGTCACCAGCACGGTGGCGAGTAGCTCGCAGCTCAGCCGCAACAACAGCAGCAGGTTGATGTGCCGCGGGCGGTCGGCGACGACCAGCGCGAGCGCCCTGGCACCGAACCGGTTCGAACGCACCAGCTCATCGACCCGGGCTCGGGACACCGTGCTCAGCGCAGCATCGGCAGCGGCGAATCCCCCGGCTGCCAGCACCAAGGTGGCAGCCGGCACGAGCAGCACCGCCGAGGACATCAGCGCCGCGCAGCCGGTGCGTTTACCGCTGCGGGCCGGAATCCTCCGGCCCGTCCAGACCGACCACCCCTAACAGCCGGGTGTCCGCGTCTCGCTGGGCGATCCGGCGGCGAGCGGCCCGGTCGGCGTGCCGGAAATCCTCGAGGATGCGATCTTGCAGCTCGAACATTTCCTGCTCTTGGCTAGGGTCGGCATGGTCATAACCCAGCAGGTGCAAGACGCCGTGCACGGTCAGCAGTTGCAGTTCGTCAAGCAGCGAGTGGCCCGCTGCGGCTGCCTGCTCGATGGCGACATCAGGGCATAGCACGATGTCACCGAGTAGCTCGGGTCCACCCGGAGGGCTGTCGGGCCTGCCGCCTCCCAGCAGTCCCCCTTCGTCCGTTTCATCCATGGGGAACGCCATCACGTCGGTGGGTCCGGGCAGATCCATCCACCGCTGATGCAGATCCGCCATCACCGGCGCGGCGACGAGCAGCATGGACAGCTCGGCTAGCGGGCTGACGCCCATCCGATCCATGGCAAAACGCGCCGCAGCCGCGATCGATGCTTCGGCGACCGCCGTCCCGGACTCGTTGGCAATCTCGACACCCATCGACGCCTCACCGCCTCCGGCGACGCTCGCTACGGTTGGGCACGGGACGCGCCCCAGCACTGTCCGCAAGAGCGTCCCACCGTGCGTAGGCGTCGACGATTTCCGTGACCAGCCGGTGACGGACTACATCGGCACTGGACAGCTCAGCGAAGTGCACGTCATCGACCCCGTCGAGGATGTGCTGGACGATACGTAGCCCAGACACCTGACCGCCTGGCAAGTCAATCTGCGTAACATCGCCGGTGACCACGACCTTCGAGCCGAAGCCCAACCGGGTCAAAAACATCTTCATCTGCTCTGGAGTGGTGTTTTGGGCCTCATCGAGGATGATGAAGGCGTCATTGAGGGTGCGGCCCCGCATATAGGCCAACGGGGCGACCTCGATGGTGCCGGCAGCCATCAGTTTGGGGATGGACTCGGGGTCGAGCATGTCGTGCAGCGCGTCATACAGCGGGCGCAGGTACGGGTCGATCTTCTCGTAGAGGGTACCGGGCAGGAAACCCAACCGCTCCCCCGCCTCAACCGCCGGCCGGGTCAAAATGATCCGGCTGACCTGCTTGGCCTGCAACGCCTGCACCGCCTTGGCCATGGCCAGGTAAGTCTTGCCGGTCCCGGCTGGTCCGATGCCGAACACGATCGTGTAGCGATCGATGGCATCGACGTAGCGCTTCTGATTGAGCGTCTTGGGTCGGATGGTGCGGCCGCGCCGGGACAGGATGTCCAGGCTGAGCACCTCGGCGGGCGACTCGGTATGCCCTTGGGCGAGCATCGCCAGGGCCGTTCGCACCGCATCTGTGCCCAGCTGCTGGCCGCGGCGCGCCAAAATGACCAGCTCGCTGAAAGCCCGCTCGGCGTATGCCACGTCTGCTGGGGCGCCCGAGAGGGTGACCTCGTTGCCTCGCACATGCACATCGGCCGCGAGCAGGTCCTCGATGACCTTGAGGTTCTCGTCGCGGGATCCCAGCAGGGCCAGCACGGCGGATTCCGGGATCACTACTTTCGACTGGACCGTTACGGGCTGCATCGTCTCTGAACCGGACGATGAGGCACCCTCCACGGGGGTAGGGGTCACGTCGGTGTTGGTCCTAACTTTCTGCGCTCTCGCGCATCTCGAATCAACCGGTGGGACCCGATGCTAGCCGACACCGGAGTCCACTGGGTGGGGATTTGCGACTGTGCAGCATGCGCTGTTGGGCAACAACAGTTGCCTAAAAACAACATTGCCGCAAGATTGCCGGATGCGCACCCGGATGCCGCGCCGCGGCGGAAACTGGGGGCTGTCCCACCGCGACGCAGCGCCGCCGGACCGAGGGGGGAGGTGCCCGGCGGAGCCTTCGAGGCCCGGCTAGTCCGGTATGAGCTCTTACTCAATCAGGTGGCCCATCCGGCCTTGCACACTTAATGTAAGGCTTTCGTGGACTCGACAGGCCAAATATCACCTGAATGACCCAGGCGCCAGCGTTGGGAGAGCGCTCCTATTGCACCGAGAGCTACCGCACCGGCACTGGAGGAACGCAATACCGCCGGCCCCAGCCGCACCGGCTGGCCACCAGCCGCGACGAGGGTGGCCAATTCGGTGTCGGTGAGGCCACCCTCAGGGCCGACCACCAGCAAGAGCTCTCCTGTGGCCGGTAGGGACACCGAGGGCAGCGTCCCGGTGGCGGCCTCGTGCAGTACCAGGCATCCAGCAGCGGCGGCGCAGCGCTGCGCGAGTTCCGTGGTGGTCACCGGTTCGGCCACCGGCGGAACCCAGGCACGGCGAGACTGCTTGGCGGCTTCCCGGGCAGTCTGTTGCCAGCGGGCGAGAGCCTTGCCCCCGCGGGACCCGCAGTCCCAGTGGGCCACGCAGCGGTTCGCGCGCCAGGGCACTACCGCATCCACCCCGGCCTCGACGGCCAGCTCCACCGCCAGCTCCCCCCGCTGACCCTTGATCAGGGCCTGCGCCAAGGTCACCTGCAACTCCGGAGCCGGCTCGCTGGCCCGCCGCAGCACCCGCAGCTGCAGCTGATCCCGGCCGACGCCAAGCACCTCACACAGGGCCAGCCCGCCACGGCCGTCGGCGAGCGTCATGCGCTCACCAGCGCGTAACCGCCTTACGGTCGCGGCATGCCTGCCCTCCGGTCCGTCCAGCATCGTCTCGGCACCCTCGGGTGGCAGCTGCTCAGCGAGAAAGACCGGCAGGATGCTCACGAGCGCCCGGCAGCCATCAGCGGCCGCCGAGTGTGTCCCGCAGCCGGGAGAACAAGCTGCCCGCGCGGCCGTTGACGGTCAGCTCTGCCTGCTCCTCACCACGCAGGATGGCGAGTTCGCGGAGCAGCTCAATCTGCCGGGCATCCAGCCGCGTGGGGGTGACGACGTCGAGATGGACGAACAGGTCACCACGCCCCTCGGCGCGGCCGGTACTGCGCAGCCGGGGCATGCCCCTGCCGCGCAGGGTCAGCACAGTTGCGCACTGCGTGCCCGGTTCTACCCGGACCTCCTCGGTACCGTCGAGGGTGTCCAACATGACGGTGGTCCCCAGGGCCGCGGCGGTCATGGGAACCCGCACGGTGCAGTGCAGATCGGCACCGTCCCGAGTGAACGTCTCGTGCGGGACCTCCTGCACCTCGACGTAGAGATCGCCCGGTGGACCGCCACCCGGGCCGACCTCGCCTTGACCGGCCAGCCGGATCCGCATCCCATCGCCCACTCCGGCGGGTACCTTCGCAGTGACATTACGGCGAGCTCGGATCCGCCCATCCCCACCGCACTGGCGGCAGGGGTACGGGATGACCTCGCCGATGCCGCGGCACACCGGGCACGGCCGCGAGGTCATGACTTGACCGAGGAAGGTCCGCTGCACGTTCTGTACTTCACCAGCCCCGCCGCAGGTATCGCAGGTCTGCGGGCGGGTGCCCGGCGCGCAACCGGAACCGCTGCATTCGTTGCACAACACCGCGGTATCCACGGTGAGCTCACGGGACGCCCCGCTGGCGCACTCTTCGAGCGTCAGCTGCAGCCGGATCAGCGCGTCCGAACCGCTTTGCACCCGGCTGCGCGGCCCCCGGCGCGCGCCGGGCCCGGCACCAGCGCCGAAGAAAGCGTCCATGATGTCGCCGAAACCGAAACCGGCGAATGGATCACCTCCAGCAGCGCGGCCCGCAGGTTCCAGCGGGTCCCCACCAAGGTCGACGATCTGACGTTTCTGCGGGTCGGTCAGCACCTCGTAAGCAGCGGTAACTTCCTGGAAACGCTGCGCAGCCGCCTTGTCGGGGTTGACGTCGGGGTGCAGCTCGCGCGCCAGCTTGCGGTACGCACGCTTGATCTGGTCCGCGCTGGCGTCCCGGGGCACGCCCAGGATCGCGTAGTAGTCCCTGGCCACGCTGGCGTCCTCCTGCCGCAGCCCAACGCTGCGGTCTTGTCGTACATGTCGCTGTACATGCCGTTGAGCCGTACCCCCGCTCAACGGGTGGTCAAGATCTCCCCTACATACCGTGCTACCGCGCGCACCGCAGCAATGGTGCCCGGATAGTCCATTCTGGTTGGTCCTACCACGCCCATACCCCCGAGCACGGTGCCGTGCGAGGCATAGCCGATCGACACCAACGACGTACTGCGCATCTCTTCGGCCTCGTTCTCTTCACCAATCCGCACCGTTATAGTGCCCGGGTCCTTGGCTGCAGCCAGCAACTTGAGCACCACCACCTGCTCCTCCAATGCCTCAAGCACCTGGCGTAGTGAGCCCGGGAAGTCGGCGGCATTACGCGTCAGATTGGCGGTGCCCCCCAGGAGCATGCGCTCCTCCGGATGCTCCACCAACGTTTCGATCAGTACCGTCGAGACCCGGGTCATCGCGTCCCGGAGCTCGGTGGGAGCCTGCTCAGGCAGCTCGGCCACCGCCGCTGAGGCAACCGCCAACCGGCGTCCGGCCAGCGCCTGGTTGAGCAACGTGCGCAGGTATGCCACTTGTTCCTCGGTGATGACGTCACCCAGATCGAGCAAGCGCTGGTCGACGCGGCCCGAGTCGGTGATGAGCACCAGCATCAACCGAGCCGGGGTCACCGCGAGCACTTCAAGATGACGCACTGTCGAGCGGCTCAGCGTGGGATACTGGATCACCGCCACGTGCCGGGTGAGCTGGGCAAGTAGCCGCACGCTGCGGCGCAGCACGTCATCGAGGTCGACCGCACCCTGCAGGAAGCTTTGCACCGCACGGCGCTCGGCTACCGACAGTGGCTTGACCTCCGACAACCGATCGACGAACAACCGGTAGCCCTTGTCGGTGGGCACCCGACCGGCGCTGGTGTGCGGCTGGATGATGTAGCCCTCCTCTTCGAGGGCCACCATGTCGTTACGGATGGTGGCGCTGGACACCCCGAACTGGTGCCGCTCCACCAGGGACCGGGACGCGACCGGCTCATGGGTGGCGACGTAGTCGGTGACGATGGCACGCAGCACCGCGAACCGGCGCTCTTCGGCGTTCACGTCACCTCCCTCTCGCTGGTCTCGGATACCGGCAACGGCCTGTCCACCGAGTCTAATGCGCTGCGCGCGTAGGCGCCGGAACCCGCCGAGGCGCCCGATACGCTGGTTGGGCAAGCGGGGGACGGAGGTGAGCGCCGACTGTGATCTTCAAGGAAGTCCGGCACGGTCGTCCCTATCCCGAACACGGGTTTTCTATGAAGGACTGGGCGCACATCCCGCCCCAGCAGATCCCGCTGGCAGATCTGATCACTACCACGACGGTGGTCGACCTGGCCCGGCTCCTGTCTGACGATCCCACCTTGCCCGGTGACCTGTTCCCGCACGCGGTGCGTTGGTGCGGCGAGCTGTTTTTGGAGGAGGGCCTACACCGTGCGTTGCGCGCTGCCCTCCAGCAACGCACCACCCTCAACATCCGCATCCTCGACCTCGACTTGCTCCGCCGCTAAGAGTCCTGACATGGAGACATGCCAGGGTTGGCTACGAGCAGGTCACGCACGACGGCGTCGGTGAGCAGGCGCCCGCGGAGGGTCAGCACCAACCGGTCCCCCGCCATCACAGTGGCTAGGCCGTCGGCGCGGGCACGATCGGCAGCGGCGCGCCCGGGCGGCTGCAGCACCTCCAGCGGCAGGCCGTCAGCTAAGCGCAGCCCGAGCATGACTTGCTCGGTGTAGCGCTGCTCCGGGGTGAGGTTTTCCCGCCCAGCCGCCGGGGAGCGGCCGGACGCCAGCATCGCCGCGTAGCGCGCCGGATGCTTGACGTTCCACCAGCGCACTCCACCGACATGGGAGTGCGCCCCCGGACCGGCTCCCCACCAGTTCCCGCCAGCCCAGTAGCCCAGATTGTGCCGACACTGGGACTGAGCCGACTGAGCCCAGTTCGACACCTCGTACCAGCGCAGCCCGGCCGCAGACAGCGCTGCATCGATCTGCTCGTAGCGCTCGGCGAGCACGTCGTCGTCCGGTGCGGGCAGTTCCCCCCGGGCCACCCGCCGGGCCAGCGCGGTACCTGCCTCAACAACCAGTGCGTAGGCCGAGATGTGATCCACCCCCGCAGCTACCGCCGCCTCCAGCGAGGCGTTGAGGTCGTCGCGGGTCTCCCCCGGCGTTCCATAGATCAGATCAAGACTGACATGCGCGAGCCCGGCGGCGCGGGCCTGCGCCGCCGCGGCCACCGGCCGGCCAGGGGTATGCGAGCGGCCCAGCACGGCCAGCACGTGGTGCGCGGTGCTCTGCATGCCTAGCGAGACTCGGGTATAGCCGGCTGCGGCGATCCCGGCGAAGAATTCCGGTCCGGTGGATTCCGGGTTGGCCTCGGTGGTTATCTCAGCTCCCGGGGTCACGCCCAGGGAGTGCCGGACGGCGTCCAACACCTCTGCCAGGCCGGCCGCGCCTAGTAGCGATGGGGTGCCACCGCCCACGAAGACCGTGTCGGCCGACACTGGGTCGCCGAATACCCGGACCGCAAGGTCGAGTTCCTGGCGCAGCGCATCCAGCCAAGCCCGCGGCGATGACGACGCACCCAGCTCCCCCGGGGTGTAGGTGTTGAAGTCGCAGTAGCCGCACCGGGTGGCGCAGAATGGAACGTGCACGTACACCCCGAACGGCCGGCCAGCCAGCCCATCCAGCGCAGCAGCAGGCAGCATGCCGTCAGCAGGGGCCAAGTCGCCGGAGGGCAGCGCAACCACGTGGACATTGTCTCAACATCCGAACGCCGGTAGTCGTGGCTGACTGATGGTGGCAACCTGGTGGAGTGGCCGGACTCGGACTGTTACTGGTGGCTCGCCGCCACGTGGACTACGTCCGGGTATCTAGCGCGCTGTGCCGCCCGCTGATCTGACGCCCCGCCCGCCTGCTGTCCCACCGGCGCCGGGTGCGCCGGGCACCGGGCTAGCGACGACCTGGTAACGGCTGCCCCGCACGCCGGTGCTCCCTTCACGGAGGCACCCAGATGGCTGCACCAACCCGACCAGCGCCAATCACGTCCACGAGAAAGGCCCGACGTGGAGAGGGCCAGTGGGCGGTGGGTCATCGCGAACCGCTCAACCCGAATGAACGGACCAAGAAAGACGACGACGGGCTCAACGTCCGGCGCCGCATCGAAACGATCTACGCGCACCGGGGCTTCGACTCGATCGACCCCGCGGACCTGCGCGGCCGGTTCCGGTGGTGGGGGTTGTACACCCAACGCCGGCCGGGTATCGACGGTGGGCGCACCGGCACGCTGGAGCCCGAGGAACTGGACGACTGCTACTTCATGATGCGGGTACGCATCGACGGTGGCGCACTGACCACCGAGCAGCTGCGCGTGGTCGGCGACATATCCCGGCTTTACGCCCGTGACACCGCCGACATCACCGACCGGCAGAACATCCAGTATCACTGGATCCGGATCGAAGACGTGCCCGCGATCTGGGAGCAGCTGGAGGCTGTCGGGCTGTCCACCACCGAGGCGTGCGGTGACTGCCCCCGGGTGGTGCTGGGCTCGCCGGTCGCAGGCATCGCGGCTGAGGAGATCATCGACGGTACCCCGGCCATTGAGGAGATCAAGCGACGCTACATCGGTAGCCGCGAGTTCTCCAACCTGCCCCGCAAGTACAAGACTGCGATCTCGGGCCTGCAGGACGTCGCGCATGAGGTCAACGACATCTCGTTCGTCGGCGTGGTGCATCCGCAGTACGGCCCGGGCTTCGATCTGTGGGTCGGCGGTGGCCTGTCGACCAACCCGAAGATTGCGCAACGACTTGGCGCATGGGTGCCGCGAGACGAAGTGCCCGAGGTCTGGGCTGGGGTGACTGCGGTGTTCCGGGACTACGGCTACCGGCGGCTGCGTCACCGAGCCCGGATCAAATTCCTCATCGCCGACTGGGGCGCGGCCCGGTTCCGCGAGGTGCTGGAAACCGAGTATTTGCACCGGCCGCTCGTTGACGGCCCTGCTCCGCAGCCGCCACCCGCACCCATCGACCACATCGGGGTGCACCGCCAGCACGACGGCAAGTTCTACATCGGAGTCGCCGCCGCGGCGGGGCGGGTCTCTGGCACCACGCTGGTCGACGTGGCCAAAGTGGCCGAACGGGCCGGGTGCACCCGAGTCCGGTTGACGCCGTACCAGAAACTCGTCGTGCTCGATGTCGCTCAGTCCGAAGTAGACGGGCTGGTTGCCGAGCTGAACCAGCTGGGATTGCGCGCCGACCCCAGTCCGTGGCGGCGTGCGGTGATGGCCTGCACCGGTATCGAATTCTGCAAGCTGGCCATCGTGGACACCAAGAATCGGGCAATCGCCCTGGTCGCTGAGCTCGAGCAGCGGCTAGCCGATCTTCAATCCACTCTGGACACTCCAGTGTCGGTGCACCTCAACGGCTGTCCGAACTCCTGTGCCCGGATCCAGGTCGCCGATATCGGGCTCAAGGGCCAGCTGGTCACCGACGCGCAGGGCAACCAGATTGAAGGTTTCCAGGTGCATCTGGGCGGGGGGCTCGGGTTGGACAGCGGGTTCGGCCGCAAGCTACGCGGGCACAAGGTCACCTCCACGGAGCTGGCCAGCTACGTGGAGCGGGTGGTCCGTGGTTACGCCCAGCAGCGTGGCCCGGGTGAGCGGTTCGCGCAGTGGGTAGCGCGGGCGGACGAAAGCGCCTTGCGATGACTGAGGGTCGGGCGGTCCCCTTCTATTGCCCGTATTGCGGGGAGCAGGACCTGCACCCGGAAGCGCAGCCTCCCGCAGCATGGCGCTGCGCGGACTGCCAGCGGGTCTTCGTCGTGCGCCTGGTGGGACTCGTCGCGCAGGTCACGCATGACCACTGACCTGGAGCAGCTGGTGGAGCGCGCCGGACGGGAGCTGGCATCCGCCCCGGCGCAGGACGTCGTGCGCTGGGCGGTGCAGACCTTCGGCACCCGATTGGTGGTGGCGTCGTCCATGCAGGACGCGGTCCTGGTGCACCTGGTGTCGCGCATCGCCCCAGGCATCGACGTTCTGTTCCTGGACACCGGCTACCACTTCACCGAGACGTTGGGCACGCGTGATGCCGTCGCGGCGACTTACGATGTCAACCTGATCACCGTGACACCGCGCCACACCGTCGCCGAGCAGGACGCCCGGCACGGGCCGCGGCTGCATGACCGCGATCCCGACCTGTGCTGCGCCCTGCGCAAGGTAGCCCCGCTGGATCGTGCATTGGCCCGCTATGACGCGTGGGCCACCGGCCTACGCCGGGTTGAGGCACCCGGGCGAGCCGGGACACCGATGGTGTCCTACGACGCCAAGCGAGGCAAGGTCAAGGTCGCTCCGATCGCGGCATGGACCGACACCGACGTCGCCAGCTACATCGCCGAACACGGCATCCTGGTCAATCCGCTACGCAGCGCCGGGTACCCATCGATCGGCTGTGCCCCGTGCACCCGCGCGGTGGCCATCGGGGATCACGACCGCGCCGGGCGCTGGGCCGGCTCGGCCAAGACCGAATGCGGGATACACACGTGAGCCGCGGGGCGACCGTGTGGCTCACCGGCCTTTCCGGGGCGGGCAAGACGACCATCGCTGAGGCGGTCGCCGGGCAACTGCGTGCCGCCGGTCACGAGGTGGAAGTGCTAGACGGCGACGAGCTACGCCGGGGCCTGTCGGCCGGGCTGGGGTTTTCCCGGCAAGACCGGGATGTCCACGTCCGCCGGGTCGGATTTGTGGCCGAGTTGCTGGCCCGGCACGGCGTCATCACGCTGGTTCCGGTGATCGCGCCCTACGCGGCCACCCGCGACGAGGTGCGAGCCCGGCACGATGCACGTGCCACCAGTTACCTGGAGGTGTACGTGGCCACGCCGTTAGCGGAGTGCACCCGCCGGGACGTGAAAGGACTCTATGCTCGCGCGGCCGCGGGTGAGCTGACCGGCATGACCGGCCTGGACGATCCCTACGAGGAGCCAGACAAGCCGGATCTGCGGTTGGACACCACCGGTATGGACGTCACCACCGCGGCACGGCGGGTCCTGGATCTGCTGATCGAGAGGGGGTTGGGGTGACGGCCACTATGGCGGCACCGGCCGCAGTAGGCGTAGATCACCTGGCAGCGCTGGAATCAGAAGCGGTGCACATCATCCGTGAGGTGGTCGCCGAGTTCGATCGCCCGGTGCTGCTGTTCTCAGGAGGCAAGGACTCTGCGGTCCTGCTGCACCTGGCACGGCGGGCGATGCACCCGGCGCCCCTGCCGTTCCCGCTCTTGCACGTCGATACCGGGCACAACTTCCCCGAGGTGATCGCCTACCGGGATCGGCTCGTCACCGACCTGGGGCTACGGCTGCACGTGGCAGCCGTGCAGGACTGGATCGACGACGGGCGGTTGACCGAACGCCCCGATGGCACCCGCAACCCGCTGCAGATCGTCCCACTGCTGGACACCATTGCCGAGTACCGTTTCGACGCCGTCTTCGGCGGTGCCCGGCGCGACGAGGATCGGGCGCGGGCCAAGGAACGCATCGTCAGCTTGCGCGACGCCTTCGGCGGCTGGGATCCCCGGCGGCAGCGTCCGGAGCTGTGGAATCTCTACAACGGCCGGCACGTCGCTGGCGAGCACGTGCGGGTCTTTCCTCTGTCGAACTGGACTGAACTGGACGTCTGGACGTACATCGCCCGCCGCGACGTGCCAGTTCCCAGCATCTACTTTGCGCATGAACGGGAAGTGTTCGCCCGGGACGGGATGTGGCTCACCGCCGGCGAGTGGGGTGGCCCCCGCGACGGTGAGCAGGTCGTCACGAAGTCGGTGCGCTACCGCACTGTCGGCGACGCCTCGTGCACCGGTGCGGTCGAGTCCTGCGCCACCACCATCGAAGAGGTGCTTGCTGAGCTGACCACCAGCCGGATCACCGAGCGCGGAGCAACCCGAGCCGACGACCGGCTGTCCGAAGCCGCAATGGAAGACCGCAAGCGCGAGGGCTACTTCTGATGGCGGAAGTGATGCCTTCACCCTGCAAGCAGGTCTCCGAACCAACGCCTCGACCCTGCAAGCAGGTCTCCGAACCAACGCCTCGACCCTGCAAGCAGGTCTC
>JAJPIR010000103.1 GCA_021324675.1 Actinomycetota bacterium
CACCATTTCCTAACGTTGCTCGACACCGTCACTGCCACCGAGCCCGACACGCCGCTTGGTCGGATTAACTTGCTTAGTCCAAGCGAGAGTGCTCGACTACTTTTTGATTACCTCGATTTTGCGCATCCAATACATCAAGCGACATTGCCGGTGTTGTTCCAAAACCAAGCTCACGACACGCCCCACGCTAACGCGGTAATCTTTGGTGATGTCACCCTAACCTATCACCAACTCAACACCAGGGCCAATCAACTCGCCCACGCGCTCATTAACCGGGGTGTAGGACCGGAGCAAATCGTGGCTCTAGTCCTGCCTCGTTCCATCGACCTGGTACTCGCCATCGTGGCTGTCCTTAAAACCGGCGCCGCCTATATGCCGGTGGACCCTCACTATCCGCCCGCACGAATCGAGTTCATGCTCGGCGACGCCCAACCAACCATGTTGCTCACTTGCGAACAAGCCGTGGCGTGTATCCCCAGAGATACCACCATCCCTCAGCTACTACTCGATTACCCCGATACCTGCGCCTGCGCCACTCTGGCCGGCTGCGAGCACGTCGATCCCACCAACACTCATCGCACGACCCCCCTCACCCCGCAGCATCCCGCGTATGTGATCTACACCTCCGGTTCCACTGGCATTCCTAAAGGCGTCGTGGTCTGTCACGAGAATGTGGTACGGCTATTTAGCGCAACCCGACAATGGTTTAATTTTAACGCCGACGACGTATGGACACTGTTTCATTCTTACGCGTTTGACTTTTCCGTCTGGGAGATCTGGGGGGCACTTCTACACGGTAGTCATCTCGTCATTGTCCCTTACGAGGTTAGCCGTTCTCCGCACGATTTTCTCGAGCTATTGACCAGTCAGAGGGTAACCATCCTCAACCAAACCCCATCAGCATTTTATCAATTAATGCAGACGGAAGCTGACAACCCAGCCCTTGGGCGATCGCTGGCCTTGCGTACCGTAATCTTCGGTGGCGAGGCATTGATACCTAGCCGACTACATGAATGGTACCATCACCATCCTGATCAGACACCAGTCTTAGTCAACATGTACGGCATCACCGAAACTACCGTGCACGTTACTCGCTTCACACTCAATCGCCACTGCACCGCAGAAACAGCCAGCGTTATCGGCGCTGCCATCCCCGACCTTCGTGCCTACGTGCTCGATACCGCACTGCATCTAGCTCCTCCGGGTGTGATAGGTGAATTGTATGTCGCTGGGCCGGGGTTGGCTCGCGGTTATTTAAGACGACCTGGTCTGACCGCGCAACGGTTTGTGGCTTGCCCGTTCGGGCCGGAGGGCGACCGGATGTATCGGACGGGTGATTTGGTCCGATGGCGCCCTGATGGGGACCTGGAATTCGTTGGGCGGGCTGATGACCAGGTGAAGATCCGGGGATTCCGGATTGAGCCCGGCGAAATCGAAAACCTGCTCACAAAACATCCCGGTGTAGCGCAGGCGGCAGTGATTGTCAGTAAAGACCAATCTGAGCACATCCGGTTGGTGGCGTATGTGGTGGCTGCCGATAAGGGATGCCGCGGGGATGTGCTCCGGCAGTGGGCGCAAGCGCGGTTGCCGGAGTACATGGTGCCGGCGGTGGTGGTGGTGGATGAGTTGCCGTTGACGCCGAATGGGAAGTTGGATCGGGAGGCGTTGCCGGCTCCGGGGTGGGGGTCGGCTGCGGCTGGTCGGGCGCCGCGGACGCCTCAAGAGCAATTACTGGTGGAGTTGTTTGCTGAGGTGTTGGGCGTGGTGGGGGTGGGTGTCGATGATGACTTCTTCGATTTGGGTGGGCATTCGTTGTTGGCCACTCGACTGATTGCTCGGATTCGCGCCACTTTGGGTGTGGAGCTGGAATTGCGCACGCTGTTTGAGAACTCGACACCGGCGGGGGTGGCGGTGTGTTTGGCAGCAGCGGGGCAGGCCCGGTTGGCGTTAATTCCTCAGAAGCGTCCGGAGCGGGTGCCGCTGTCGTTTGCTCAGCGACGGTTGTGGTTTTTGCATCAGATGGAAGGTCCCAGTGCCACCTACAACATAGCCCTGGCTTTGCGGCTGCGAGGCGAGGTGGATCGGGCAGCGTTGCAGGCGGCGTTGGCTGAGGTGACCGCTCGGCATGAAAGCCTGCGGACCGTCTTTCCGCAGATTGAGGGAGTGCCCTATCAGCAGGTCCTCGATCCTGAGTCTGCCTGCCCCACACTAGGGGTGACTCAGACGACTTCAGCGCAGCTGACGGAGGCCTTAACGGCCTCGGCACGGTATGGGTTTGATTTGGCCACCGAAATACCACTGCGTGCCGAATTGTTCGTCGTGGAACCGGATGAGCAGGTGTTATTGCTCCTGGTGCACCATATCGCGGGGGATGGCTGGTCGATGGGCCCGCTGGCCCGTGATTTGGCTACGGCATACATTGCCTTCTGTCAAGACCGCGCGCCGGAGTGGGCGCCGTTGCCGGTGCAATACGCTGACTACACCCTGTGGCAGCACCAGTTGTTGGGTGATCACACGGATTCGAACAGCCTGTTTGCTGCCCAGATGGCGTATTGGGCCCAGGCGTTGGCTGGGCTGCCTGATCAGCTGTCGTTGCCGACTGACCGGCCCCGCCCACCGGTGACCTCCTACCGGGGTGATTACCTCACCGTTCGGTTCGAGGCTGGTTTGCATGAGCAGTTGCGGGAATTGGCCCGTCACACCGGGGCGAGTCTGTTTATGGTCTTGCAAGCCGGGCTGGCCGCTCTACTGGGTAAACTGGGCGCGGGCAACGACATCCCGATTGGATCGCCCATCGCCGGGCGCACCGACCAAGCCCTCGACAACCTCGTCGGGTTTTTCGTCAACACCTTAGTGTTGCGCACTGACATCTCCGGCCACCCCAGCTTCCGACAACTTGTTTCCCGGGTCCGCGAGACCGCGCTGGCAGCCTATGCACATCAAGACATTCCTTTCGAATATTTGGTGGAAGTCCTCAACCCTACCCGCTCCCTAGCTCACCATCCACTGTTTCAAATCGCGCTCGCACTACAAAACACCCCTAAAGCTGACTTCGCTTTGCCCGGCCTGGACACCAGCCTGGTCTTTGCCTCTACCGGTACCGCTAAATTCGATCTATCTTTTCATCTGTGGGAACAATACGGCCCAGACGGCAAGCCAGACGGCGTGGACGGGGTTATCGAATACGCTACTGACCTGTTCACCGCCGCCACCATCGACACACTGTTCACCCGCTGGGTACACCTCCTCGAATCGGTAGCCACCGATCCCGACATGCCGATTAGCAGCATCGATCTGCTTTTCCCCGAGGAACGCCACCAGCTGCTCATCGACTACAACAACACCACCATCCCCATTTCCCCTACCTGTCTACCCGTGTTGTTTGAACAGCAAGTCACCCGCACCCCGAACAACACCGCCGTGATCTTCGGGGACACCACACTGACCTACGCCCAGCTCAACACCGCGGCCAACCAGCTAGCTCATTTAATGATTGCCCACGACGTCGGTCCCGAACAGCTCGTCGCCCTGGCCCTGCCCCGCTCCTCAGTCGAGCTAGTGGTATCGGTCTTGGCGGTACTCAAAACAGGTGCTGCCTACCTACCGCTCGACCCGGACTACCCACCAGCCCGGATTGAGTTCATGCTCACCGATGCCCAACCAGCACTACTGCTGACCACCACCCACACCCAAGACCACCTCCCCGCAAACACGGTCAGCGCACCACTGGTGATCGACGATCCCGGCACCGTGGCAGCCCTGAACACCTGCCCGGACACCAACCCCACCAACACCGACCGCATCAGACCCCTGTTGCCCCAACACCCCGCCTACGTGATCTACACCTCCGGCTCCACCGGCACCCCCAAAGGCGTCACCACCTCCCACACCGGCGTAGCCAATCTTGTGAGCTGGGCGGTGTCGAGCTTCGGCCGTGCGGGATTGTCTCGGGTATTGGCCTCAACGTCGCTGAATTTTGATGTCTCGGTTTTTGAGATGTTCGGACCGTTGGCCTGCGGTGGCAGCCTGGAACTGGTGCCCAATCTGCTAGCGCTGACCGAGCGTTCGGATACCGGGTGGAGTGGCAGCCTGATCAGTGCGGTGCCCTCGGCGTTGTCTCAGGTATTGGCCCACGGTGGAATGCACGTCAAGGCCGATGTCGTGGTGTTGGCCGGAGAGGCGCTGAGCCAGCAGACAATGCATAGCATCCACGCCGTATTAGTAGGTGCACAGATAGCGAATCTCTACGGCCCAACCGAGGCGACGGTGTATGCCACCGCCTGGCATAACGACCGCGCTGTTTCTATCGCGCCGCTGATTGGTCAGCCGATTGCG
>JAJPIR010000033.1 GCA_021324675.1 Actinomycetota bacterium
AACACCTCGCGCTGCTCGCGGGGCAGCTCATTGAGCGCCTCCTCGATCTGCTCGAGCATGAGCTCGCGGATCACCAGGGCATCCGGCCCGTCGTCCGGCGACGGCAGTAACTCCTCGATGCTGCCGCCACCCTCCTCGTCTTCGTGGAACTCCAGGCCCTGGTCCGCCAGCAGCTCGGGCTTCTTTTTCCGAAAACGGTCAATGATGCGATTACGCGCCACCCGCATGAGCCAGGCACCCGCCTGCTCCACCGGCTGCATCAGCCGATGGGCCGCCACCAGCTCGTAAAGGGCTTCCTGCAGCACATCTTCCGCCTCGGCCGCGTCCAACACCCGGCGGCGGATGAAAGCCATCAGCCGGCCGCGCTCGCGCCGCACGGTGGCGGCGATCTCGCGATCTTGGGCGGAACTCGTCAAATGGGGGCTGAGCGCGGCGTCCATCTACCTAGGTAGACGGGCCAGGCAGGCGGATATTGCGGTTTGGCCAGCCGCAGGGCTGCAAATCGGCGCCGGCCGTCGACCGCCGGCGCCAGGCGCAGACAGCTACCGGGTCGCCACCGCAATGGCGGCTCCCGCCATGATCGCCCCTGTACCGCGCTGTACCCAGCGGACGGACTCGGGACGCGACAGATGCTTGCGCGCACGGCTCGCAAAAAAGACATATGCAAAACACACCGGCGGCAACACGCAACACATGACGGCTGCCATGGAAAAGAAGCGTCCCGCCGAAAGCTGATTCAGCTCCACCACGGTAGGCAGGATGGCCAGGAAGAACGCCATGGTCTTGGGATTGCCCAGGTTGAGCGCCAGCGCGCCCAAAAAGAGCTGAGTCGGGCGTTGCTGGGCCGATTGCGCCCCTTCGGCCAGAGGTGCCGCCGGCGCGGTCCACAGCCGCCATGCCAGAAACAGGAGGTAGGCGGCACCGGCGAACTTCAGAACCACAAACACGGTGTAGGCGGTTCTCGCCACCACAGCCAGTCCGGTGCAGGCCAGCGTGAACCAGACCAGATCGCCCAACATGAGGCCTGCAATAAAGGCAGCGGCACCCTGCGTGCCACGACCGAGCACACGAGCGACGAGTGCCGCGACGGCAGGCCCCGGTGAGGCCACCGCCAACGCATAAACCACGGCGAATACCGCCAGACCGTAAAGCGACATCAGCAAATCCTTTGGGGCGACCACACAGGCTCGCTCCCGAGTCTACCGGCCTCCTGCGGCTTTCGGCGAGGACTGTCCGGTGGCAGCCGCTCCAAAAGGCCCGAAGCGCCACAGCAGCACCGGCAGGACCAGCAGATTCATGAGGGTCGAGGTCACCAGCCCGCCCAGGATGACGGTGGCCATCGGCCCCTGGACCTCGCGGCCGGTCTCACCGCTTCCCAGGGCCAGGGGTGCCAGGCCCAGGGCCGTCACCAGGGCCGTCATCAGGATCGGCACCAGCCGCTCGTGCGCGCCGCGCAACACCGTCTCCAGCGACCAGGGTGCGCCCTCGACCGCGACGAGGTGCTCCAGGTGCGCCACCAGCAAAATGGCATTGCGGGCCACGATCCCAAACAGGGTGACAAAGCCCACCAGTGAGCCGATGGACAGGGTCCCGCCGGTGACGGCAACGGCAACCACGCCGCCGACCAACGCGAACGGCGTCGTTGCCAGGATCAACACCACCGTGCGCGCGTCCTCAAAAGCAATCAACAGCAGGAGAATGATCCCCACCGCGGCGATTGCAGCGTGGAGCAGGACCTCGCGCCTGGCCTGGGCCTCCCCTTCCGCCACACCGGTAAATTGCAGATACACAGAGTCGGGTAACTTCACACTTTGATTGATCGCCGTACGCGCCGCCCTCACGAAGCCGGCGACGTCGGATACCGAGGGATTCACCTTCACGACCTGCCGTCTGCGGGCGCCCTCGTGCATGATGCTCGTGCGACCTTCGGTCGCGGTAATTCTGGCCAGGTCCCGCAGCGGTACGGTCACTCCGGAGCTTGCCCGAATCAACAGCGAGCCGATCGCCTCCGGATCCATGCGCTCGGCCTCGGGCAGACGCACGACCAGGTCGATCACTTTGTTGGCGTCATAGACTTCAGTGGCCGTCGTGCCCTGGTATGCGGTCTCCACCGTATCCAACACATCCGCGGCCGTAA
The DNA here is from genome assembly GCA_021324675.1 of Actinomycetota bacterium. Taxonomy (GTDB): domain Bacteria; phylum Actinomycetota; class Actinomycetes; order Mycobacteriales; family Pseudonocardiaceae. The sequence continues at coordinate 2,138 of JAJPIR010000033.1, forward strand.
AACCATACTGCTGAAGCGGCTCCGGCCGCAGCTCGACCCGCAGAAACGGTGCGCCGGAGGGCGCCTTCACCTGCACGTCCCTGGCCCCAGGCACGGTACGCACGACCGCGGCGACCTGGTCCGCGACACGATCCAACTCGTCCAGGTCGGGTCCGAAGACATTGATCGCTACAGGCGCGGTTTCGCCGGACAGCGACTCGCTCAAGCGGTCGCCCAGAAACGTCAGAACCTCGGTCTGGAGGTTCGGGTAGTGCCCGGCCACCGCGCGGATTGCATCCTGGATCCGCTGCTCGTCGCGCCCCGACATGCGCGCCAATTCGACATGGAACTCGGATTGGTTGGGCTCCCAGGTATCCTCTCCCGACTCCGCACGCCCGATGGTCTCCTCCACCCAGGCAACGCCGGGTATGGTCAGCAGGTCGTGGGAAACCTGCCTGCCCAGGTCCTTCATCGCCTGCAGGGATGTTCCGGGAGTGGCCACCGCCTGGACGACAAAGTGGCCCTCGCGAAAGGGCGGCATCAACTCCCCGCCGAAGAACGGCAGCGCTGCCGAAGCCAACAACATCACCGCGAGCGAGCCCGCAAGGACCACGCGAGGATGCGGCATCCAACTCTGGAGGACCTTCCGGTGAACGGTTTTGAGCCACGCGAGCCAGGCCGGCTCGCCGTGTTGTCCCGCACGCGTCAGAAGCAACAGCGACGCTGCCGGAGTGACCGTCAGGGCCACCCCGAGGGAAGCCAGGGTAGCGAAAATGAACGACGCCGCCAGGGGTGCGAAGAAACTTCCCTGCAGTCCCGACAGAAACAACATCGGCGCCAGCACCAGGACGACCACGAAGGTCGCATAGACGACCGGCGCCCGCACTTCGAGCGAGGCCGCATGAATGATCTCGCGTGGCCTGTCGTCCCCGCTCCCGCTTGGGATTGCCCGACCCGGGGTTTCCTCGCTGGCCGCTCGGTCACCATTCGTACGATGCTTCCGCAACCGCCGTATGATATTTTCCACATCGATGATGGCATCATCCACCACGACACCCAACGCGACGGCGAGTCCTCCCAGTGTCATGGTATTGATGGTCCACCCGAGGGCGTTCACCACGATCACCGCGGACAACAGGGCGAGCGGAATGGAGGCGAACGCCACCACCACGCTGCGGGGATCACGCAGGAATACGAACAGCAGAACCGCAATCAACACGGCGCCGAGCACCACGTCCCGGCGCACACCGCTCAAGGCGTTCTCGATAAAATTCGCCGGGCGATGCAGCCCCGAGTAGAGGGTCACGCCACGCGCAGTGAGCGCCGGACGCAGCGAGTCGATCTCCGCCTCCAGCGCGCGGGTCACTTCCAGGGTGTTGGCGCCATACTGACTCGACAGCCCTAACATGACACCGGGCCTGCCCATGATGAGGGTGTCCCCGAACTTCGGAGCCGCTCCCGCCTTCACGGTCGCGAAATCCCGGATACGCAGCGGCGGCCCGGACGAGCCGGGCACGACCGCGGCTCCGAGCTCCTCCGGTGTCAGGGTCTGGCCTACACTCTCGATCATCACCCGTTGGTTCGGGGTCTCGACAAAACCCCCACCCCGAACCCCGGTCGCGGATCGAACCGCCGCCACCACGTCACTGAAGGACAGATCGTGCGCGCTCAAGTCCTTGGGGTCGACTTCGACCTGGAGCTGCCGCTCGTCACCTCCATAGAGAGTCGCCCGGGCCACGCCCGGTACAGCCAGCAATCGAGGCCGGATCGTCCATTGCACCAGGTCGCGCAGCTGCATGGGCGAAAGCCGGTGACTCATGAACCCCAGCTTCAGAAGGTCCATGGTGGAGGACACCAGCGGTGTCAGTTTCGGCGACCTGACTCCGGCGGGCAAACGGGCCGCCACCTCGGACAGCGCCTCGGCGACGATCTGGCGCGAGCGGTACGGATCCATGGTGGGTTGAAACACCACTGTGACCACCGAAAGGCCCGAGATCGTCTCGGACCGGATCGCTTCCACACCACTGGCACCGCTGATGGCCTGCTCGATGGGCAGGGTCACCAGCAACTCCACCTGCTCAGCTACGAATCCTGGCGCCTCGGTCTGGACACTGGCTTGCGGCGGCACGAACTCGGGAAAGACATCGTACTTCGAGCGTGTCAACACAATGCCGCCGTACACCACCAGAATCAACGCCAGCGCGCAGACCACGACAGGAAAGCGCAGCGACCAGCGGATAATGGCGGCGAGCACCTCAGCAACCTGATTTCAAACGCTGGATCCGGTCATTGCGCTGCGCAATCCCTGCTGCGCGCAAGCCCGGGGCGCACATCCGCGTGCGCCCGTGCGACGCATGCGTCGCACCCATGCCCGGCCCAGCGTGCCTCGTGCAAAAACCATTGGTTTTTGCACAGGAGGCCCGCCACCTGCGGCGGCGGGGCACATCCCTGTGCCTGGGCGCGCGTATGAGCCGCGTGACGCGAGCCATGGGCTCCTACTCGGTGTCCGCGGTTCCCGGACTTTCGACTCCGAGCAAGGCCGCGGCTCCTGCGGCAACGACATGATCACCCGGGGCGAACCCCTTCGGCACGAACCAGCCGTTGGGCACCGGGCGATAGTCGTGAACTTCCTTGCGCACGAAGGTGTCGGACCCCGTCTGCAGATAGACCCAAACCCGCGAGTCGCGGCGTAAGAGGGATGCCCGCGGCAAGATGACACCCAACGTGCCGGAGCCGGAGGTGGGTATCTCAGCCGACAACATCTGGCCGATGGGCAATTTCGCGGCTTCGCCTTTGAGCTTCACCAGGATACCCCGGGTCTGGAGCCGCGGGTCGACGCTGGGAAGTACTCCCAACACGGTGGCGCCGAAGGTGTCTGCTTCAGAATACCCGTGGATCGACAGGGTGCTGTTGGGCTTGGGAGTGGCCACACCTGCCGGGAGCTCCACCCGCACCAACTCCACCTTGGCCGCCG